>DATGUA010000073.1:0-8138 GCA_035301545.1 Tissierellaceae bacterium | reverse complement strand
CTTTTAGTTAAAGGTTTAGAGGAAGAGGGAATGGATACTGATATAGAAAAACTAGATGTTACTTTTTCTTTAGGTGGAACAGATCAATGGTTTAGAACTTTAGGAGAATATATACAACAAATGTATAAGGATACCTTAGGTGTAGAAGTGAAAGTAGAACAATTAGAATGGCCAGTATTTGACTCAAATGTGAATAATGGAGATTTCCAAATAGGATACATGGCATGGACTGCTGACTTTAATGACCCTGCAACTATGATGACTTTATTAAGATCTGATGCTGCTTCAATAAAAACTGGTTGGGAAAATGAAAGATATGACGAACTAGTAAAAGAGGCAGATAAGGAAGAAGATCATGTAAAACGTTTAGAATATTATGCAGAAGCAGAAGAAATCCTTTTAGAAGAATCTCCAATAACTCCAGTAGTATTTGGTTTATCTAATACATTTAGATATAAGTATGTAAATAATGTTGGAGTTACAGAATTTGGTACACAAGGAAGTAAATATGGATTTACTGACGGAAGATAATATAAATGATTGCATTTTTTAATTAGATATGCTAAACTTAGCTTGAATAAAAAATTGAATAAGCATTAGGTTCTAAAAAATTAAAAGGGAAATAGGTTAAATTCCTATACAGCCCCCGCTACTGTAAATGATGACAAAATCAATATAGGCCACTAGAGGAGTCTGGGAAGGTATTGAAAGTAGAATGATTCATAAGTCAGGAGACCTGCCTAATAGCTATTAGAAGTAGCCTTCGGAGGGAAGGGAAGTTTTATTTAGGTGTGAAATCTGTGTATAATTATCCCTAATCCTCTTTGGATTAGGGGTTTTTTTATAAATATAAGAATGAGGTGATAAAGTGAAAAAAGGATTGTTAAGTGTGTGTATGTTATTTGTCTTATTATTTACTCCTAATATAGCCCATGGGATGCATATTATGGAAGGTTTCTTACCATTAAATTGGGCGTTGATATGGGGAGTTTTATCTCTACCATTTTTAATAGTTGGATTTAGGCGGCTAGCTAGTAGGCTAAAAACCCAAGGAGATGAAAAGATGCTTCTAGGATTAGTAGGTGGATTTGTATTTGTATTATCAGCATTAAAGATTCCATCAGTAACAGGCTCATGTTCCCATCCAACAGGAGTAGGTTTAGGTGCTATATTATTCGGGCCTACTACTATGACTGTTATAGGAACGATAGTTTTACTCTTCCAAGCATTATTACTAGCTCATGGAGGATTGACTACTTTAGGAGCAAATGTTTTCTCTATGGCAATAGTAGGTCCTTTAGTATCATATGGTATATATAAACTACTAAAGGGCAATAAAGAAAATCCTAAATTAGCCATATTTTTAGGTGCAAGTTTAGGTAATTTAATTACATATGTAATTACTTCAATACAATTAGGTCTTGCTTTTCCTGATGCAGTAGGCGGAGTAGCTAGTTCTGTGATGAAATTTATGTCAGTATTTGCATTGACTCAAGTACCTTTAGCAATCATAGAAGGTATAATTACAGTAATAGTATTTAGCTTAATATTAGAGTATAAGAAGGAAGGGGTGCTTGAAATTGAAAGCATTATTTAAACAAAATTTAATCTTAATTTTGCTAATAATTGGAGTAGTACTCACACCTTTAATCATTAAAAGAGATTCAGAATTTGAGGGAGCAGATGGTCAGGCAGAAGATTTAATAGGAGAAATAGATCCAAATTATGAACCTTGGGCAGAAGCATTTTGGGAGCCACCAAGTGGAGAAGTAGAAAGCTTAATGTTTTCTCTACAAGTAGCTGTAGGTGCAGGAGCTATAGGATATATATTTGGGGTTTTAAGAGAAAGACGTAAAGTTGTTACTAATAGATAAATATGCATATATCAATAGATTAAGGGATTATAATCCTAAATTTAAGATTTTAATCTCTCTTGGTGGTTTAATCGTATTGAGAATAATAAATATAACTTATTTGTATATTATTAATATAATCCTTATGCTAGTATTAACAATTGGTATAGCAAAGATTTCTGTAAAGGATTATATGAAAGTATTTAAAACTCCCATGTTTTTTTTAATGCTCAGTATAATGATGATAATTATTTCAATAAATGATACCTCTTATATTTATTCTATAAAATTAGGAAATATAAATATAGGAATAACAAAAGAGTCTATAGGAAAGGGTATTGAACTATATATTGGTGTAATATCATCTTTAACATCTATATATTTTTTAATATTAACAACATCTATAGTCAATATTATAAGTGGTTTAACAAATATAGGGATTCCATCTCTAATTATTGAACTAATGGTACTTATATATAGAAGCATCTTCTTATTTATAGAGGAAGCTAACAATATTCATTTAGGACAAAGTATAAAATTTGGATATATTAATAAAAAAAACTCATTAAGATCTTTGTCATTATTAATAAGTAGTTTATTTACTAGGGTTTTAATTAGGCATAAGAAAATGAATATTGCATTAGAATGTAAATTATATGATGGGGAATTTAGACTAGGTGATTAAATGATTAAAATTAAAAATTTAGATTATAAATATGAAGATGGAACTAAGGCATTAGAAAATATTAATATAAATACTAATAAAGGAAATATAATTGGAATAATTGGAGCTAATGGCTCTGGAAAGTCTACTCTTTTTCTAAATATAATGGGAATACTTAAACCAAGAAAAGGATTTATAGAATATAATGGAAAAGCTATAGAGTATAAAAAGAATAAATTAATAGAATATAGAAAGAAAGTTAATATTGTATTCCAAGATCCAGATCAACAATTATTTTACCCGAATATATATGATGATATAGCCTTTAGCTTAAGAAATTTAGGAGTATCTGAAGAGAAAATAAAATTAAGAGTTACAGATGCTCTTAATCAAGTGGAATGTTTAGATTTAATAGATAAGCCAGTCCACTTTTTAAGTTATGGACAAAAGAAAAGAGTTGCTATAGCTGGAGCTTTAGTTATGGATTCGAAAGTATTATTAATGGACGAACCTACTAGTGGACTAGACCCCTATATGAGAAAGGAAATAAAAAATATAATATTAGAAATTAGTCAAAGAAAAAATGTTGTAATATCAAGCCATGATATGGATTTAATATATGATATCTGTGATTATATTTACATTTTAAACAAAGGTAGAATAACTTGTCAAGGTAAGCCAGAAGAAGTTTTTTTAGATAGTCTAATTCTAGAGGAAGCATCTTTATCAAAACCATGGCTAGTAAGAATTCATGAAAAAATGAATGGACCATTATTTAAAAATGAAGATGAGTTTAATAAATTTAATGGAGAGTGATATTTTTGAAAAAGGGGATTATAGTAGCAAGTTTTGGTACTTCTTATGAAGAAACTAGGAAAAAAACTATAGAAAAAATAGAAGATAAGATTAAAGAAGAATATAAAGATGATTATGTATTAGGAGCATTTACTTCTAGAATGGTAATAAATAAATTGAAAGAAAAAGATAATCTACATATATTAAATGAAGTAGAAGCTATAGAGGATATGAAAGGGAAGGGAATAGAAGATATATATATTCAACCTACACATATTATTGAAGGACATGAATATGAAAAACTTACAGATCTAGGAGTTAAAGTAGGTAAACCATTATTATACTCAGACTTAGACTATAAGACTATAGTAGAAGATTTAGATTTAGGTAAATTAGAAAAAGATCAAGCTATAGTATTTATGGGGCATGGTTCAGATCATATAGCAGATAAATCTTATGACAAATTACAAGATAGATATAATGAAATAGGTAAGGATAAGGTTTTTCTAGCTACTGTAGAAGGTAGTAGAACTTTAGAAGATATAATGAAAAAGTTAGAAGAAAAAGATATTAAAAGAGTAAAATTAATGCCATTTATGTTTGTAGCAGGAGATCATGCTACTAATGACATGGCATCTAATGATGAAGATTCTTGGAAGACTATATTAGAATCTAATGGATATGAGGTAGAAGTAGTTCTTAAGGGTTTAGGAGAATATAAAGTTATACAAAACCTATATCTAAAACATTTACAGGATGTAATGGAGGAAAAATGATGAAAAAACTTTATGGGATAGGTACAGGACCAGGTAATGCAGATCTACTTACATTAAGATCTGTAAATATTATGAAAGAAGTAGATATAATATTTGCCCCTAATAATAAAGGGAAAAATATGGCTTTAGATACTGCTAGTGAATTTATTAAAGATAAAGAAGTAGTATATTTAGATTTTCCAATGGGAAATGTAGTTGAAAAGGATTATGAGAAGGCAGCAAATACTATATTAGATAGGATACCAGAGAATGGTAAAGGAGCCTTTTTAACTATTGGTGATCCAATGATATATAGTACCTTTATATATATTATGGAAGAATTAGAAAATAAAGAAATTGAAATAGAGATAGTACCAGGAATTCCATCTTTTGTAGCTAGTGCAGCAGAGGCTAAGTTTCCATTAACAATAAAGGGAGATACATTTATACTATGTGATGAATTTCATGAGGGTTTGTTAGAATATGGTGATTCTATATCTATATTAAAAACTTTGAGGAATAAAGAAAAGTTAATAAATACATTAGAAGAAAACAATTATCAATATGACTATATTAAAAAGGTTAGCCTAAAAGATCAGGAAATCTTAAAAGAAAAAGATGAAATCTTAAAGGATAAAAATTATATGTCATTAATATTAACAAGGAAAGAGTGGAGAGATAAAAGATGAATAAACAAAGAATTTTAGGAATTATACTTATATTAGCATTAACATTATCTCTAGTAGTAGCTTGTGGAAATGAAGATGTAGAAGAGCCTGCAACAAATACAGATGAATCTACAGAAAATGATGATAAGGTAGAAGAGAATGAAGCAGAAGAACAATATGGTGTCACTATAGATGAAAACACGGTAAGCTTTACAGATGCTAGAGAAAAAGAAATAGTTTTAGAAAAGAATCCAGAAAGAGTAGTAGTTATATACAATTCACTATTAGATGTATGGATGGAAAATGGTGGAGATATAGTAGGTAGAATTGAAGAATCGGAAGGACAAGAGCCAATAGAAGGTATAGAAGATGCAGAAATAGTGGGGAAACTAGGTTCTATAAGTGTAGAAAAGGTATTAGCTTTACAACCAGATTTAGTAATATCAATGGCAGCTCAACCATCTCAGCTAGAGGCTGCTGAAAGTTTGGAAAACAATGATATACCTGTTTTAGTAGCAGAATATAATACTAAAGAAGATTATTTTAAGTTAGGAAGATTATTTACAGCCCTAAATGATAGGGAAGATTTATATGAAAAAAATGTTATAGATATATCTAAAGGAATAGAAGATATTGTAGAAAAAGCACCAAAGGATAAAGAAGAAAAGGTATTATTAATGGTGGCTAGTACAAAATCAATTACAGCTAGAGGTTCTGAAACTACAGTAGGTGAAATGTTAGATGACTTGCATATGATAAATATTGCAGATGATTCTGATGATACTTTAAGTTCCAAGAATTTTAGTATGGAGAAGATTATAGAAGAAGACCCAGATTATATATTTGTTCAAACTACTGGTAGTGATATGGACAAGGTTATGGAAAGATTAAAAGAGGATGTAGAATCTAATCCGGCCTGGAGTGAATTATCTGCAGTAAAAAATGATAAATATATTATTCTGCCTAAAGATTTATATTGGTATAAACCAAATGATAGATTTGTAGAAGCTTATGAAGGATTAGCTGAAATAATATATCCTGAGGTATTTGAATAAATTTTAGGAGTATATGATGAAAAGTGGTATTAAATCAATAATTAAAAATAAAGAGATAATATTAATTTTGTTAACAATTTTATTTGTGTGTAGTTTTTTTCTAAGTGTAGCTAATGGAGCAGTAAAAGTAAGTCCAGCAGAAATTGTTAAGTCTATCTTCTTCAAAGAACAAAACATAAATTACCAAATTATTTGGAATGTGAGACTTCCTAGAACTTTGGTTGCCGCGTTAGTCGGTATTTGTCTATCATTATCTGGAGCTATACTCCAAGGAATAATGAGAAATCCCCTAGCTGGACCTAATATTATAGGGGTATCCTCTGGGGCAGGCCTATTTGCATTAATAATACTTATATTGTTTCCTGAGTATTATTATCTAGTGCCGATGGGTGCCTTTGTAGGAGCTTTATTTGCCACACTATTTATTTATATATTAGCATGGAAAGAAGGGGCACAGCCTACTAGGCTAGTTTTGGCTGGAGTGGCAGTTGCCTCTCTTTTCTCTGCTGGTAATAATGCATTAATGACATTTTTTCCTGATAGAGTTTCAGGTGTATTAGGATTTATGGTAGGTGGACTATCTGCTGTACAATGGCAAGATTTTAAGATGATATTACCATACACCATAGTTGGGGTACTTTTAGTAATGTTCTTACCAAATAAGTTAAATATATTAATGCTAGGAGATGAAGTAGCTACAGGTTTAGGATTGAATATAGAAAGAACTAGATTCTACTTTATTATACTATCTTCATTATTAGCAGGGAGTGCAGTAAGTGTAGTAGGTCTGTTAGGATTTGTAGGGCTTATAGTACCTCATATTGCTAGAATATTTATAGGTTCAGATTATAAATATCTATTTCCAGCTGCTATATTACTAGGGGGAAGTATAGTTATGATATGTGATACATTATCTAGGGTGTTATTTGCTCCTATGGAAATACCAGTAGGAATTATAATGTCAGCTATAGGTGCACCATTTTTCCTATATCTTTTAAGAGTAAGAGGTGAAAATAGATGATAGTATTAGAAGGGGAAAATTTGTCTATAAATTATGGAGAAAAATCTGCTTTGAAAGAGGCCAATATAAAAATTGAATCAGGTAAAATAGTTACTATAATAGGGCCAAATGGATCAGGGAAATCTACATTAATTAAGACTTTAAGTCGATATTTAAAACCTGACATAGGTAAAGTAAGTTTAAGAGGACAAAATATAACAGAAATACATAATAAAAGTATTGCCCAGGAAATAGCGATACTTCCTCAGGTGAAACATACAGCTTCAGATATAACTGTCGAAAACCTAGTATCTTATGGTAGATATCCTCATCTAAGATTTGGAAAAAGACTTGGTAGAGAAGATAAAAATATAGTCGATTGGGCGATTAAAGAAACTGGGTTATTAGATTATAGAGATAGATTTGTAAGTACTTTATCAGGTGGAGAAAGACAAAGAGCTTGGATTGCTATGGCATTAGCACAAAAACCTAAAATACTATTATTAGATGAGCCAACTACATATTTAGACATATCATATCAATTAGAAGTATTAGAATTAGTAAGGAATTTAAATAAGTCTCTAGGGATTACAGTAGTCATGGTCCTTCATGATCTAAACCAAGCAGTTAGATATTCAGATTATATTTATGTATTAGATGAGGGAAAAGTTTGTCATCATGGATCTCCAGAAAATATTATGAGTATAGATTTATTGAAGAATATATTTAGGATAGAGGCTAATGTTTATAATGATGAGGTTAATGATTGTAAGTATTTTATTCCGAGGAAGATTGTTTAAAAAGGATTGGTATAGATATAATTTAACTAGGTACTTAGATTATGCTTATATAAAATTATATAATTAGAATAGGTTTGAAAGAGAAATAAAAGGGGGGAGTGTATGATACATGGTGGAGATACTTTGACTTATAAAGATCATTATGATGGAGAGTTAATAGATTTTAGTAGTAATATTAATCCTTTAGGAACTCCAGAAGGATTACATGAAAAGTTAATAGAGGGTTTTGAAACCTTGACTGCTTATCCAGATATAGAGTATAGGAAGTTGAAAGATTCTATAGCTGAGTATTTAGATTGTGCCTATGAAAATGTTTTAGTAGGTAATGGGGCTATGGAGATTATAGATAATTTTATAATGATAGGGAAAAGAGTTGTAACTACAAGGCCTGCTTTTGCTGAATATAGTTTAAGAGCAAAGGCCCATGGAAAAGAATTAAAACAGATTCCATATAAAGATGACTTTAATATAGATATAAAGGTAATAAGAGATACTATCAAAAAAGATGATTTATTAGTATTAGGAAATCCTAATAATCCAACAGGACT
>DATGUA010000072.1:0-20398 GCA_035301545.1 Tissierellaceae bacterium | reverse complement strand
TTTTAGAAGCTACGGTCGCAACTACTGGTATACCTAAATTTTTAGATAAATTATCTAAATCAATTTGAATATCTTTAGCCTTGGCCTCGTCCATCATATTTAGAGCCAATACAACTTTAGTACCCATTTCTAATAATTGAGTTGTTAAGTATAAATTTCTTTCTATACTAGTAGCATCTACTACATTTATAACTATATCTGGATGTTCTTTTAGAATATAATCTCGAGCAACTACTTCATCTTCAGAGTAAGCTCCCAGACTATATGTACCAGGTAGATCTACTATATTATACTCATTATTATTGTATGTAATTTTCCCTTCCTTTTTTTCCACAGTAACTCCAGGCCAATTTCCCACATGTTGATTTGAGCCTGTTAATGCATTGAATAATGTAGTTTTTCCACTATTGGGATTTCCCGCTAGTGCAATTGTGTTCATATAAACTCTCCCTCCAAATGATAACTGTTATCATTTATTGTAAAAAAATAAAATCTATTATCCAACGAGGACTTGACTAGCTAAGCCTCTACCTATAGCTAACTTAAATCCTGAAACATTTAAAATTATAGGTCCAAAATCATTTTTTAATATTTCAATTTGTGTTCCTTTATTTAAACCTAGTTCATATAATCGTTTTTTTGCTGAGCATCCACCTGAGATATCTTTTATAATTTTGACATCTTTTGGTTTAAGAACTTCTAATGAACTATACTCCATAATAATCCTCCTCTCAAATTATATATAATAAATTTCTGATAATCGTTATCAATATCTATATTTTATATAATACAATATATTTATATTAAAATCAAGAGTGAATTACTATGAATTGTTTAAATATAAGAATGATGGGTATAAACTATCAATTTATATAAAGGATAATAGAGAGTTTAATATAAAATTTAATATTTGACATTATAATAGGGAGATGGTATTATAATAATACACACCCCCATAGGGGGGTAGATAAAGGAGATGATAAAATGACTACTAAGAAAGTTAATATAGCTGTTTCTGGGATGACTTGTTCATCTTGTGCAAGTAGTGTTGAGAGGGCTCTCAACAAAACAGAAGGGGTTATAGATGTAGCGGTTAATTTACTAGGTGAGAAAGCTACTGTAGAATTTGATGATAAAAGTACTAGTCCAGAGGATCTAGTTAGGGTAATAGAAGAAACAGGATATAAAGTCCCTCTAGAGAAAACAGTATTATTAGTAGAAGGTATGACTTGCGCATCTTGTGCCGCAAGTGTGGAGAAAGCACTTAGGAAAGTGCAAGGTGTAGAGGATGTGAATGTAAATCTAGCAACTAATAAGGCTACTATAGAATATGCTTCAGGAGTAGTTAGTGAAGATACTCTAGTAGAAGCTGTAGATAATGCTGGATATGGAGCAAAAGTAAAATCAGAAGGAGATTCAGACAGAGAAAAAGAATTAAGGGAAAAAGAAATCAAATCTCTAAAAACTTCTTTCATTATTTCCGCAGTCTTAAGTTTACCACTATTTTCAGCAATGTTTGTTGAAATGGCAGGATATACAGATACTATATTAAGTAATGGATGGTTTCAATTAGCATTAGCTACTCCAGTTCAATTTATTATAGGTTATAGATTTTATAAGGGAGCTTACACTTCTGTAAAAGGAGGAGGGGCTAATATGGATGTACTAATATCAATGGGTACATCTGCAGCTTATTTCTTTAGTATATATAATCTAGTAACTGGAGTTAATGAATATTACTTTGAATCTTCGGCAGTAATTATTACATTAATAATATTAGGAAATACTTTTGAGGCGGTAGCCAAAGGAAAAACATCAGATGCTATTAAAAAATTAATGGGATTACAGCCTAATACTGCAAGAGTAATCAGAGATGGTGTAGAGACAGAAATACCAGTAGAAGAATTAGAAATAGGAGATATTGTTTCAGTTAGACCTGGTGAGAGAGTGCCAGTAGACGGAATTATAGTAGAAGGAAACTCAGCTTTAGATGAGTCTATGATTACTGGAGAAAGTCTTCCTATAGATAAAGGTGTAGACGATGAAGTTATTGGAGCAACTATAAATAAATTTAGTGCATTTAAATTTAAAGCAACTAAGATCGGTAAAGATACAGTACTATCTCAAATAATTGGCTTAGTAGAAGATGCTCAAGGATCAAAAGCACCGGTACAAAGATTAGCAGATAAAATATCAGGAATATTTGTACCGACTGTAGTATTAATAGCAGTATTTACATTTGTAGTATTTTATTTTCTAAGAGGTTTTAATACTGGATTATTAAATGCGGTGGCAGTTTTAGTTATTGCCTGTCCATGTGCGTTAGGACTTGCAACACCAACAGCTATAATGGTAGGAACTGGTAAAGGTGCAGAAAATGGAATATTAATAAAATCTGGTGAATATCTTGAAAGAGCACATAAAATGGATACTATAATATTTGATAAGACAGGAACTATAACTAAAGGTGAACCTGAAGTTACTGATATTATTACTTTTAATAATATAGAAGAAGATGAAGTATTAAGAATTGCTGCATCTGTAGAAAGAGCTTCTGAACACCCTTTAGGTCAATCTATAGTAAGAGAGGCAGAGGATCGAGGATTAGATATAGTAATACCAGAAAGGTTCACAGCTGTACCAGGAAAAGGATTAGAGGCTAATTTTGAAGATAAAGAGATATTAATAGGTAATAGAAGATTAATTAAGGATAATAATATAGATATAGAAGATAAAGAAAATAACCTAGCTAAATTAGAAGAAGAAGGTAAGACAGCTATGACTATTGCAGTAGAAAATGAGATAATTGGAATTATTGCTGTAGCAGATCAAGTAAAGGATACTTCTTTTGAAGCTATTAAAAAGTTACATGATATGGACCTTGAAGTCTATATGATTACAGGAGATAATGAAAGAACTGCTCAAGCTATAGCTAAAAATATAGGCATAGATAAAGTTGTTGCAGATGTATTACCCGAAGATAAAGCAGAAGCAGTAGAAAAATTAAAAGCGGAAGGTAAAAATGTAGGTATGGTTGGAGATGGAATAAATGATGCGCCAGCTTTAGCATCATCTAATATAGGATTTGCTATAGGTACAGGAACTGATGTAGCTATGGAAGCTGCTGATATTACACTAATGAGGGGTGACCTAGAAGGAGTAGTAACAGCAATTAGATTAAGTCATAGAACAATGAGAACTATAAGACAAAATTTATTCTGGGCATTCTTCTATAATTCTATAGGTATACCATTTGCAGCTTTAGGATTTCTAAGTCCAATGGTAGCAGGAGCAGCAATGGCATTTAGTTCGGTTTCAGTAGTAACTAATTCATTAAGATTAAGAAATTTTGAATAATAAAGATTAAATTGGAAATTGGTGATAATATGGATGAGGCAAAGAAAGTAGCTGCTAATAAGTTAAAAACAGCTAGAGGACAATTAAATGGAATTATTAAAATGGTAGAAGAGGATAGGTATTGTGTAGATATATCTACACAAATCCTTTCTACTATAGGTCTTTTAAAAAAAGCTAATATAGATGTGTTGAATGGTCATATTAGAAATTGTGTAACTGATGCAATACTAGAAACTGAAGATAAGGGTAATGAAAAGATAGAAGAAATTATTAATGTAATAGATAAATATATAAAGTAAGTATAATGTAAATTAAAAAAGAGCTTTTATCTGTACACAGATAGAAGCTCTTTTTTAATTTACATAAGGTAGGATTAACTTCATCATATCTTTAACTAATGTAACATAATTTGGAGAAGAATCAGATAATAAATCGATTACTCCTTTAATATCATTATTAGGTATTTGTTGATAATTATTTTCTAGTGATTCTAAAACTAGCATATCTTTGGTGTATTTTACTTTACCTTTGACTATATAATCCATAGATATATTTAAAGATTCAGAGATATTATATAGTGTTTGAATACTCATATTTCTTTCTCCACGTTCAATCTGTCCAATATAATAAGTAGATAAATTTACTATTTTAGCAAGATTATCTCTGGATAATCCAAGCTTTTCTCTTTGTGTTCTAATTCTTTTTCCGATACTTTTAGAATCTAATTCTTTACATAATGTCATAAACTCAGTCCTTTCTATGTCAAAATATAGAAAAATAAGTCGATAATAGTCATTAGCTAATAGTATATAATAAAAGTTGGCTAAAAGCCAATAAAAGTCTTTAAAAGTTGAAAGGAATGTAGTATAATATATTATAGAAAGAGAATTTAATAGGAAAATATGTAGAAAAATTTATACACTTAAAAAAAGAAAATATGGGTATAATCATATATATAACCTTTTAATATGAGAAACTATTCAAGGAGGAACAAATGATAAAACAAATAAATAAAGTTAAAAAGAAATTAAATGATATAATTAAAAATAATGGTTTATGTAGTGAAAAAACATTAAAGGTAAGTGAGGAATTGGATTTGCTCATTGCCCAATATTATAATAATGATGAAAAATATGATTTAAAGATGTAGCCTAGCTTACATCTTTTTTATTGTCTTTTTTAAGATCAATAGATATAATAGGATAGAGAAAGGAAGTTTTAGTAACGGAGATGATTTAATGGAGTATAAAGATTATTATAAAATATTAGGAGTAGAAAAAGAATCTAGTCAAGATGATATAAAAAGATCTTATAGACGTTTAGCTAAAAAATATCATCCAGATTTAAATCCTGATAATGAAAAAGCACAGGAAAAATTTAAAGAAATAAATGAAGCTTATGAAGTATTAGGAGATGAAGAAAAGAAAAAACAGTACGATATGTTTGGAAGTAATTATAATTTTAGAGGTGGTCAAAACTTTGACCCATCTCAATATGGATTTGGTGGTCAAGGTTATACCTATACTACCTCTGGTAATGCTAGTGGATTCAGTGACTTTTTTAATATGTTTTTTGGTGGTGGATCTAGTCAAGGATTTGATATAGGTGATTTATTTGGTGGTGGAGGTGCTACATCATCTAATAGGTCTAAAAAGCAATCCTATGAATCAGAATTAGAGATAAGTCTAGAAGAAGCTTATAATGGAACTACTAGAAATGTAAGACTTAATTTTGGTGGTCAAAATAAGAATATAAAAGTAAAGATACCGAGAGGTATATTACCAGGGAAAAAGCTAAGAGTAAAAGGTGACAAATGGGGAATAGATGGAAATATCCTGTTTGAAATTAGTATTATTGATAATGGTAAAGATAGTTTAGAAGGTTTAGATATTACTTCTAGAGTAGATGTATTGCCTTGGGAAGCGGCTTTAGGTGCTGAGGCAATAGTAAGTACATTAGAAGGAAAGATAAAAGTGACTGTACCCGAAGGTATAGTATCTGGAAAGAGAATTAGAATACCTAATAAAGGTTTTAAAGATATGAAGAAAAACAAAGGAGATTTATATTTAGAGATAAATATAGTAAATCCACCGAATCTAACAGATGAAGAAAAAGAGATTTATCAAAGGTTAAGTGAAATTTCACAATATAATCCTAGAAATTAATAGAATTTAAATAAATATAAAAGAAAAGAAAAAACTATCTGTTATAACAGATAGTTTTTTTATTATGTAATCCATACACCTAAGTTTGACGACTTCATCCTAAACGTTACCTAAGCAGTTAACTCGAACCAGGCACCCCTACGGCACACGAAAAGATTCACTTACCGCTGCTTCCTTCCGGACCTGACGGGGTTTATGAGTTTCCGTTGCGTAGGACCCAATTGTCAACATCACTTACCTAGGGCAGACTTTACAATGAAGGCGCCTAGCCTAGGACTTCAATCCTGCTATAGCGGATTGCAGGTTATAGGGTGCCGCTAAGACCCCATCTAGTATGGAAAATTTAAAAATGGCGGAGAGAGAGGGATTTGAACCCTCGAAACGCTTACACGTTTACCCGCTTTCCAGGCGAGCGCCTTCAGCCAGCTCGGCCACCTCTCCACAATTATTACACTGATATATTATAGTCCAAAATAATATTAATGTCAAGTTTCTTTCTAAGGTATATTTTGTAAAATACAATTTTTAGTTATTAAATTGCTGAGCTGCATTAGTACTATGTCGATAATAAAGAGTTTTAATATTATTTTTCTATACAAAAATACATAATTGGTTAATTTCTTAAGTAGTAGTTCTGTGTTTATATAAATTATTAAAAGAAATTAATAGTTATATAATTAACTTTTAATAAATAAGATATAGTTTTTTAATGGTAAATTTCCTTCAATCTGTTATAATATATATTATGGGAAGTGTAGGTGAAACTAATGTATCAAGCTTTATATAGACAGTATCGTCCTAAAATATTTGATGAATTATTAGGCCAAGATCACATAAATACAACTTTAAAAAGCCAAGTAGAAAAAGAAAATATAGGTCATGCATATTTATTTTCTGGAACTAGAGGTACAGGTAAAACATCAGCAGCTAAAGTATTTTCTAGAGCTGTTAATTGTTTAAATCCTGAAAATGGGAATCCTTGTAATAAATGTGATAATTGTGTAGAAATTATAGAAGAGACTACAATGGATGTTATAGAAATGGATGCAGCTAGTAATAATAGTGTTGAGGATATAAGAGAAATAAGAGATAGAGTAGTATATCCACCTTCTAATATAAAATATAAGGTGTATATAATAGATGAGATCCATATGCTTTCTAAAGGGGCATTTAATGCTTTATTAAAAACATTAGAAGAACCACCACAACATCTGATATTTATACTTGCAACTACTGAACCAGAAAGATTGCCACAAACCATATTATCAAGATGTCAAAGATTTGATTTTAAAAGGATAAATATACAAAATTTAATATATAATATGAAAAATATATTAGAAGAACTAAATATTGATATGGAAGATAAAGCTTTAAGTTTAATAGCTAGAAATTCAGATGGCTCTATGAGAGATGCTTTAAGTCTTTTAGATCAGTGTGTATCTTTTAATGATAGAAAAATTACTTATGAAGATGCTATAGATATACTAGGTGTAGCTAATAAGGATTTATTATTTAATATAGTGGATAATATTAAAAATAAAGAGATGGAAAAGACATTAATGGCCATAGATGATATAATACAAGATGGTAAAGATATTCATCAATTTATAAAAGATTTAATAGAACATTATAGAAATCTAATGGTAATAAAGTCATCAAATGATTTAGAAGATTTTTTGGAAATAGATGATATTGAAAGATATAAAGAACAAAGCAATGGTATGGATTTAGATCATATCTTAAGAGCATTAGAAATACTTACTGAAGCAGAAACTCAAGGTAGGTGGTCTACACAAATTAGAATTATATTAGAAATGGCTGCAATAAAGATGGTAAAGATGGAAGAGACTATATCTCTTGAAGAAAGGATAAAGAAATTAGAAGAAGGACATACCATAGTTAAAACAGAAGGACAGCCTCAACCTGCTAAGAAAGAAAAAATAGAATACATATCGGCTGAAAAACAAAGGTCGGTAAAAAGAAAAGTAAATTCCCAAAAGGATAAAAATTTTAAAGAACAAAAACCAAGTAAAAGAGAAGAAGGCCCAATAGATAAAAATAAAGAATTAAATATAGATATAGTAAAAGAGCATTGGCCAAGAATAACAGAAAAAATAAAATCTAAGAAAATAAGTATATATGCATTAATAATTGAGGGCCAATTAATATCATTTACCAACAATCTGTTAACTATAGGATATGAGGATGGGTTTGGTTTCCATAGAGATGCTATTGACTCAGAATCAAATAAGAAGTTTATAGAACAAACAGTATCTCAATACTTTAATAGGGAAATTGTTGTTAGTTTTATTATGAACAGTAAAGAGGTAGTCAAAGAAGAGCCTAAAAAAGAAAATAAAGAAGAATCAATTCAAGAAGTTGTAGACTTCTTTGGTGAAGATGTAGTAGAAATAGAATAAGAAAGGAGAATATAAATTATGGCAAGAGGTGGATTCCCAGGAATGGGCGGTGGAGGAAATATGATGAAACAAATGCAAAAGATGCAAAAGAAAATGGAAAAGATGCAAAGTGACTTAGAGGAAAGAGAAGTAAAAGCTAGTGCAGGTGGAGGAGCTATTACTGCAACTGTTAATGGAAAAAAGGAAGTATTAGATATAGAGATAGATGAATCTGTAGTAGATCCAGAAGATGTAGATATGTTACAAGATTTAGTTATGGCAGCGATTAACGAAGCTTTAAGAAAAGCAGAGGATATGGTAAATTCAGAAATGCAAAAGATTACTGGTGGAATGAATATTCCAGGTCTTTAATTATTAGGAGGTTTTTAGATGGAGCAATATGCATTGCCCATAGCAAATCTTATGGAGCAGTTATCTAGATTGCCAGGAGTAGGTACAAAAACTGCTCAAAGACTTGCCTTTTATATATTAGAGATGGACACTATAGGTGCAGAAAAACTCTCTAAATCAATTATAGATGCAAAAGAAAATATAAAGCTATGTAGTATATGCTGTAATCTTACAGATGTAGATCCATGTATATTTTGTAGTAGCACACAAAGGGATAAATCTACTATATGTGTAGTAGAGGGAGCAAAAGATATTATAGCTATGGAAAGGTCTAGGGAGTATAAAGGAGAATATCATGTACTTCACGGGGTTATTTCTCCGATGGATAATATAGGACCTGATGATATTAAAATAAAGGAACTTTTAGCTAGATTATCTGATGATGTAGTTGAAGAAGTGATATTAGCTACTAATCCTACCGTAGAAGGTGAAGCTACAGCTTTATATATTACTAAATTAATCAAACCTTTAGATATTAAAGTGAGTAGGATAGCCCATGGAATTCCTATAGGTGGAGATTTAGAATATTTTGACGAAGTTACATTAAGTAAGGCAATGGAAAATAGAAGAGAATTATAATATAATAAATTACATTATAGATAAATAAAATTAGGAGGAGGAGCAAAATGGAAAAAGTTGTAGTTATAGGTGCAGGTGTAATGGGAAGTGCATTAGCCATACATTTAGGTAATAATGGACATAATGTTAATTTGTGGGGTACTCAATGGGATGATAAAGCCCTAGATCAAATGAAGGAAACTAAAGAGAATAAAATTTTAGGAGCTAAGATACCTGACAATATATCATTTTATTATCATGATCAAATGGAAGAAGCTTTTAAAGATACTAAATTAGTAGTAATTGCAGTAATCTCTAAAGGTATAGAAACTATGAGCCAAACTATAGCAAAATATATAAATGATAATCATGTTGTTTTAAGTATAACTAAAGGAATAGATGGAGATAGTTTAGATACAATGTCTACAGTTATTACTAACAATATGCCAGAAACTTCTAAAGGTAAGATGAGTATTGTTAAATTAGGTGGAGGATTAATAGCAGCAGAAATAGCTAATGGTGTATATAGTGAAGGTATATTTGCTTCTGAAGATTTAGAAGCTGCAGAATATGTAAGAGATATGTTTAAATCTGATAAGTTTAGAGGAGAAGTAAGTGGAGATATACAAGGTGTAGATTTATGTGCAGCATTTAAAAATTCCTATGCTATAGGTATGGGAATGATTGAAGGTATAGAAAAGGGTAAAGACAATCCAAGAGCAGCTTTAATGGCTAGAGGGGCTATTGAAATGGCTAATATAGTAGAAGCTTATGGTGGAGATAGAGAGACAGCCTTAGGAATGGCAGGAGTAGGAGATTATTATGTTACTTCCCAAGGTGGAAGAAATGGACAGTTCGGTAAACTAATCGGAGAAGGAAATACTAAAGATGAAGCATTAGAAATTATGGAACACCAAACTGTAGAAGGTTTAGCTATAACTCCAAATGGATATAGATTTCTTAAAGAGTTAGAAAAAGAAGGTAAAATTAATATGAAAAAAGATACACCATTTTTCTTAGAAATTTATAATATATTATTTAATAATAAAGATGTAAAAGAAGGAATTGAAAATTACTGGAAGAATTAGTTAATTTCTAAAATAAAGTATATTATTTTAATAATAATCATAAAGGCAATATATTTATCATATTTATAGACAAATGCTTATGAATAGGGTGATTATATTGCCTAATTTTTATACTACTGTAGTACAGAACTTTTTTATAGCTTTTGGTGTAGTAATAGGAGGAAGTATATTTTCAGGACTAGGAGGATTAATAACAGGAGAACCACCTTTAAAATCTATGATGAATATAGCTAATTCAATAAAAATTTGGGGTGTAGCTATTGCATTAGGAGGGACATTTTCTTCATTTGTAATAATTGAGAAGGGACTATTCGAGGGGGAAATAAAGTCTATCGTAAAACAAATTATATATATATTTGTAGCCCTTTTAGGTTCTAATATAGGTTATATATTTATTAAATTAATTGAAAAATGTGGTAAACTATGGGAATATTAAAAGGTAAAAATTCAAAATTCCTCATATACTTTATAACTGGATTGGTTTGGGGGATCCTAATTGGAACCTTAATTTTGGTAGCTTTAGTAAGTTATAGAATGGATGAATATTATAAAAAGATAGTATATTTAGAAAACGTAATTATAGATAAAGAAGCGAAATTAGAAAAGGTAGAGGATACTATAAATACTCAGTACGTGGTATTAGAAGATATAGATATTAATTTAGATTTTATAGGAGATGAATTAGATAAAATAGAAATAGAAAAAGCTATAAAAGAAAAATATAATAGTTTATTAGGAAAAGAAGTTAAAGATATGGATGCAGATATATTATTAGAAGTAATTGATAGAAGAATTTTTAAAGTTGGAGAGAAAGAATATAAGCTTAAAGTAGAAAAATTAATATTAACTGAAACATTAGAGCTTTACATAGAAGTAGAACAAGTAGTTGAAATGGCTGAGAAAATTTCAGCCATTTTTGTTATTTAAATTTTAGAAAAGCTAAGATGATTAATATAGTACCAGCTAACCAAGATAGATTTAAATTGGTCTTTTTTACGATTTCTTTCCCGAGAAATAAACCTCCATTAATAGCTATCATATTTACAATAAAAGATAGAGCTACAGCATGAAAGTAATTAACATTTCCAAAACTGTTACTAAATCCAATAGCTAAAGAGTCAAGAGATAAAGCAGTACCTAGATACAATGCTTCCTTAAAATCAAGCCTTTTGGAATCATCAAGATCAGCATTTGTTTTGTCTAGGTAAATATTTATAATAAAATCTACATCAAAGATCTTTAATCTAACTTCCTTTTTTGCATCAGGCCTAGATTTTAAATATGTTTTGATTAGACTTTCAAATAAGGAATAAATCCCAAGAGAAAACAAAAGTAAAAAGCTTATTATAGTAGTAACACTACTTGGAACAACTTTTTGTACTAAATACCCAAAAAACAATGATATTCCAAGTATAGAAGAACAAATTATATTAATAACTAGATTAGATGAAAATGGTATCTTAATTCTTTTAGAACCATAAGCAATACTAGCTACAAAAGCATCTAAAGAGACCACTAGAACTAATAGTATAGTTTCCATAAAAACACATCCTTAAATTTTACGTATAACTATAATATGCAATAATTATATAAATGGTACTGTTTCAATTTCTATTATTTTGTTTGACTTATATTCCACAAATGTTCTAATTTACATTAGACAAATGATAGCAATTATCAGCTGAATGATAAGGGTTTTACATATATCAATAATGATTTTATAATAAACAAAATATTAAGGAGAAAATTAGTGAAGCAATGGGAAACTTTTGATGTAGAAGAACTAGTAGTATATAAGTTAGAAATATCTCACGAATATGGAGGAGTAAATTATAGAATTCCAGAAGAAGGTAAATGGATATTTTATTTAGAATGAGTAACATCTAATAATTTGTCCTATAAATTATTAGATACTTTGGACACATGCCAAAAATATCTACAAAATCTTTGGAAAAAGTTTCTATCTAAGATATAAACAACTTTTATGATAGTTAAACCTTGGAAATTAATTTCCAAGGTTCTTATATTATACTAAAGTCCTTGTATTAATAGTCATAAACTAATATAATATTTTAAAATCATAGGAGGATGAATTTATGAGCATACAAAATAAAAATGACATAAAACAAGGCATAAAATCGGCTCTACCATTAATGTTAGGATATGTTCCTGTAGCTATTGCTTTTGGAATTTTAGCTAAAAATATAAGTATATCATTTGGTGAAACTAGCCTATTCTCTATTATAGTATTTGCTGGTGCTAGTCAATTTATGGCTTTAGATTTAATACAAGGAGGAGTAGGAGCTGGAGGTATAATTCTAGCAACATTTTTATTAAATCTAAGACATATGGTAATGAGTGCATCATTATCAACTAAATTACAACATATAAAAAAGTCATATCTCCCATTGATAGCATTCGGAATTACAGATGAAAGCTTTTCTGTATTATCTTTTACTGAAAATGAATTAAGCCTAGCATTTTTATTAACAGTCAATATATGTTCATATGGTTCCTGGGTTATTGGTACTATATTAGGTTATTTAGTAGGAGAGATCCTACCTGTATCCTTACAAGCAAGTTTAGGAATAGGCTTATACGGTATGTTTGTAGCATTATTATTTCCTCAATTTAAAGGGAAAATAAATAATTTGTTTTTATCTATATTATCTGCATTAATTTATATAATATTATTTTATTCTAGGTTATTTACTAATGGCTGGGATATTATTATAGGTATAATATTATCCTCTTTTATTGGAGTGGTGTTTTTAAATAGGAAAGGGGATGTTAAATAATGAATTATTTAAACTTAATATTAGGCATGGCTTTAGTTACTTATATTCCACGATTATTACCATTAATCTTTCTAGCTGATAAAAGATTGAATCCAAAGATAGAACAGTTCTTAGAATATATTCCTTATACTTCTTTAAGTATATTGATAATTAGAGGAATATTAACATCTTCAGCAGATTTATTAATACCATCTATTGTAGGTATATCTCTAGCTGGATTAATATCTTATCTTAAACCAAATTTAATACTGTCAGTAGTGGTATCTATACTAGCATCATTTTTAATAATAAATATATTATAAATTATATTTACTTGATAATATTTGAAGTAATGGGTAAGTGTAATATGGTAGATGGAATTTAGATATTACAAAGGAGGTCTGTGTTTTTTATGAAAGTATTAATATTTTTAGTAGAAGGATTTGAGGAAGTTGAAGCTTTAACTGTAGTAGATTATCTTAGAAGAATGGATATAGAAATAGATATGGTATCTACTATGGAAGAAAAAGAAGTAAAAGGAGCTCATAATATTAAAGTTATAGCAGATAAACTTATAGATGAGATAAATAATTTAGATTTATATAAAGCAGCTATAATTCCAGGAGGATTACCAGGGGCTACTAATTTAAGGGATGATAAAAAAGTAATAGATATAATTAAAGAAATGTATAATAGAGATAAGCTAATAGCTGCAATCTGTGCAGGATCTATAGTTTTAGAAAGGGCTGGAATATTAGAAGGTAAAAAAACTACGTCATATCCAGGATTTGAAGATCAATTGAAGAAATCTATTTATAAAGAGGATAATGTAGTAAGTGATGATAATATTATTACATCTAGGGGTCCCTCTTTAGCAGTGGATTTTGCTGTAGAGATTGTAAGATACTTATTAGATGATAATAAGGCAGAAGAACTTAAAAAGGACATATTATACAAAGGATAAGGATAAGAATGATTTTAATATTTGCTGTTGATAACAATTGGAATATTGGACTTGATGGAGGAATGCTAACCTCAATAAAAGAAGACTTGGAAAGGTTTAAACGAATTACAGAAGATAATATAGTTATAATGGGAAGAAGAACTTTAGAAGCTATACCCGGTCAAAAACCTCTTTCAAACAGAATAAATGTATTGGTAACGAAAAGTAAAAAGTTTAATGAGGATGATTTTTATATACTAGATGATTTAAATAAATTAAATTCATTATTAAAGGAAATAAATCCCGCTAATGAAATGGAAGTATTTGTTACTGGAGGAGGAAGTGTAGTTTCTCAGCTAATGCCTTATTGTAGTAAAGCTTATATTACTAAGATATTAAAAAGTTTTCCAAAGGCAGATACTAATATACCAAATTTAGATCTAGATGAAAATTGGGATATAGTAAAAGAATCTAAGGTATATTATCAAGATGATCTACCATATAAATATGTAAACTACACTAGAAAATAGTATGCTTTAATTTATAAATTAAAGCATACTATTTATCCTATTGTAATTGATATACGGTTTATAATAGGATAAATATATTATATAAGAGAGGTGAGAAAAATAGAACCTATAATAAGCATTAAAAATTTGAGAAAATTTTTTGGAGATAAAATAGTTTTAAAAAATGTGAATTTAGAGGTAGATAAAGGAGAACTTATAGGGTATATAGGCCCAAATGGAGCAGGGAAAAGTACTACTATAAAAATAATATTAGGTCTTATAGAAGATTATGAAGGTGAAATAAAAATATTAGGACAAGATATTAGAAATGATTCTATTGAATATAAAAGAAAAATAGGATATGTTCCAGAAACTGGTGATATATACGAAAACTTAACAGCTAGAGAGTATCTTACTTTTATAGGAGAATTATATGGTATGGAGTATGAAAAGGTAGATAAAAAAGCAAAAAGGCTAATGGATCTTTTTGGAATTAAAGATATATATGACTCTAGAATTGAATCTTATTCAAAAGGTATGAAACAAAAAACATTGATTATATCTGCTTTAATAAATGATCCAGATATTTTATTTTTAGATGAGCCATTAGGTGGAATAGATGCTAATAGTATAATGGTATTTAAAGAAGTACTAAATGAACTAATAAAAGATGGAAAGACTATATTTTATTCATCTCATATTATGGAAGTAGTAGAAACACTTAGTAATAGAATAATACTTATAAATAATGGTGAAATTATAGCAGATGGAGATATAGAAGATTTGAGAAAGGATTCTACAGAGGGAAGTTTAGAGAAGATATTTAATCAATTAACAGGATTTAATGATCATGAATCTATTGCTAAAGAAATAGTATCCACCATAAAAGAGGTGGTATAAATGAAAGATTATAAAGTATTAAAGTTTTTAGATCTATTTAAATCTTTATTTAAAAGATTAAATATAGATTATCAGTCCATGAGAAAGATTCTTCAGGTTAAATTAACATTAGATAGTAGAAGAACTAGCACAGTACTACAAAATTCTAATACTACAGACAAGAATAATTTTATTAAGTCTTTGGGTATGTATTTATTACTTGGGATTATTATGGTCCCTCTAGTATTGTTTGGAGATAATTATTTATTTCAGATGAGTTTAGTCTTTGGCATATTTATGTTTTTGATGATTACATCTTTAATATCAGATTTTAGTTCAGTATTATTAGATATAAGAGATAAGGATATTTTACTTTCAAGACCTATTAATAGTAGAACATTAAATACAGCTAAGATATTACATATTTTCTTTTATGTATTTATGATTTCAATATCCCTCATTGGTCCAAGTTTAATTGCTAGTATAATAAATAAGAGTTTTATATTTTTTATAATATTTTTATTTCAAATAATTCTTATAGACTTATTTTTGATAGTGTTAACAGGACTTATATATATATTAATATTGAGGTTTTTTGATGGTGAGAAATTAAAAGATATGATAAATTATGTACAAATAGGCCTGACCATTATAATAACCATAGGATATCAGTTTATCGGAAGATTATTTAATTTTGTAGATCTTGAAAACATTGAATTTAGTTATAAATGGTGGAGTTATTTATTACCACCAATATGGTTTTCTGCACCTTTTGAATTAATATTAAAAGGAAATAAGGAAAATAGTATAGTAATATATTCCTTGATAGCTTTAATTATTCCTATTTTATCCATAATTATTTATATAAAACTGATGCCAGTTTTTGAAAGTAATTTACAAAAATTAAATGAAGCAAGTAAACCAAAGGTCAAAAAAGTTAATATTTCAGATTTCATTGCTAAATTAGTATGTAAAACTAGAGAAGAACAAGCTTTTTATAAATTTTCCACTAATATGATAAAAAAGGAAAGACAATTTAAATTAAGAGTTTATCCAAGTTTGGGTATGGGATTTATACTTCCATTAATTATGCCTTTAGCTTTTAGTATTGATGATGGATTAGCAGGATTACAGGATTCTAAAATGTATTTTACTATATATTTTATATTTTTTGCTATATCGGCTATGCCACAATTTTTAAAGTATTCAGGAGATTATAAGGGGGCCTGGATATATAAAATTATACCTATTGAAAATACGAGAAATATATATAAAGGAACTATAAAATCTGCATTTATAAATCTATTTACTCCATTATTTATTATTGTAAGTATTATATTTTTATTTATTTTTAATTTTAAAATAATACCTCATATTATAATTACATATTTGAATATGATGGTGGCAATAGTGATTATATTTAAATTAGGAAGAAAGGATTTACCTTTCTCAATGGATTTTGGAATAAGACAAGAAGGTAGACTTATTCAGATGTTTCTATCTATGATAACTATACTTGTCCTATTTATACTACATTATATATTTGAAAAAATTACTTATGGAATATATATTTATTTAATAATATTGTTAATAGGAAATTATCTAATATGGAATCATGGATTTAAAATAGAGTCTAATTAATTAGACTTTATTTTTATGTTTTTAGATGATAAATAGAGTGTATAAGTATTAAAGTTTTTTTGGGATATATAATGGAGAGAGGGAACTAAGACTGTAAGATAGTCTAGTAATATTAAGATCGAATATACTATTATATAGTTTAATTATAAATCACAAGGGGTATACTCTATCTAGACGATTGAAATAGATAAGTAAAGATTAATTTAGGAGGCTTTTAAATGAATAATGTTAAATTAGCTATAATTTATTATAATATGACAGGAACTAATTACCAAATGGTAAAATGGGCAGAGGAAGCTGCTAAAGAAGCAGGAGCAGAAGTAAAAGTATTAAAAGTCGATGAATTAGCACCAGAAGAGGTTATAAATGCTAATGAAGCCTGGAAAGACTTTACAGAGTCTACAAAAGATGTACCTGTAGCTAGATCAGAAGATTTAATATGGGCAGATTCTATTATATTTTCAGCGCCAACTAGATTTGGAAATATAGCATCTCAAATGAAACAATTCTTTGATTTGCAAAGCGGTGTCTGGGCAGAAGGAAAATTAGCTAATAAAGTAGTATCAGCCATGTCATCAGCACAAAATTCACACGGTGGTCAAGAAACTACTGTTAGAACTATTTATACTACTATGATGCATTGGGGAGCTATTATAGTTCCGCCAGGATATACTGATGATTCTGTATATGTATCAGGAGGAAATCCATATGGAACTTCTGTAACAACAGGAAGAGACGGGATGGTAGAAGATGTAGAAGCAGCAGTAAAACATCAGGCAAAAAGAACTGTAGAAGTAACAAAATGGATTAAAAAAGGACAAGAATAAATGAAAAAAATCCTAGGGCTTCCTAGGATTTTTTTCTATTAAATAATATTTTATATATTTTGTAACCAATGAGTATTAAAATAAGGAGGGTTAATACAAAAGGAATTATATATAAATTTTATTATTCGGAAGGAATAAGATATTATGATACACTAGGGGTAATAGTAAAGGGAGGTTTTATTTATGGATTTAAATAAAATAGAAAAAGATGTTAAACAAATTACATCAGAGTTATTAGAAGTTGCAGGTTTAAAACCTAATGATGCTTTAGTGATTGGTGGAAGTACTAGCGAAATTATAGGAGAAGATCTAGGTTCAGCTACTAATATGGAAATAGCTAGATTAGTAGTTAGTAATATAGTATCTATATTAAAAGAGAAGGAGATCTACCCAGTAATTCAATCTTGTGAACATATAAATAGGGCTTTGGTAGTAGAAGAGGAATATGCAATTAGACATAATTTAGATCCAGTAAATGTTATACCTACAGAAACAGCAGGTGGTGGATTTTCAACTGCAGCTATGGAAATATTTGATAATCCTGTATTAGTAGAATATGTAGGGGTAAAGGCAGGTATAGATATAGGAGATGTATTTATAGGTATGCATATTAAAGGAGTTGGAGTAGTTGTAAGAAGTGAAATAAAAGAAATCGGAAAAGCACATCTTAGTATGATAAGAACTAGGAAGAAATTAATAGGAGGAGATAGGTCTAAACACTATTAAATAGTTAATATAAAAACTCATTATATTATGTGTTAATCCTTATTAGTTTTTATATCTATTTCAATAGATTAAATACTAAACTTACTAACTAAAGTGATGAATGTATATTTAGTATTTGGAAATAATAGATATTGAAAGAGAGGGATTTATAATGAGAATACCAAAACATTTAGGTATAATTCCAGATGGAAATAGAAGATGGGCAGAAGATAATGGTATGTCTAAAGAAGATGGATATGATAATGGATTAAATCCAGGTTTACAAATATTAAAACTCTGTAAGGAAATAGGAATCAAAGAACTTACATTTTATGGTTTTACATCTGATAATACTAAGAGACCTAAATTACAAAGATTAGCCTTTACTCAATCTTGTATAGATGCTGTAAAGTTATTATCAGAAGAAGAAGCAGATTTGTTAGTAATAGGCAATACAAATTCTCCTATGTTTCCAAAAGAACTGTTACCATACACTAAGGAAAGGAAAAGGTTTGGTAAAGGCGGAATTAATTTAAACTTTTTAGTTAATTATGATTGGAAATGGGATGTGAGAAATATTATTAGCTTGGATAAAGCTGCTAATAATCCAATTGATCTATTAAAATCTAAAGATATAAATAGAGTCGATCTAATAATTAGATGGGGCGGTAGAAGGAGATTAAGTGGATTTTTACCTTTACAATCTGTATATTCAGACTTTTATATAGTAGAAGATTACTGGCCAGATTTTAATCCAACTCATTTTAAGGATGCTATGGATTGGTATCAGACTCAAGATATTACCCTAGGTGGGTAATTATCAACCTCAATAAATATTTCTTTATTGAGGTTGATTTTTTATAAGTTTAACAATATCATTAAAATAGGAATAGTATATTGTATTGATAAAAGTATGTAAGGAGTGATTGTGTGAAGAAAAAGTTCGATTTGAAATCTTTTTTACTTATGAATCTGGGAGTTTTGATACTAGCTACAGGACTTTATTATTTTTTAGTTCCTTCGGATTTAGCAGCAGGAGGAGTTACAGGTTTTGCGATGTTGATTAATCATCTATTTCCTAATATTCCTATAGGAATTATTATGATTATATCAAATGGGGTTCTATTTATTATTGCCTTTTTAGTAATAGGAAAAGAGTTTGGAGGATATACAGTTTATAATAGTTTAATGTTGTCTGGAATTATATATATATTTGAGATTATAACTCCAATGGATGGTCCATTAGTAGATGATTTATTAATAAATTTAATATACGGTATTTTAATTCAAGGTGTAGGTATGGCTATTATATTCAATCAGAATTCATCTACAGGTGGTACAGATATAATAGCAAAGATAATAAGTAATTTTACTAATTTTAATATAGGATCCTCATTATTTGTAGTAGATAGTTTAATAGTGTTAGGGGCTGCCATAGTATTTGGTTTAGAATTAGGACTATATGCTCTATTAGGTATTTTAATAAATTCAGCAGTAATAGACAAGGTAATAGCAGGATTTAATACCAAAGTAAAAATAGCAATTATAAGTGATAAAGAGGATGAAGTTAGTAGATTTATTAAAGAGGAGATGAAAAGAGGAGTAACATTGTTTTTTGGTGTAGGTGGATTTTCAAATAGTGAAAAGAGAATAATAAATACAGTCGTTCCAAGAAGAGAATATTTAGTAATTAAAAATAGAGTTAAAGAAATAGATCCAAAAGCTTTTATATGGGTAAGTTTTGTAAATGAAGTATTAGGTGAAGGGTTTACTGATTAAATCTTTGTATTATGAAGGTAAACAAAAATGGTGGGCGATATCGGACTTGAACCAATGGCCTCCACGATGTCAACGTGGCACTCTAGCCAGCTGAGCTAATCGCCCATGAATACATATTATAGCATTAAAAAGATAAATTATCAAATTAGTTAAGAGATCTATTTTTAGTATATTAATTACTAATTTTACAGAAATAAGAGAAAGAAGGAACAATACAGGTGAAAAGATTCCCGCCAGGGAATCTTTTTTATATATTCCAAATCATATATTCCTAGCAATAATAGGATAAAATTTCCTTAAGTAAGATTTTTAGCATAATAAATTTATTGTTTAGTATAGATATATAGAAGGAAAAATAAA
>DATGUA010000071.1:0-77195 GCA_035301545.1 Tissierellaceae bacterium | reverse complement strand
CAATAGGTTGGGGGTTCAATTCCTCTCGCCAGCTCCATTTAATCTAACTAAATCGGAGGAGTACCCAAGTGGCTAAAGGGGACGGACTGTAAATCCGTTAGCTAAGCTTTCACTGGTTCAAATCCAGTCTCCTCCACCATTATAGTAGTTTTAAAATATAATATTTAATTATACATTACGCGGGTGTAGCTCAGTGGTAGAGCCCCAGCCTTCCAAGCTGGTTGCGAGGGTTCGATCCCCTTCACCCGCTCCATTAAACTTAAGCATGCGCCTATAGCTCAGTAGGATAGAGCAATGGACTTCTAATCCATGTGCCGGGGGTTCGAATCCTCCTAGGCGCGCCATATAGTTGGGGTGTAGCCAAGTCGGTAAGGCAACGGACTTTGACTCCGTGATCCCACAGGTTCGAGTCCTGTCACCCCAGCCATTTTATTTGATCCATTAGCTCAGTCGGTAGAGCACCTGACTTTTAATCAGGGAGTCCCGCGTTCGAGTCGCGGATGGATCACCAATTTTAATAAAACATGCCTTAGGGCAATTTTTTTATAGTTTGTAATCATGGAGAGATACCGAAGTGGTCATAACGGGGCGGTCTTGAAAACCGTTAGGGTGCAAGCCCACGGGGGTTCGAATCCCTCTCTCTCCGCCATATAAGGAGAAGTACTCAAGAGGCTGAAGAGGCTCCCCTGCTAAGGGAGTAGATCCTTGTATAAGGGTGCGAGGGTTCAAATCCCTCCTTCTCCGCCATGTGGGGCCTTTAGCTCAGTTGGTTAGAGCGCCCGGCTCATAACCGGTAGGTCTGGGGTTCGAGTCCCTGAAGGCCCACCATTTTTACTTAATCAAGTGGACAAACCAAAATTGTATATTGACCAAATAGCTATATTGACCAAATAGCTCAGTCGGTATAAGCAGAGGACTGAAAATTATATTTTTAAATGTGCCCAAATAGCTCAGTCGGTAGAGCAATAGACTGAAAATCTATGTGTCGCTGGTTCGATTCCGGCTTTGGGCACCAAAATGGTATAGGGGTGTAGTTCAGAGGCCAGAACGTCGGTCTCCAAAACCGAATGCCGTGGGTTCGAATCCTGCCACCCCTGCCATACTTAATAGTATTAGGGCTTGTAGCTCAGTTGGTTAGAGCGCACGCCTGATAAGCGTGAGGTCGGCGGTTCGAATCCACCTAAGCCCACCATTAAATCTTTAAAGTGGTAGGTTAAACTTCAGATTGGTATAGATAAGCCGCAAATAATACTATGTAATCCTAAATGTTAATAATTTAGGGCTTGTAGCTCAGTTGGTTAGAGCGCACGCCTGATAAGCGTGAGGTCGGTGGTTCGAATCCACCTAAGCCCACCATTATAACCTAACCTAATTTATAGATTTTTATAAATTGATGGTAGGTTAAGGGCAAGGAGCACTAAATCTATGTGAGTATAACCAGCAGATAGATTTGTGTAGCGAGACTGCCAAATAACCTAAATTAAATTTAGGGCCTTTAGCTCAGTTGGTTAGAGCGCCCGGCTCATAACCGGTAGGTCTGGGGTTCGAGTCCCTGAAGGCCCACCATTTAAAAAGAGTAGACTATATATAGTCTACTCTTTTTTTGTGGTAATATAAGATTTATTAGAATGTAGGATTACTTGACCGATTATATTCATCAATTAAGAATTGCTTTATCTTATGGCTTATAATATATTAAATTGTATTATAAACTTTTTATACATTCTTAAATTTAACCATACCTACACCTACCTATTACTATTAATTAAATTCTATTATTATATTTTTATAGAATATTATATCCTAGTTTATGCTTTTAATTTGCTATTATAAAACACTTTTAAATAGGGATAATATTACTTGCTTAATGTTCTCTATAATATATTGTTTCTCTATTTTTAATAATATTATATCTTCAGGAAGATTATATGGAGATTTTCCTATAATATTACCAATAGGATATTCCTTTCTATTTATAAATAGGGAAATTTCTTCAGGATTTACTAAACCTTTTTGAATTTCTATAGAAATCTCAAAATGATGATCTTCTTTGATTAGTAATTTATAATTCTCTTCATAATACATTTGATTAATTTTGTATTGAGGTGAATAAAATCCATTAATTATAAGAAAATCATTAGAATGTTTAATAGTATCTATAGTAAATTTTACAGATTCATTCTTATAGAGTATATTAAAAGACTTTTTATCTTCTAATATATTTATAATTTCAACTACCCTTAAAAGGTAATATAGATCATCATAATTATGTTGTAATATTCTATCTTTTAATTCTTTTTCTCCATTTTCCACATAATTTTTATAAAACCTAATACAATCCCTACCAGAATATATATCTGTTCTATATATGCCAAGATATTCTTCAATAGTTTCTAATTTTAAATTTTTTGAATTTAATATGTTTTTATTACTACGGACTATAGCATATATATCTAAAGATTTATCTTTAGATATATAATTATCTATAGAATGATGCTGTAAACGTTGATTGATAAAAGGAATATCAAAAGAATTTCCATTATAATTTATGATTTGATTAAAATTTGATAACAAATCCATAGTAGCTAAGAGTAGTTCTTTTTCTTTATCTTGATTATTAGCGAATATTTGAGCTAATGTCCAGGAATTCTTATCTTTATTAAAATATAAAATTCCTATTAAATATATTGTATTCTTATGCCTACTTAAGCCAGTTGTTTCTATATCTAAGAAACAAGAATCTTCTTTAACAATATTACTATCTACATTTAAATCATCAGAGAATATAGTCTCTATTATTTCCATATATAATCACCCTCTAACAAATTTTATATCATAAAATATCTTTTGTACAGTTATATAATTTAACCATTTAGTCAATACTATGAGAGTAGGAAAGGAGAATGTTTTATGGTAGAAAAGATAGGGGTCCCTAGAGGAATGTTGTATTACGAATTTTATCCAATATGGGAAAGATATTTTAAGGAGTTAGATTATGAATTAGTTTCCTCACCTAATACTAATAAAGATATATTAAATATGGGGATACATAGTTCTGTTGATGAAGCTTGTTTACCAGTCAAAATATTTCATGGTCATGTAGAGTATTTAAAAGATAAAGTAGATTATTTGTTTATACCTAAGATAATAAGTATATACAAAAAAGAATATTGTTGTCCTAAGATATTAGGACTTCCAGATATGATTAAACATAGTATAAATGAATTACCGGAAATAATAGATGTACAATTAAACTTGTTTAAAAGAAATAATTTTAAAAGACATTTTTCTGATATAGGGGAAAGATTAAATATAGAAAGAAGAGAGAATGTGAGAGCTTATAAAAATGCTATAAAAGATCCAGATATACAAAACAAATGGATAAGAGAGAAAATTATTGGGAATGAAGACAATAGAATAGGCTCAAATGAAATAAATATATTGTTATTAGGACATTCTTATAATGTATATGATAATTTTATCAATATGAATATTATTAATAAATTAAGAGATATGAATATAAATATAATTGTGTCAGATGATATTAATAACTCAGATATAAGAGAGTATTCGAATAAAATTCCTAAAAGGATGTTTTGGACCCATGGAAGAAAGACTACAGGCTCAGCTTTTAAATTAATGGATGAGGGAAAAATAGATGGAATAATATATTTATCATCTTTTGGTTGTGGTTTAGATTCCATATTATCATATATAGTATCCCATAAAGCTACTGAGCATAATATCCCTATTATGGAATTAACTCTAGATGAACAAACTGGTGAAGCAGGTTTTGATACTAGAATAGAAGCATTCTTAGATATGATGAAATGGAGGGATAGAAGTGAAGATAACATTCCCTCATTTAGGTAATGTATATATTGCTGGTAAATCCTATTTAGAAGAATTAGGTCATGAAGTTATAGCTCCACCAAGATGCAGTAGAAAAACTTTAGAATTAGGAGCTAAATATTCACCTGAAATGATGTGTCTTCCTTTTAAAATATTTATAGGTAATTATATAGAAAGTATAGAAAAGGGTGCAGATACAATAATTATTACAGGAAGCTGTGGACCTTGTAGATTTGGATTATATGGAATGATACAAGAAGATATACTAAGGAAACTTGGATATGATGCTGAGATAATTGTAATAGAACCTCCTAGAGAAGGAGTTAAACAGTTTAAAGAGAATGTAGGAAGATTTACAGGATCAAATTCTATTATAAATATTGTAAAAAATATAAAACCAGCTTTAGATCTTATAAAGATGACAGATGAATTAACACAGTTTTCAAATGAGATAAGAGCTTATGCATATGATAAAAGTGAAGTAAATAATATTATGGATAATTTTTATATAGAAGCAGTTAAAACCCATGGAAAAAAAGAAACATTAGATTTAATTAAAAAAACTAGAGAGGATTTAAATAATATTAAATTAGATAAAAATCATAATCCGATTAAAATAGGAATTATAGGAGAGATTTATACTATAATTGAGCCTTTTGTAAATTTGGAGATAGAGAGAAAGTTAGGGAATATGGGTGTATTAGTAGAGAAGTCTTTAACTCCTACTAAGTGGTTTGAACACCATGTATATTCTTATCCTTTTGGATCAAAAGAAGAGAATATGAAACTTAAACTAGCTAAACCTTATTTAGAAACTTTAGTAGGAGGTCATGGTCGGGAAACTGTAGGTAGTGTAATATATTATAATAATATTGGTTATGATGGAGTTATTCAAATCTTACCTCTAAATTGTATGCCTGAAATAGTTGCTAAAAGTATATTAAAGACTGTAAATAAAGATTTAGATTTTCCAATTATGACTTTAGTAGTAGATGAAATGACTGGAGAAGCTGGATATTTAACTAGATTAGAAGCATATGTAGATTTAATCAAAAGGAGAAAGGAGAAAATTGCAATTGGATAATTATTATCTAGGCATAGATGTAGGTTCAGTAAGTACAAATATTGTATTAATAAATAATGATAATGAATTAGTATTTAATAGATATCTAAGGACTCAAGGAGAGCCTATAGAAATAATAAAATCTGGTATTAAAGAATTAGCAGAGGATTATGGTGAAGGAAATATATTAGGAGTAGGTACTACAGGAAGTGGGAGATATTTAGCATCTATTATTGCAGGAGCTGATATTGTAAAAAATGAGATTACTTCTCATGGAATAGCAGGTCTAGATTATAATCCTGAGGTTAGGACGATTATAGAAATAGGAGGTCAAGACTCTAAAATAATAATTATGAGAGATGGTATAGTAGTAGACTTTGCTATGAATACAGTATGTGCTGCTGGTACTGGATCATTTCTTGATCGTCAAGCATTAAGATTAGATATACCTATTGATAAATTTGGAGAAAAAGCTTTAACATCTACAAATCCAGTGAGAATAGCTGGTAGATGTGCAGTTTTTGCAGAATCGGATATGATTCATAAACAACAATTTGGACATAATCAAGAAGATATTATTAAAGGATTATGTGATGCTTTAGTAAGAAATTTTTTGAGTAATGTAGGAAAAGGTAAAAATATACAAGGGCCTATCTTATTTCAAGGAGGGGTAGCTGCTAATCAAGGAATACGACAAGCTTTTGAAGAAGCATTAGATATGGAAGTTATTGTACCACCTCATTACGATGTAATGGGTGCCATGGGAGCAGCTATACTAGGTAAAGAAAAGGCATTATCTCAAGGATATACTAACTTTAAAGGAATAGATTTATATAAACATAATTACGAGGTAGGTACAATAGAATGTAAGGATTGCTCTAATATATGTGAAATTTTAGAGATAAAAGAGGATAATGAATTGCTAGCTAGATATGGTGATAAATGTGGTAAATGGGCTTTTAAGGAATCGAATATGTATAAAGTAGAGAAGTAGACATCAGATGATGTCTACTTCTCTACTTTATTTTTAGTAATCCTCATCTTCAAATTCCATTACTGACATATTGTGTTCGTTGTCCATGGAAAATTTAAAAGGTTTATCATGACAGCCGTGATCTGGATTTGTTTGACTATTTTCATCTATTTGTTTAGGAAATAGAGTTGGGAAGGTAGAGCATATAGGTGAAGTCTCAGGCGATAATTTAGGGAAACCTGAAGATAACACACATAGTTGTGATGGTACTAAGATCTTTTGTTCACAAGATGCACATAATGCGATTATTAAATCTACAGTGATTGACCTAGTATCTGGACATATTTTAAGATCTCGTGCTGCCCTATTAGTTGCTAATCTTGTTTCACAAGATACATTACAAAATTCTGTATATCTTGGGAAAAATGCTGAGTTTTCTACAGATGGTATACATAATTCAAAGAAATTAGTTAGAACTAATGGTGAATTCCTTGAAGTAATCGGAACATTAGCTTTTATTGTGAATTTTCTCTTTCTATCTCTAGGACCTGCTATTAAAAGTTCAATTTCGATTGTAACATTTCCTGTTATTTTAATTTTTTGAGTTCCAAATACTGGTGTACCTTTACCTTCACAATCACATTCCTCTGTGTCTGCATATATTAATTTCTGGCTAGGAAGTCCATCTGGACCTACTACTTCTACATATTTTCCCTTTTCGTCTTTTATGAATTCTCCACCAGATAATTCTACTTTAGGTTTTATCTTGAAGTTTCTAGGATCATTAATATTAGATGGTTTAAAGAACTTCTTACATCTAACATCTATTATTTTAATTACTCTACAACCTCTTGGTAATTCAGGATAAAATTTTACATTATTAAGAGTACTTAAAGCTTGTAAATTTGATAATGCTGCATCATATACTTTTTGAGTAAATATAGGTTCAGTAACAATATTTCTTAGAGTACCATCCCATTCACAACCTGTAGTTGCAGTACAGCATCCTTCCTCGATTGGTAATAAAGAACATTTATCATCATAACAATGATCATCATGGCAATGATCATGATGGTGATGCCCATGATGGTGATCGTGACAGTGGTCATGTTTGTGGTCATCTTTACAATCGTGATCGTGATATCCATAATCTGGTCTATGATCAGGTCTTTTTCTTGAAGACATATACTATCATCCTTTCAAAATAATTAGTATTTTTAGTACTTAATTATAACTTATTCAAATAGTGGTAAAGTGTTACTTTTTATCATAAATATGTAGAAATAACAATATAAATAATATGAGGAATACTTTGGAAGGAAGTGAAATAATGACATTATACAATAATAGGGCTTCTATAGTTCATACAGAAGAAGATGAAATATACATATTTAGAAATATAGGTAATAAAATAATTATGAATTATTATACTAATACTGAAACTAAGGAAGATATAATTGTTAGGGATGTATTAGGAGAATTTGATATATTAGTAAATAAAAAAGGTCAAATCTTATTAATATATCAGAATAGAGAACAATATTTAAAAGAGTTAATTATAGATGTAGAAGTATTGGATAATATAGATTTAACTTCAAATAGTATACCAAAAGTATTTGAACTAAATATCAAACAAAATTCAGATTCTATAAGTATAATATATGCAGTTTTAAATTCTAGTGTAGATAGGATATTTGAAATACATCATTATTTATTAAAGGATGGAGAGTGGACCAATTTTATAGTAGAAGAAATAAAGGTAAGTAAAGTTTTAAATCCTATAAAAATATTAAAAGATGGAGATGATATGTTGTTATTCTATTATCAGGAAAATGAAATATCTATGAAAAGATTTGATTTCAATAATAATAAATGGGAACAATCAATAAAATTAACTGATAATAATGACAAATTATATATAGATATCATAAAGGAAGAAGATTATTTTCATTTAGTATATTCTAAGTATCAAAATGAAAATCTAATAATAAAATATGTAAAATGTTTGCATTCTAAAGAGGATATGATTGTAGAGAAAGAGGTGGATATTTCTAATCAAGGAAATCCTTCTAATCCTACATTAATTATAGAAGGGGAAAGATTATGGATAGTATGGAATGAGTCTAATAAATTATTAAGTAGATATAGTGATGATAAAGGACTAAATTGGAGTTCTATTTATTTATGGAAAGAATCTAAATTTATAGATATGATTAGATACAAATATATTAGTAATGTAGAAGATGGAGATATAGATTTAGATTATGGATTTGGGACAATGTATCCCGATATTAAATTTTTAGGATTTGGACCTTTAGTAAATGTAGAGGAAATAAGCATTAAAAAAGATATGGATTAAAAATCCATATCTTTTTTAATGCACAAGATTTTTTTCGAAGAGATCTTTTACTTTATCCATATCTTTAGTTAATCCTAAGATTAACATTAATTTTATTCTGGCTTTTTGTCCAGGAAGATTACCTCCAAAGAGAACTCCTAAATCTCTTAAATGTTTCCCTCCACCTTCATATCCATAAGTACCTAATACTCGGCCAGTATAACAACGAGACACTATGGCTATAGGAATATTCTTATCAATAGCTTTCTTAATACCAGGAATCATTGCAGGTGGAACATTACCTCTCCCTAAAGCCTCAATAACTATGCCTTTATAATTATTATTAATATGAAAGTCTATAATATCAGAATCAGTACCTGCTACAGTTTTAATTAAAGCTACCTTTTCCTCTAAGTTATTAGTATCGATATATTGACGATTTACAATATTTCTATAAAATATTACTTCTTCGTTGTCTACAATTCCTAAAGGACCAAATTCAGGTGATTGGAAAGTATTTAGGGATAGAGTATTAGTTTTAGTAACTTCACTTGCAGCATTTACTTCATTATTCATTACTACTAAGACTCCTTTGTTTCTAGAAGAAGGAGATGTAGCAGTACAGATAGCTGCAGAAATATTACTAGAACCATCATATCCTAATTCAGAACTATTACGCATAGCTCCTACCACTACTATAGGTTTTTCACTATCTACAATTAAATCTAATAAATAAGCTGTTTCTTCTAAAGTATCTGTCCCATGAGTAACTATTACACTATCAACATCATCTCTTTCGATATTTTCTTTAACTGATTGTGCTAGTTTTAACATATCTATTGGAGTAATATGAGGACTAGGAAGATTAAAAAGATTAATATCTTCAATATCTGCAATATCCTCTAAATTAGTAACCATAGACAATATTTCTTCAGAGTTTAATGCAGGAATAGCAGCATGTAGATCAGGATCTATTTTCATAGATATAGTACCACCGGTAAAAATAATAACAACTTTATTTTTCATAAAAAGACCTCCCTACTATGTATGGATTAAGTTTAACATAAAATTACATAAAAAAAAAGGCTCCTGGGAAGGAGCCTTTCATCCAGTTTTGGATGGAACAAATCGTTCAAAAGGGGTATTGGGAATAGAGATCTTATTCAAAGGTTATCAGGGGGATAACCTTGTAGATAAATTATAACAAATAACGACAAAGTTTGCAATAGCTATTTTGCACTAAATTTATATCCCATGGGTATACTATTATTACATACTTATTATAGAGGAGAGGCTTATGAAAAATAAATTCATAACAAAAGATATAGTATTTTTGGCTATATTATCTGCCGTATTATTATTAATATCTAGTCTAATTATGCCATTAGTAATGTTTACAAATATATATGCGCTGCGACAGTTGTTCTCAGCGACAATTTTTGCATTGTTTTCTATTATTGGATTAAAAAAGGTTCCCAAATTAGGGGCATTAACAATTATGGGAATATTTACAGGAGGAGTATTATTATTTTTATCACCAATTATGTTTTTTAATCAAGTACTAGCTGCACTAATTACTGAAATTTTAATATATATAATTTTTAAAAGTTATGAATCAGATAGATCTAAAAAATTTGCTGCTACTATTTATGTACCACTAACTTTACCTATAACCCTAGTAGTAACAGCTATAATGAGAGATATAAGTATAAGAGGGCAAATAGAAAATATATTTTTTACAGTTATTTTAATAATGGGTACATTATTATTAAGTTATTTAGGGGCTAGGCTAGGACAAAAAATAGGTGATGAATTAAAAGAGGCAGGGAAACTTTAATGAAAGAAGAAGTGAGAAATATGGAGGATGTTTATCCTTTATTTATATTATTAGGATCTTTAATAACTTTTTTTATTGGTTTATCACTTGTAAGAAATGACTGGTTTGTATATTATTTACTTCTGATAATAGGAGTCTACTTATTAAGTGGATATTTTAATTCTATATTAAGATTACTACCTATAGTATTAATAATATCAACAGTAGTAGCAATAACTACTCTGGTTTTTGCTACAATGGAAGAAGCTAAACTTACATTTTATAGATTTTCATTATTTGGTATTAGTGCAATACCTACTTTAAGTATGAATCCTATAAATTTAGTAAGGGTGTTAAATCAAAATAATTTTCCAAGAGGATTAAATTTAGGATTGTTAATCAGTCTAAGATTTACATCAAAAATGAAAGAAGAAATAAAAAGAATTTATCAAGCAATGAAATTACGAGGAATTCATAATAAATGGTATAAGCCTGAAATAGCCTATAGAGCATTCTTAATTCCATTAATGATAAGAATAATAAATATATCAGATACTATGGCTTTATCATTAGAAACTAGAGCTTTTAATATGAATGATACTGCTAGTAATTATAAAATAATAGATATTCAGATGAAGGATATAGTTTATATTATACTAATATTAAGTATAAATATAATTGGAATAATAATTAATATTAGGGGAGTTTAAATTGGAGACTAATTGTTTAAATATATATGATTTAACAATAAAATATAAAAATAGCGAAGACTATATAATTAAGAATTTAAATTTAAAAATTGATTCTGGTGATTTTCTATTTATAACAGGTCCTTCTGGCGGAGGTAAATCTACTTTATTGTATAGTATAAATGGAATTATACCCTATTTAAAGGAAGGGAAGATAAGAGGGGATATAAAATATAAGGATAGTTCTATATTAGATGTTGAAACATTAGAAAGGGCTAAATATATTGGAAGTGTACTACAAAATGCTGATGAACAAATTATTTTTGACAAAGTTGAAGATGAAATAGCATTTCCTTTAGAAAACCTTAAAATAGATAGAAAAGAAATAGAAGAAAGAGTTTTATCTGCATTAAATATAATGAATCTTGAAGTGAATACAAATTCCAGTGTATTATCAGGAGGAGAAAAACAGAAATTAATCACTGCTACAACTTTAGCTATGATGCAGAAAATTCTATTATTAGATGAACCATTAGCTAATTTAGACCAAAAAAGCTCACAGGACTTATTAGAAACTTTAAAATCATTATGTGAAGAAGGTAATTATTCAGTTATATTAGTAGAGCATAGGCTAGATTGGGTTCTTAATTATGCTGACAAGGTTTTATGGTTAGAAAAGGATTATTATAAACTCTTCACTAATCTAGATGATTTTAAAGGGTTTCTAGACAAAAAAGAATTAGCTAATTTAGATATTAAAGGAAAAAGTTTAATTTATAATACTAAAAATGAAATATTATTAAAGGCGGAAAATATAAGTTGGAAGGTAAAAGATAAAGTAATTTTAGATAATATTGACTTCTCATTATATGAGGGAGAAAGATGGGTATTAATTGGGGAAAATGGTTGTGGAAAGACATCCTTTATAAATTTATTATCAGGATTAATAAAACCTACAAAAGGAAAACTTTATTCTAAATACAAAGGTAGAAATAAATATACTAATATAGGGGTAATACTTCAAAACCCGAATTATCAACTGTTTATGCCTACCGTTAAGGAAGAAATCCAATTACAGTCTATATCTGAAGAAAGAGTTGAGGAATTAATAGAAGTTTTCAAGCTAAATGGATTAGAAGATAGACATCCTCACAGTTTATCTGAAGGACAAAAGAGAAAAGTAAGTCTAGCGTCTATTCTAGCTATGGATCCAGACATATTATTATTTGATGAGCCGACTGTAGGTCAAGATTATAAGAGTTTACAGTTAATGATTGAAGAATTAAATAAGATAAATGAGAGAAAGTTATTATCCATGATAACTATCACCCATGACAGTCGTTGTGCTAATTATCTAGGTAATAAAGTTATATGGTTAAAAGATGGAGAGATATATAAAAAAGGGGATTTAAGTTTACTAGAAGAATATCAATCTATAAATTTATAATTATATAATCTACTAAAAATAAAGTGAAAAACAATAACTTCTTAATCCTTTATAATAATAGGATAATACACTATAATAGTATAGAAAGGTTATAATAAATCGCTAAAGATAAAGATGAGGTGAAAATATGATTTATTTAGATAATTGTGCTACAACTAGGATAAGATCGGAAGTATTAGAAAAGATGTATGAAAGTTTTAAAAATGATTTTGGAAATCCATCATCACTTCATAGGCTAGGTTTAAATTCTGAAAAAAAAATGGAAAATACAAGGGAGATAATTTCTAAAGTTTTAAAAGTAGATTCTGATGAAATTTATTTTACATCTGGAGGAACTGAAAGTAATAATATAGCAGTGCAAAGTATAGTAAATAATATGAAAAGAAGGGGAAATCATATAATAGCTACTAGTATAGAGCATCCTTCTATATTAAATATAATGAAAAATTATGAAAAGGAAGGATTTGATATATCCTATATAAGTACAGATAAGTATGGTAATATAGATTTAAATGAATTTAAAAATAAATTAAGGACTGATACTATCTTAGTATCTATAATTCATGTAAATAATGAAATTGGAACTATACAAGATATAAAGAAGATTAGGGAAATTATGAGTGAGAAAAATACTGAAGCTTATTTACATGTAGATGGGATTCAATCTTTTGGAAAGATTGAATTTTCATTAAGAGATTTAGGAGTAGATACTTTTTCCTTTAGTGGTCATAAGATTTATGGACCAAAAGGTATAGGAGGATTATATATTAAAAAAGGTATGAATATAAATCCTATAATCTTTGGGGGTAATCAAGAAAAAGGGCTAAGATCTGGAACAGAAAATTTACAAGGAATAATTGGCTTAGGAGAAGCTATAAAAATATTAGATGAAAGATATAAAAAAGAGTCTGAATATGTTAGAGAATTAAAAGGGTATACTATAGATCGGATTAAAGAAGAGATTGATGATATAAAAGTAAATTCTCCTATGAAAAATAGTTCTCCTTATATATTAAATATTTCTTTTAGAAATACTAGAGGAGAAGTATTATTACATTATTTAGAAGATAAAGATATTTATGTATCAACAACTTCAGCTTGTTCTTCTAAAGGAACAGAAAAAAGTCATATATTAGAATCAATAGGTCTTGATGATAAGGAAATAGAAGGGGCTATTAGAATTTGCTTTTCTTATGAAAATACTAAAGAAGATATAAACTATTTTATTAAGATACTAAAAGAATCAGTAGATGAAATTAGAAAGATTATGATGAGGTGATATTTTGAAAAAGGTACTAAGTGTAAGTGTAGGAGAAATAGCATTAAAAGGACAGAATAGAAGCTATTTTGAAACACAATTAATTGGACAAATGATTAGAGTAATTAAAGATATAGGATATGAAGAAATCTATAAGGACCAAGGAAAAATATATATTGAGGCTGATGAAAAATATTTTCCTACAATAATAAATAGATTAAAAAAAGTATTTGGCCTAGTATATATAAGTCCATGTATAAGAGTAGAAAAAGATATGGAAGATATAGAAAAGGCTGCTTTATTAGCTACCAAAGAAAGATTAGACAAAAATAAGATAGAAACATTTAAAATAGAAACAAATAGATCAGATAAAAAATTCTCAATAAAATCTCCTGAAGTATCTAGAATTATAGGAGCAAAAGTATTAAAAGGATTTAATAATTTAAAAGTAGATGTACATGATCCAGATTTATATGTATATATAGATATAAAAGAAAGAGTATATATTTATACAGAAAAGATAAAAGCCTATGGAGGGATGCCAGTAGGTACTAATGGAAAAGGATTATTATTATTATCAGGAGGAATAGATAGTCCAGTAGCTGGATTTATAATGGCTAAGAGAGGGGTACAAATAAATGCAGTCCATTATCATTCATATCCCTTTACTTCAGAAAGAGCAGAGGAAAAAGTAAAAAATCTAGCAAAGATTATGTCTAGATACACAGGAAAGATGAAACTTCACAGTGTAAATGTGTTAAATATACAAAAGGCAATTAATGAATATTGTCCAGAAAAAGAAATGACTATATTATCTCGCAGATTTATGATGCGAATAGCAGAAGAAATTGCTAAATCTAATAATTATAATGCCTTAATAACTGGTGAAAGTTTAGGGCAAGTAGCAAGTCAGACTATTGAAGGAATATCGGTTATTAATAATATTACAAATTTACCTATATTAAGACCTTTAATTGGAATGGATAAAGTGGATATTATAGATATTTCAAGAGATATAGAAACCTATGAAACATCTATAATACCTCATAAAGACTCTTGTACAATATTTTTACCAAAACATCCAGTTATAAAACCTAAATTAAAAGATATTGAAGAATCTGAGAAAGCTTTAGATATAGATGGATTAGTTAAAGACGCAATTGATAATATAAAAGTATATGATATTGAATAATAAGGAGGAGAATGATGAGGAAGGCATTAATACCTATAGTAATAGTAGTAATAATAGCAATCATACTTGGAAGCAGTTATAATGGTTTAGTATCTATGGAAGAAAGTGTAGATGGATCATGGGCACAGGTAGAAAACCAATTGAAACGTAGGGCTGATTTAATACCTAATTTACTAGAAACTGTAAAAGGATATGCAAGTCATGAAGAAAAGGTATTGACTCAAATCACTGAAGCTAGAAGTGGTATCCAATCAGCTGATACTCCAGAAGAATATGCAGAAGCAGATGCAGAATTAAGTCAAGCACTTGGTAATTTAAATGTAATAGTTGAAAATTATCCAGAACTTAAGGCTAATGAAAACTTCTCAGAATTACAAGCTGAATTAGCAAGTACTGAAAATAAGATATCTACTGAAAGAATGAGATATAATGAATCAGTAGAGTCATATAATGGAAAGATTAGAAGATTCCCAACTAATATGATAGCAGGTATATTTAATTTTGATAGAAAAGAATATTTTGAAATAAATGAAGAAGATGCAGAGGTTCCAGAAGTTGATTTTTAAGAGGTGTTTATAATGAAGAACAATATTAAAAGAACAAGTATAATTATATTGATCTTACTCTTAATTCCTTTTGGTTTTAAAGTTGATGGAGTCGATTCCCTACCTGAAAGTAGCTATGAATTTTATGTTTATGATGAAGGTAATATAATAGATAATGAGGCGGAAAATTATATAATTGAAGTAAATAAGGAATTATACGAAAAGACAGGAGCCCAAATAGTAGTAGCTACTATAAATTCTCTAGATTCAATGGATATAAATAGATATGCTACTTCTCTATATGAAAAATGGGAAATAGGTAGCAAGGAAGAAGATAATGGATTATTAATCCTGATTTCTTTAGAAGATAATGAATTATGGATAGAGACAGGTTATGGACTAGAGGGAGCTTTACCTGCCGGGCGAATAAAAAGAATTATTAATAATTCAATAATTCCAAATTTTTCTGATGGTGATTATAATGCTGGTATTATACAGGGCTTTGAAGATATTTTAGATTATGTAGAGAAAGAATATGATATTAGTTTAGATACTAGAGAAGGTATATCATCAGAGAATGTAGAAGATGAAGAAGATAGGAGAATATCTCCTTTATTAGTAATAATATTTTTGGGTATATTTATATTTATAGATTTTAAGTTTTTTGGAGGATGGTTAACCTTTAGTCTCTTCAGAGGATTAGGTAGAGGTGGCCCTAGAGGCGGAGGAGGATTTGGTGGTGGATCAGGTGGATCTAGTGGAGGAGGTGGTCGTTCCGGTGGAGGAGGAGCTGGTGGAAGCTGGTAATATAAAATAATAAACAATGGGGGATAAAAAATGAAATATATAGTAAATAATTCAAATGATGCTGAGTATAATCTAGCTTTTGAAGAATACTGTTTTACAAATTTACCTAAAGATGAAGATTATTTAATATTATGGATTAATGGTCCTTCTATTATAATAGGTAAAAATCAAAATGCTAGAGAAGAAATTAATAATAAATATGTAGAAGAAAATAATATACAAGTAGTAAGAAGACCTACAGGTGGTGGAGCAGTATATCATGATTTAGGTAATTTGAATTATTCAATTATAACTACTTCTCAAGGAGAAAGAATAATTGATCTAAAGAAATATAATATTCCTATCATGAAAGCTTTAGAAAAATTAGGAGTAGAATCTGAGTTCTCAGGAAGAAATGATCTTGTAATTGATGGAAAAAAATTTGCAGGAATTGCTCAGTCTGTTAAAAGGAATAGAGTTTTAAATCATGGTGCTATGCTATTTGATGTAGATTTAGATGCATTAACAGAATCGTTAAATGTAAGAGAAGATAAATATAAATCTAAAGGAGTTAAATCTGTTAGAAGTAGAGTAACAAATATAAAGCCATATATGGATGATCGCATAGGTATGGAAGAGTTTAAAGATACACTTTTAAGGACCATGTTTGAAATGAAAAAGGAAGAACCAGAAGAATATATATTATCGGAAGAGGAATTAAAAGGAATAGATAAAATCTATAATGAAAGATACGGTACTTGGGAGTGGAATTATGGATATTCCCCAGATTCTAATTTTTCTAATTATAAAAGATTTCCATTTGGTTCAATAGATGTTAGACTAGATATAAAAAATGGAGTAATAGATGGATGTAAAATATTTGGGGATTTTTTTGGAGTAGAAGATATTCAAAACTTAGAAGATAAGTTAAAAGGAGAAAGGTACGAAAAAGATCATATAAGAACTATTCTAAAAGAAAAAAATCTAAAAGAATATTTTGGAGATATAGAGCTTGAGGAATTTATAGAATTATTATTTGATTAAAAAATAAAAAACATATAAAAATTGCAAGTTTCTTAGTAGAAACTTGCAATTTTTATATGTTAAACTTAAATTAGTGTGAAAAAAATAAAAAATATGAAAGAGGGACATTAGCTACTTTCATATTCCTTGAAAAATGCAGAAGGAAAGGGTATTCCCTGATAAAAATATACTTGTATTTAGAACAGAATATGTTATTATTATGGTGAAGATAGATATAGACAAAACCAAAATATTAAGGAGGTCAATTAAGTGGATAAGAAAACGATTGTACTAGGAGTAATTGGTTCAGATTGTCATGCAGTTGGAAACAAAATATTGGATCATTCATTATCTAATGCAGGCTTTAATGTAGTAAATATTGGTGTACTTTCACCACAAGAGGATTTTATAAATGCAGCAATCGAAACTGATGCTGATGCAATCTTAGTTTCATCATTATATGGTCATGGTGAAATTGATTGTAGAGGAATGAAAGAAAAATGTAATGAAGCAGGATTAGAAGATGTACTTTTATATGTAGGTGGAAATATAGTAGTTGGAAAACAAAAATGGGAAGATGTTTATGGAAGATTTAAGGAAATGGGATTTGATAGGGTATATCCACCAGGAACTTCTGTAGAAACGTCTATTAGTGATTTACAGGAAGATTTATATAATTAGGGGAGGATATAATGGATTGTTATCTTTTTAGTGACTTTGGCAGTACATATACTAAAGTAACCTTAATTGATATAGAAAAAGAGGAAATAATTGCCACAGGAAAAGCATATACAACAGTAGAAACTGATGTCACTATCGGACATAACAAAGCTTTAGATAAAGCTTTTGAAAAAGTTGAAAAAAAAGAGATTAATATAGTTAAAAAACTTGCATGTTCATCAGCAGCAGGTGGATTAAAAATAATTGCTATTGGTTTAGTTCCAGAATTAACATCTGAAGCAGCAGAAAGGGCAGCTTTAGGAGCAGGAGCTAGAGTTATTAAAACTTATAGTCATAATCTGATTAATAGTGAATTAGAAGAAATAAAAAATTCTGAAGCAGATATGATACTTCTAGCAGGAGGAACTGATGGTGGTAATATTGAATGTATAAATCATAATGCTAATATGATTGCAAAATATAAGATAGATGTACCAATAGTAGTTGCAGGAAATAAATCCTGTAATGATGAAATAATATCATTATTTGGTGATGATATTGAATATTATATTACTGAGAATGTCATGCCTAATTTAAATGATATTAATGTTGAACCTGCAAGAGAAACTATAAGAAATATATTTATGAAACAAATTACAAATGCAAAAGGAATGGAACATGTTCAAGAATCAATTTCTGAAATATTAATGCCTACACCAGCTTCTGTTTTAAAGGCTGCAGAGGTATTATCTAAAGGAACAAAAGATGAAGAAGGAATTGGTGATTTAGTAGTAACAGATATAGGCGGAGCAACTACAGATATACATTCTATAGGTGAGGGAGAGCCTAGTAGACCTTCTGTTATATTAAGAGGACTAGAAGAACCTATAGCAAAAAGAACTGTAGAAGGAGATCTAGGTATGAGGTACTCAGCTATAGCTGTATCAGAGGCAGCAGGTAATAGGCTAATGAAGAAATATTTAGATATAGATGAATATGACTTAGAGGAAGAATTTGAATATAGATATAATAATACATCATTTATTTCTAAAGAGGATAAAGATATAGTTTTTGATGAAGCGATGGCTAAAGTATGCTTAGATATTTCAATGAAAAGACATGCAGGAAAAATAGAATCTATATATTCTCCTTTAGGAGCTATGTATTCTCAAACGGGAAAAGACTTAATCGAATTACCTTATCTAATAGGTACAGGTGGAATTATAGTAAATAGTAAAAATCCTTTTGAAATATTAAAAGCTTCTTTATTAACAGTAGATGATCCTAATTCATTAAAACCAAAGGATCCACAGTTTTTAATAGACAAAGATTATATTTTATCAGCAATGGGCTTGCTCTCTATGATAGATAATAATATGGCAGTAAGAATGCTAAAAAAATATATAGTAAATAGTGGAGGTAGTACTGATGGAGTTGAAAAATAAAAAGCTTAGTAACGATCAGTTTTTTAAAGAAAGAGAAGAAGTACTTAATCAATGGCCAACAGGTAAGGATGTGGACTTACAAGAGGCAGTAGACTACTTAAAAGATGTACCAGCAGAAAAAAGTTTTGCAGCCAAATTAGAAAAGGCTAAAGAAGAAGGAGTTACATTAGCCCAACCTAGAGCAGGAGTTGCATTAATTGATGAACATATTGAATTATTAAATTATCTTGACAAAGAAGGAGGAGCAGATTTCTTACCTTCAACTATAGATTCATATACTAGACAAAATAGATATGATGAATGTGAAACAGGTATTGAGGAATCAATAAAAGCTAGAAGATCTTTATTAAATGGATTCCCAGGAGTAAATCATGGTGTTGAAGGTGGTAGAAAGGTATTTGAAAATGTAAATTTACCATTACAAGCTAGACATGGTACTCCAGATTCAAGATTATTAGCAGAAATAATCCATGCTTCAGGATGGACATCAAATGAAGGTGGAGGTATAAGTTATAATATTCCATATGCAAAAGCAGTTTCAGTAGAAAAATCTATTAAAGATTGGCAATACTGTGATAGATTAGTTGGATTTTATGAAGAACAAGGGATAAGTATAAATAGAGAACCTTTTGGACCTTTGACTGGAACTTTAGTACCCCCATCTATATCTAATGCAGTAGGAATTATAGAAGCATTATTAGCAGCTGAACAAGGAGTTAAAAGTATTACAGTAGGATATGGACAATGTGGTAATTTAATTCAAGACGTAGCAGCAGTTAGGGCTTTAGAAGAACAAACTGAAGAGTACTTAGAAAGATTTGGATACAAAGATTGTGTAGTAACTACCGTATTTCATCAATGGATGGGTGGATTCCCAGAAGATGAAGCAAAAGCTTTTGGAGTTATATCCTTAGGTTCAACAGCAGCAGCTTTAGCAGGAGCAACTAAAGTAATAGTAAAAACTCCTCATGAAGCTATAGGTATACCAACAAAAGAAGCTAATGCATCAGGAATTAAAGCAACAAAAATGACTTTAAACTTATTAGCTGGTCAGAGAATGACTATGAGTAAAGAGTTAGAACAAGAAATTAGTATTATAAAAGCTGAAACAAAATGTATATTAGAAAAAACCTTAGAAGTAGGAAGTGGAGATTTAACAGTAGGTACAGTAAAAGCTATGGAGCAAGGAATTATAGATATTCCATTTGCACCATCAAATTATAATATTGGTAAAATGATGCCGGCTAGAGATAATAATGGTGCTGTAAGATATTTAATGATTGGAAATATACCATTTACTAAAGATTTAGTAGATTTTAATAATAGTATGTTAAATGAAAGAGCTAAATTTGAAGGAAGAGATATAGACTTTCAAATGTCAGTAGATGATATATTCGCTGTAGGTAAAGGACAATTAATTGGAAGACCGGAGGGGAAATAAGATGAAAATAGTTGATATTATTTGTGCAGAAGGTAAAACAGGTTTTTATTTTGATGATCAAAAGGCAATAAAAGAAGGAGCTAAGAATGATGGTATGTTTTATGTAGGTGAGGCGAAAACAGAAGGATTTACCTCCATAAGACAACCAGGTGAAAGTATTTCTGTAATGATAGTATTAGATGATGGTCAAGTAGCCCTAGGAGATTGTGCAGCAGTTCAATATTCAGGAGCAGGAGGAAGAGATCCACTATTTTTAGCTGAAGATTTTATCCCATTAATTGAAGGGGAAATTAAAGAAAAATTATTAGGAGAAGAAACTTCTAATTTTAAAGAATTAGCAGAAAAAGTTGATAAGCTGGAAGTAGATGGTAAGAAGCTTCATACAGCTATTAGATATGGTTTAACTCAGGCTTTATTAGATGCATCTGCTAAAGCTAAAAAAGTTACTATGTCAGAAGTTATTAAAGAAGAATATAAAACAGATATTGATTTAAAAAGAATACCTATATTTACTCAATCAGGTGATGATAGATATACAAATGCTGATAAAATGATTATTAAAGAAGCAGATGTAATGCCACATGGACTGTTTAATAATGTTGAAGAAAAATTAGGCCTAAAAGGTGAAAAACTAAAAGAATATGTAGAATGGTTAAGCAATAGAGTTGTTGAATTCAGAACTGATGAAGGCTATAATCCAATATTTCATATAGATGTTTATGGAACTATAGGAGAATGGTTAGATAATGATATCGAAAAGATGACTGAGTATCTAGGTGAATTAGAAGAATTAGCTAAACCATTTAAACTTAGAATAGAAGGTCCAATGGATGTAGGTTCAAGAGAAGGTCAAATGAAAGCTATGAGAGATTTAAGAACTAGTTTAGAAGAAAAAGATATAGGAGTAGAATTAGTAGCAGACGAATGGTGTAATACATTAGAAGATGTAAAATATTTTGCTGATAATAAATCTGGTCATATGATCCAAGTTAAATCTCCAGATTTAGGTGGAATTAATAATACAATCGAAGCGATATTATATTGTCATGAAGTAGGAGTAGATTCTTATTTAGGTGGTACTTGTAATGAAACAGGTAGATCTGCAGAAATATGTGCAAATATTGCAATAGCATGTGGAGCTACTCAAGTATTAGCTAAACCAGGTATGGGAGTAGATGAAGGTATAATGCTTATTAATAATGAAATGAATAGGGTTTTAGCATTAGCTAATAGTAGGGAAAAAACAAAAGCATAAGATAAAATTAGGTAAAAGGAATTTATATTATATAGAACCTTCTTCCGGTAAAAATTGAGGGGATAATTTATTACAAGTCGTCTCTTATCTATATAATATAAATTCCATACTATGTGTTGTGTAAGACTATAAATTTTAAATAAAGGTGGTTTGAAAAATGAGTGATTCTGGTACAAGTGTAGCAATAAAAGAAATTGAGGCAGATTTAATAACTAAAGAAGTAAAAAGATTAGTTATGGAGGCAAATTATTTCTTACCTGATGATGTTGTAGAATCACTGGAGAAGTCCCGAGATGAAGAAGATTGGGATTTAGCTGCAGGAACTATAGATAAAATAATTAAAAATGCTAAGATAGCAAGAGATAATAAAGTGCCTATGTGCCAAGATACAGGTATGGTAGTAGTTTTTGTTGAAATAGGTCAGGATGTACATGTAGTAAATGGATATCTAGAAGATGCTATTAATCAGGGAATAAGAGAAGGGTATGAAGAAGGGTATTTAAGAAAGTCTGTAGTAAAAGATCCACTAGATAGAGTGAATACTAAAGATAACACTCCAGGAATTTTCCATTATGATATAGTACCAGGAGATAAATTATCTATAACTGTTGCACCAAAAGGATTTGGCTCAGAAAATATGTCAAGAATAAAAATGTTAAAACCAGCTGAAGGATTAGAAGGAGTTAAAGAATTTATATTAGAATCGGTAGAAATGGCAGGACCAAATCCGTGTCCGCCTACAATAGTAGGAGTAGGAATAGGAGGAACTTTTGAAAAAGCAGCTTTTTTAGCTAAAAAATCTCTAATGAGAGATATGGATGAATACTCAGAGGATCCTTTCTATGAAGAATTAGAAAAAGAACTACTAGAAGATATAAATAAATTAGGCATAGGACCTCAAGGATTTGGTGGAAAGACTACTGCATTTAAGGTAAATATAGATCATTATCCGACACACATTGCAGGATTACCAGTTGCAGTAAATATAAATTGTCATGCAGCTAGACATAAACAAGTTATTCTTTAGGAGGGAAAATATGAAAAAGACTTTAACAACACCTTTAACTAAGGAAGATTTAAAAGATTTACAATCAGGAGATGATGTATATATAACAGGATATATATATACTGCAAGAGATGCGGCTCATGAAAGATTAGTAAACTTACTAGATGAAGGTAAAGACTTACCCTTTGATCCAGAAGGAGCAGTTATATATTATGTAGGACCAGCTCCGGCAAAGCCAGATAGGCCTATAGGATCAGCAGGACCTACTACAAGCTATAGAATGGACTCCTACACTCCCCAATTATTAGATGTAGGATTAAAAGGAATGATAGGGAAAGGCAAAAGAGATCAAGAAGTTAAAGATAGTATAGTGGAAAATGGAGCAACTTATTTTGCAGCTATTGGTGGTGCAGCAGCTTTAATAGCCCAATCTGTAGAATCGGCAGAGGTTATAGCTTATGAAGACTTAGGAGCAGAAGCTATAAGAAAACTCTATGTAAAAGATTTTCCAGTAACAGTTATTAACGATTCTAAAGGAAATGATTTATACCAAATGGGAAGGAAGGAATATTTAGAATGTGCGGGAAAGTAGAAATAAATAAAATGGCAACAGCTGGATCTGTTGAGTCTAATGATATTCTAATCATGATTTCCAAAGGTGAAGGAGATATAGATATAGAGCTTGAAAGTGTAGTGGAACAACAATATGGTAATGAAATTAAAGAGTTAATACATGATACCCTGAAAGAAGAAGGAGTAGAAGATGCAAAGGTAATTGCAAAAGATAAAGGGGCATTAGATTTTACTATTAAAGCAAGAGTACGAACATGTATTAATAGAGGAAGTGGTGAATCGAATGAACTATAGAACTCTACTATTTATCCCAGGAAATAATCCTGGAATGCTTCAAAACTCTGATATCTTAGGAGCAGATGGATTAATTATAGACTTAGAAGATGCAGTAGCTTTAAATGAGAAAGATGCAGCAAGAAATTTAGTAAAAGAGTATCTAAACACATTTGAAACAGAAACAGATATATTTATAAGAATAAATCCTTTAGACAGTCCATATTTTTATGAAGATTTAGAAGTAGTTAAGGGTTTAGATGTAAAGGGAATAGTATTACCAGAAGCTGGTATAAAGCCTATGGAAAAACTAGATAAATATCTAAAAGAAAATAATTTAGATTTTGATGTAATAGGATTAGTAGAAACAGCTTTAGGATTAGAAATGGCTTTAGATATTGCACAAAAATCTGATCAACTGATAGGATTGTTTTTAGGAGCAGAAGATTTAACATTAGATTTAGGAGCTAAAAGAACTAAAGAATCTACTGAAATTACTTATGCAAGATCTAGAATTATTGCAGCATCAAAGGCCATGGGAATACAGGCTATAGATACTCCATTTACAGATACAGAAGATATGGAAGGTCTAAGAATAGATACATTAAATGCTAAAGATTTGGGTATGACAGGAAAAGCTGTAATAAGTCCACGTCATGTAGATGATATTAATGAAGCTTTTTCACCTTCAGAAGAAGATATTAATTATGCATTTAGAGTTATAGAAGGTGTAAAAGATGCAAATGAAAAGGGATTAGGAGCATTCTCTATAGAAGGGAAAATGATAGATAGGCCTGTTATTTTAAGGGCAGTTAATGATTTAAAATTAAGTGGAAACTATAAGGAGGAATATGATGAATTACTTTAATAAGGAAAACTTAAATGATGTAAAAATCCTAGATAAATCAGAATATCCTTCTAAAAGTCCAGCTAAAGAAAAAGTAAGTAAAGATGTAGAAAAATTAATTAAAGACTTAAAGATAAAAGATAATTCAGTCTTATCTTTTCATCATCATTTAAGAAATGGTGATAAGGTATTAAACTTAGTAATGAAAGAGATACAAAAAGTAGGAATTAAAGGAATTACTTTAATGGCAAGTTCTTTATTTCCAGTACATAAAGAGATAATACCTTTAATAAAAGATGGAACTATTGAGAATATAGTAACATCATATATTACAGGTGAATTAGCAGATGTAATTAGTCGTGGTGGACTAAAAGGGAATATTATAGTTCAATCTCATGGAGGAAGAGCTAGAACTATTTTAAATGAAGAAATAGAAATAGATATTGCATTTATAGCTTCACCTAGTACAGATAATATGGGAAATATATCAGGAGTAAATGGAAGAAATTCTTGTGGGGCTTTAGGATATGCTATGGCTGATGGGATCAAAGCTAAAAAAGTAGTAGCAGTTACAGATTCTCTAATAGAGTATCCAAATTATCCAGCAGATATAACAGAAGACTATGTAGATAATGTTTTATTAATTGAATCTATAGGGCTTAAAGAAGGAATCGTATCTGGTACTACAAGAGTAACTAAAGATCCAATAGGATTAAAAATTGCAAAAGATACTCTGAAAGTAATGGAAGCGACAGGGCTTTTAAAAGATGGACTTAGTTTCCAAAGTGGTGCAGGTGGTACTTCTTTAGCAGTAACATCTTATTTAAAAGACTATATGATTAAAAATAATATAAGAGGAAGTTTTGCTTCAGGAGGAATCACTGGATATTTAACTGGCATGTTAGAAGAAGATTTATTTACTTCTTTATTTGATGTTCAATGTTTTGATTTAGAGGCGATTGAATCATTAAAGAAAAATCCTAATCATTTGAGGATGAGTGCATCACAATATGGTAATCCTGAAGTATCTACAGTAGTAGATAATTTAGATATTGTAATATTAGGAGCAACGGAAATAGATAGAAATTTTAATGTAAATGTAACTACAGGTTCAGACGGAGTACTTATGGGAGGTTCAGGGGGACATCAAGACACGGCAGCAGGAAGTAAGGTATCTATAATAGTATCTAAATTATTTTCATCAAGAATACCTTTAATAAAAGATAAAGTAGATGTAATCACTACACCAGGTTCAACAGTGGATGTATTAGTAACGGAAAGAGGAATCGCAATAAATCCATTAAGAAAAGATTTAATTAAATCTTTCGAAGAAGCTAATTTAAAAACTGTGACTATAGAAGAGTTAAAGAAATACTCTGAAAGTATAATGGGTAAACCTAAAGATATTAAGAAATCTGATCGGATTATAGGATTATCTGAATATAGAGATGGTAGTATATTGGATTATATATATGCTGTTGAAGAATAAGTTGATTATTGATGTAATTATTCCTTTAATTTAGATAAACTGATAAGAAAAATCAATATAGTAGGTATTAGATCGCTATTACTAATATAAAACTAAAATAAAGAGTTGCTTCTGCAGCTCTTTATTTTTTATGTACCATATTATGAGAAGTCATCCTTATCTTATATCAATTTTCTTTCTCTTACTTATAGTATTCCTTTCATCAAGTATATTCCTTATTATATAATAAGACCTATTATATTAAAGATAGATGTATGGTTATATTGGTACAACTCTTATTTATGATATAATAAATATGTAAGAATATATAAATAAAGGAGAGACAATATGTTTTTTAGTGATGAGATAAACAAAAACAATCCAAAAGATATAAAAGATATTAAAGAATTTTTAAGAAGCTTTGATATTGTATATGATAACCCAGAAAAAACTTTTGTAATAAGAGATAAAGGGGAAATTGTAGCTACTGGTTCTGTTGATGAAAATATATTGAAATACTTCTTTGTAAATAAAGAATATAAGGGTCAAGGGACTACAGGTATTATATATAAATCATTATTAAATTATCTTTTTGACAAGGGACATGATTCATTTTTTGTGTTTACTAGACCAAATAATAAAATTATATTCGAATCCTTAGGATTGAAAGAAGTATATTCTACTGAAAGGGTTTCTTTATTTGAAGGTGGATTTTATAATTATAATAATTGGATAAAGAAAGTAAAAGAATCTTTAAAACATAAAAAAGGTATTAGAGGGTCTATAGTTATGAATTGTAATCCTATGACTAAAGGACATAAATATTTAATAAATCAATCATTAAAAAAGGTAGATGATTTAATAATATTTGTAGTAGAAGAGGATAAATCTGTATTTCCTTTTAAAGACAGATTTAATATCATGAAAGAGGAACTTAAGAACTTAGATAATGTAGAACTTGTAAAAGGTGGACCGTATATAATATCCCAAGGAACTTTTCCTACATATTTTATTAAAGAAAAAGATGAAATGTTAAGTACATATACAGAATTAGATGGAAGTATATTTGGAGATAAGATAGCTAAAGACTTAGAAATAGATATAAGGTTTCTAGGTTCAGAACCTGAAGATGTAGTGACCTTAGCATATAATAATACTTTAAAAGATATATTAGAATGTAAAGGTATAGAGGTAATAATAAAATCTAGAAAAGAATTAAATGGAGAAATAATAAGTGCATCTTATGTAAGGAGACTTTTAAAGGAAGGTAAAAATAAAGAAGCATATAAATATTTACCAGATAGTACTATAGACTATTTAAAAAGTGAGAAGGGACAAAAAATTATATCTTTATTATAAAGACTGTAAATGCTAATACATTATATAGTTTAGGTCTTAAATTAATAGGTGTTGAAAAGAGATAAGAAATTGTTTCACTGAGAATGTATAATGATTTTAAGAAACAATAGAGCTAAGAGATAAGAAGATTAGAAAAGAGGAGATTTAATGAATACTAAAGATATAGGAAAAGTAATCACTAGTCTTAGTCCCCTTTCACTTATTATAAATAATAAAGAAGATATATTATGGATTAGTGATAATTTGAAAAAGATGATTGGTATTAACTTAAATGACAAGTTAAAATTAAAAGATATTTTAGGATATAATAGAAAAGATATAAAACTTAATAATAAAGTGATCTTGAATAATAGATACTATAGTTTGTCAAAGATTGATATAAAGGAAAAAGATATTATAATTATAACTTTGGAATTAGTAAATGATTATAAAAATCCTGAAGTTAAATTATTTGTTTATGAAGAAATTATTAATAATTTAAATGATGGAGTATTGTTAACAGATGACGAAGGAAAAATAATATTATATAATAAAGCTATGGAAGAACTTGAAAAGTTAAAAGCTTCTGATATGATAGGAAAGAAAATCTGGGAAGCTTATGGTTATAATGATAAAAATAAATCAGAACATATGCAAGTTTATGAAAATGGAGTTCCTATACTAGATAAATATAAAGCTCATGCTTATAATAATGGAAATCCTATTTATAAATCCTATAGTACAATACCAATAAAAAAACAAAAAGAAACTATTGGAGTTTACACTATAAGTAAAAATGAAACTAGATTAAGATCCTTGCTGTCTGAAATAGTAGAACTTAAAAGACAATTTAATGATGAGGAATTTAATAATCATGATGGATATAATAATGGTACTAGATATACTTTTACAGATATAGTAGGAACGAGTAAAAATACAAAAAAAGTGATTAAAGAATCACAGGCCATATCTTGGCTTGATAATAGTGTCTTATTAGTAGGGGATACAGGAACAGGAAAAGAAGTTTTCGCTCAAAGTATACACAATTATGGAAAAAGAAGATATGAACCTTTTATAGCTATAAATTGTTCTGCTATACCTGAAAATCTTTTAGAAAGTATTTTATTTGGTTCTGTTAAAGGGGCTTATACTGGAGCTGTAGACTCTGTTGGATTATTTGAAGAAGCAGGGAATGGAACTTTATTTTTAGATGAATTAAATTCTATGCCTAAAAATATGCAAACAAAATTACTTAGAGTACTACAAGAAAAGGTTGTAAGAAGAGTAGGAGGAAAAGAAAATTATCCGATTAATTGTAGAATTATAAGTGCTATGAATGAAGATCCATATACTTTAATAAAAGAAGAAAAGTTACGTCAGGATCTTTTCTATAGAATTTCAGGTTATAATATTTATATTCCTAGATTAATAGATAGAGGAAAAGATATATTTGATTTATCAGAGTATTTTATATCAAAATATAATCTTAAAATGAATAAAAATGTATTAGGTATTTCTGATAATTTAAAGGATTTAATGAACAAACATGATTGGCCTGGAAATATTAGAGAATTACAACATTTTATTGAGAATATTATGGTTAGAACTGATGAAAATGAGAAAAGATTGAGGATAATAAATATTCCTGATTATATAATGGATACAATGGAAGTTTCTAGTGATACATCTTTTGATATTATGACAGAAGAAATCTCTCTCCAGGAAAAATTAGATAGTATGGAAAAGGAATTAATTATTAATGAACTTCATAATAAGATGTGGAATGTTTCTAAGACAGCTAAATATCTAGGATTGACCAGACAAAGTTTAATATATAGGATGAGAAAGTTTAATATAAAAAGGGAAGATTGGGTCAAGGAGTGATTGATTTTAAAACACTATGATTTGAAATAAAACATTAAATATATAGGAAAGTATATAAAGTGTGTGATTTTCACACACTTTACATTTATCATATTATAAGATCTATGAAGAATGTTAGTAAATACAAGTTTATATAAAAATTAAAACTTGGCATAAATATTGCACTATAATTAGTTTAAGTTTATTTATTAAAAATATTTAGAATTTAAGATGGAGGGATAGTATTGTCAGGTATTGTACAATGTGTACCAAATTTTAGTGTAGGAAGAGATAAAAAAACCCTGGAAAAAATTTTAGATGAAATAAGGGAAAAAGATGTAAAACTATTAGATTATTCAATGGATAAAGACCATAATAGAAGTGTAGTTACATTTATAGGTCAACCTGAAGAAGTAATAGAAGCTGCTTTTGATGCTGCAAAGAAAGCGGCAGAGGTTATAGATATGTCTACCCATCAAGGTGAACATCCTAGAATGGGAGCAACAGATGTTATACCTTTAATTCCTATATCAGGAATAACAACAGAAGAATGTATTGAATTATCAAAGAAACTTGGAGCGAGAATAGGAGAGGAATTAGGAATATCTGTTTATCTTTATGAGAAATCAGCTTCCTCTGATAGAAGAAGAAACTTAGCAGATGTTAGAAGAGGACAATATGAAGGTATGAAAGAAAAATTAATATCAGAAGGATGGAAACCAGATTATGGTCCTAAAGAATTAAATGTAAAGGCTGGGGTTACTGCAGTAGGAGCAAGGACGCCATTAGTAGCTTATAATATAAATCTTGATACTAATAATCTTGATATAGCTAATAAGATTGCTAAATCAATAAGGGCGAAAGGTGGAGGCTTTACTTATTGTAAAGCTATAGGAATTGAGATAACTGAAAGAGATATAGTTCAAGTATCTATAAATATGACAGATTATACTAAAACTCCTTTATTTAGAGTTTTTGATACAGTAGTAAGAGAGGCTGAAAGATATGGGGTTAATGTAATAGGAAGTGAAATTATAGGACTAGTTCCTATGAATGCATTAATTGATTCTGCAGATTATTATCTAAGACTTGAAGAATTTGATAAAGGGCAAATACTAGAAAAAAGAATGGCAGAATAGAAAGGATGAAAAAATGAAAGCTACATTAGTAATTGAAAATATAGATAACTTAATAACATTAAAAGGTGAAAACAAAGCTAGGAGTGGTAAAGAGCAAGAAGAAATAGGCCTTATAAATAATGGAGTAGTTGCAGTTAAAGATGATAAGATTATCTATGTAGGAGAAGGTGAACTTCCAGACCATATAGAAGTAGATAATAATACTAATGTAATAGATGGAAAAGGAAAACTTGTAACTCCTGGTTTAATAGATTCTCATACTCATTTAGTTCATGGTGGAAGTAGGGAAAATGAATTTAAATTAAAACTTGAAGGGGTAGACTATTTAGACATACTTGCTTCTGGTGGAGGAATTCATTCAACTATGGAAGCTACTAGAGAGGCAAGCTTTGATGAACTTTATGATAAAGCTAAAAAGAGTTTAGATACAATGCTATCTTTTGGTGTTACAACAGTAGAATCAAAGTCTGGCTATGGTATAGAAGATTTCGATACAGAAATTAGACAAATGGAAGTTGTAAAAAAACTTAATAAGGACCATGGTGTAGATGTTGAATCTACCTTTATGGGTGCTCATGCTATACCTAAGAATTATGAAGATAAACCAGATGAGTTTGTAGATATTATAATTGAAGATATGCTTCCTAAAGTGGCAGAAAGAAAATTAGCTAAATTTAATGATGTATTTTGTGAAGAAGGAGTTTTTTCAATAGATCAGTCTAGAAAAATATTATTAGCTGGTAAAGATTTAGGTTTAACTCCTAAACTTCATGCAGATGAAATAATATCCTTAGGTGGAGCTGAACTTGCTGCAGAAGTTGGATGTATATCGGCTGAACATCTAATGGCTGCTAGTGATCAAGGAATAAAAGATCTTTCAGACAGTGGGACTATAGCAGTTCTTTTACCAGGAACTACTTTTAATCTACAAAAATCAGAAGGAGCACCTGCTAGAAAAATGATAGAAGAAGGAGTACCTGTAGCCCTATCTACAGATTATAATCCAGGTAGTTGTCCTACTGAAAACTTACAGTTTATTATGTCTTTAGGTTCTTTACTTTTAAAGATGACTCCAAATGAAGTTATAACAGCAGTAACTATAAATGCAGCTGCAGCATTAGAATTAGAAGAAGAAAAAGGATCAATTATAGAAGGTAAAACTGCTGATATATCAATATTTGATTCACCAAATTTAGAATATATGCTATATCATTTTGGTATAAATCACACAGAAATAGTTATAAAAAATGGTAAAATAATATATGAAAGGTAGGATAAATATGATAGATAATAAAGAAATCGAAAAATCTATGGAAATTAAATTAGATAAATACTTACCAGAATATCCAGAATTCGAAAGACATGTTAGAAGAGCTCCTAAAAGAGATTTAACCCTAACAAGAAGAGAAATAGAATTAGCACTTAAAAATGCCTTAAGATATATACCAGAAGAATTTCATGAAGAAATTGCTCCAGAATTTTTAGATGAATTATTTACTCGTGGAAGAATTTATGGTTATAGATTTAGACCTAAAGGGAATATAAAAGGAAAGCCAATAGATGAGTATAAAGGAAAGTGTATAGAAGGAAAAGCTTTTCAAGTTATGATAGATAATAATCTAGATTTTGATATAGCATTATATCCTTATGAATTAGTAACTTATGGAGAAACAGGTCAGGTTTTTCAAAATTGGATGCAATATAATTTAACAATGAAATATCTAGAAGAATTGACAGATGAACAGACTTTAGTACTTGAATCAGGTCATCCATTAGGATTATTTAGATCATCTAAAAATAGCCCAAGAGTAGTTATAACAAATGCTTTAATGGTTGGTATGTATGATACACAAGAATACTGGGCAAAGGCTCAAGCCATGGGTGTTGCAAATTATGGACAGATGACTGCAGGAGGATGGATGTATATAGGACCTCAAGGAATAGTTCATGGAACATTTAATACTGTTTTAAATGCAGCAAGAATGAAATTAGGTGTAGCAGAAGATGGAGATTTAACAGGTCATATGTTTGTAAGCTCAGGTCTTGGAGGAATGAGTGGAGCTCAGGGTAATGCTGCTAAAATTGCTGGAGGAGTTGGAGTTATAGCTGAGGTAGATGAATCTAGAATAAATGCAAGACTTGAGCAAGGATGGGTAGATAGGTCTTTTGAGGATTTAGGCGAATTATTTAGAGCTGCTGAAAAAGCAGTAAAAGAAAAGAAAGCGACTGCTTTAGCATATCATGGTAATATAATAGATTTACTAGAATATGCTGTAGATAAGGATATCCATATAGAACTTTTATCAGATCAAACTTCTTGTCATGCTGTATATGATGGTGGATATTGTCCTCAAGATTTAACATTTGAAGAAAGAACAAAGATGCTATTTGAAGATAAAAAAGGATTTAAAAAATTAGTAGATAAATCTTTAATTCATCATTTCAATCTTATAAGAGAATTAGTTGATAGAGGAACTTACTTCTTTGATTATGGTAATAGTTTCTTAAAAGCTATATATGATGCAGGAGAAATGGATATATCTAAAAATGGTGTAGATGATACAGAAGGATTTATCTTCCCTTCCTATGTAGAAGATATAATGGGACCTATGCTTTTTGATTATGGATATGGACCTTTTAGATGGGTGTGTTTAAGTGGTAAACATGAAGATTTAATAAAGACTGATAAAATTGCTATGGATTGTATCGACCCAGATAGAAGAGGACAAGACAGAGACAATTATAATTGGATAAGAGATGCAGAAGAAAACGCTCTTGTAGTAGGTACACAAGCTAGAATACTATATCAAGATGCAGAAGGAAGAACAGAAATAGCACTTAAATTTAATAAAGCAGTAAGAGATGGTGAAATAGGACCTGTAATGTTAGGAAGAGATCATCATGATGTTTCAGGTACAGATAGTCCATTTAGGGAAACAGCAAATATAAAAGATGGAAGTAATATGATGGCAGATATGGCTACCCAATGTTTTGCAGGAAATGCAGCAAGAGGTATGAGTCTTATAGCTCTACATAATGGTGGAGGTGTAGGTATAGGTAAGTCTATAAATGGTGGATTTGGTATGGTACTGGATGGAAGTGAAAGGGTAGATGAAATACTAAATACTGCTATGCCATGGGATGTAATGGGAGGAGTAGCTAGAAGATCCTGGGCAAGAAACGAAAATTCAGTAGAGACTTCTATTAAATATAATGAGAATAATAAAGATACAGATCATATAACTATACCTTTTGTAGCTAGTGATGAATTGGTTAGGGGATTAGTTGAGGAAAAAGTAAAATAAGTAAAATAATAGTTATAGGCTTTAAAGCCTATAACTATTGATAAATATATAGGGAGGGATAATCCCTATATAAAACGAAAAGTATGAAATTAAAATAATACAATTATAATAGGAGGGAGAAATATGTTAACAAATCCAGTCTTAATTTCAGTAATCGTAATGTCTATCTTGTGTTTAATTAAAATGAATGTTTTAATTGCTTTAATAATTGCTGCATTAACAGGTGGAGTATTATCAGGTATGTCTATAGTAGATACTATTAATACCCTAATTGGAGGTATGAGTGGAAATGCTGAGACAGCTTTATCTTACATTTTATTAGGTGCTTTAGCGGCTGCTATTGGAAAAACTGGTGTTGCAGATTTACTTGCGAAAGGTATTGCTGATACTATAAAAGATAAAAGAACTACATTCATATTTATAATAGCTGGGGTAGCTTGCTTTTCTCAAAACTTAATACCAGTCCATATTGCATTTATACCTATACTTATACCACCATTAATAAGTGTTATGAATAGGTTGAAAATTGATAGAAGAGCAGTGGCTACGGCTCTAACTTTTGGATTAAAAGCTCCTTATGTAATGGTTCCTGCAGGTTTTGGATTAATCTTTCATAACACTATTAGGGATGCTATGATAGACAATGGTATGGCAGTAGAAACTAGTATGATTTGGAAGTCTATGTTTATACCAGGTGTTGGAATGATAGTTGGTTTACTGATTGCAGTCTTAATAACATATAGAAAGCCTAGAGAATATGAAGATATTCAATTAGATGTAGAAAAAGATGAATTTGCCCAAGATGCTGGTGGCTCTACAACAACTAAAACTAGAATGTCTGGAATGCAAATGTTTTCATTAATAATATCAATAATAGGATTTATAGTTCAAGTTAGAATAAAAGCTTTGTTACCATCAACTGCTGCTGGTATAGTTGCTATTATAGCTATGGTTTATGCTTTAAAACATATGCCTAAAGAACAAATAGGAGCATTAATAGGAGCTATTATTGCCTTTGTAATTCAAATAAAAACAGATTCACTTCCTTTAGGTGCTATAGGTGGCTTAGCTATTATGATGATATTTGGTTCGTTTAAATGGAGTGAAATGGATGAAATGATGGACAATGGTATCGGTATTATGGGCTTTATTGCATTTGTTATGTTAGTAGCTTCAGGATATGGTGAAGTTATTAGAGAAACAGGTGGAGTAGATGCATTAGTTGAATCTTCAGCTGCTATCATGGGTGGTAGTAAAGCAATAGCTGCATTTATTATGTTATTGATTGGTCTTATAATTACTATGGGTATAGGAACATCCTTTGGTACCATTCCTATAATAGCTACTATATTTGTTCCATTAGCTACTGAATTAGGCTTTGATACTGCTGCTATTATAGCTTTAATTGGTACAGCAGGTGCACTTGGTGATGCTGGTTCTCCTGCTTCAGATAGTACATTAGGACCTACATCTGGCCTTAATGTAGATGGACAACATGATCATATTTGGGATACTGTAGTTCCTACATTTATACATTATAATATACCATTAATAATATTTGGAACTATAGCAGCTATAGTTTTATAATAAACAAAAGTAGAATTAATTTTAATTAAATGGAGGGAAAAGATGAGTTATTTAAAAATAGATGGTAATAATTTAACACTAGAAGAATTTATAGAGGTTACAAGAAAAAATAGAAAGGTAGATCTTACTTCAGATGCAAAAGAGAAAGTGAATAAAGCAAGAAAATTTGTGGATAAACTTGTAGAAGATGATAAAGTTGTATATGGAATAACTACAGGTTTTGGGAAATTTAGTGATATCCTTATTAAGGAAGAGGATACTAAGGACCTTCAGAGAAATTTAATTGTTAGTCATGCATGTGGAATTGGTGATGAATTTGAAGAAGAAGTTGTAAGGGGAATCATGTTACTTAGAATAAATGCATTAGCTAAGGGAAATTCTGGTATTAGGCTTTCTACATTAAATACATTAATAGAAATGTTAAATAAGGGAGTACATCCTATAATACCTGAAAAAGGATCTCTTGGAGCAAGTGGAGATTTAGCACCTCTTGCACATATGGTACTTACCATGATGGGTGAAGGAGAAGCTATCTATAAAGAGAAAAGGATTTCTTCTAAAGAAGCTATGGAAGAAGCAGATATTCCTACAATAGAACTTACTTCAAAAGAAGGTCTTGCACTGATAAATGGTACCCAAGTCATGACTTCAGTAGGAGCTCATACTATATATGATGCGATAAATCTAAGTAAAACTGCAGATATAGCAGCGTCTTTAACAACAGAAGCTTTAAATGGAATTACTGATGCTTTTGATGAAAAGGTTCATAAGGTGAGAAATCATAAAGGGCAAATAGACTCAGCAAAAAATCTATTAAATATACTTAAAGATAGTAAGATGACCACTAGGCAGGGAGAAGTAAGAGTTCAAGATGCTTATTCTCTAAGATGTACTCCACAAGTTCATGGAGCATCTAAAGATTCTTTTGAGTATATTAAAGAAAAGATAGAAATAGAGATGAATGCAGCTACAGATAATCCTTTAATATTTGTAGATGAAGAAGAAGTAATATCAGGTGGAAATTTCCATGGTCAGCCTATGGCTTTACCTTTTGACTTTCTAGGAATAGGATTATCAGAATTAGCTAATATATCTGAAAGGAGACTTGAAAGACTTGTAAATCCTGCTTTAAGTGAAGGTCTGGAAGCATTTCTAACTGAAGATGGAGGATTAAATTCAGGATATATGATAGTCCAATATGCAGCTGCAGCTTTAGTTTCCGAAAATAAAGTTTTAGCTCATCCAGCTAGTGTAGATTCTATACCTTCCTCTGCAAATCAAGAAGACCATGTATCTATGGGAACTATAGCAGCAAGAAAAGCCAAAGATATAATGGAAAATGTAAGAAAAGTACTTGCTATGGAAATATTAGCAGCTTGTCAAGCTATTGATTTAAGAGGAAACAAAGGTTTAGGAAAGGGAAGTACAAAGGCATATGATCTAGTTAGAAATAAGATTAGTAAGGTAGAAAAAGATAGGATTATGCATGTAGATATAGATAATTGTGAAGATATATTAAAATCAAATTCTATAGTAGAAGAAGTAGAAAAAGAAATAGGAGACATTTTATAAATTATAGAAAAAGCCTAGGGACTAAGAAGTCTCTAGGCTTTTATAATTATAACAAGTCTAAATAAAACTCTGTACAAAAATGGTTTTTCTTGGTATATTAAGTTCAATCAGTTAGATAATTAAGATTAAGTAGGTGATAATTATGGAAAATCGTTCATCTGGAATCCTGATGCATATATCTTCATTGCCAGGAGCCTATGGTATAGGGGATTTTGGAAAGGAAGCCTATGAATTTGTAGACTTTTTAGTCAAATCAAAACAAAAGAATTGGCAGATCTTACCTTTAGGAGTAACGGGGTATGGAGATTCACCATATCAATGTTTTTCAGCCTTTGCTGGAAATCCATATTTTATAGATTTAAATGAATTTATAGAAAAGGGATATTTAAATGAAGAAGATATTAGAAAGTATCCTTTAGAAAAAGATTCAGAAAAGATAGATTATGGACTTTTATATGAAAACAAAATGTCCTTATTAAAAATAGCTTATAATAATTCTAAAAAAGTTTTAAAAGAAAAGTTAAAAGAATTTTATATTAAGAATAAAGACTGGCTAAGAGAGTTTAGCTTATTTATGGCAATAAAATTCGATCAAGATAATAAATCTTGGCTTGACTGGGATAGAGAATATAAAATATTTAACTCAAAGGAAGTATTAAGTTTTGAAAAAGATAATCAAGATGAAATATATTTTTGGATATTTACGCAATACTTCTTCACTAAACAATGGAAGAAATTAAAGGATTATACTAATAATAAAGGAATAAATATAATAGGAGATTTACCAATATATGTAGCAGAAGATAGTTCTGATCTATGGAGTAATCCAGAACTTTTTAATTTAGATGAAAAACTTTACCCGATTACCGTAGCAGGGGTTCCGCCAGATAGTTTTTCTGATTTAGGACAATTATGGGGAAATCCAATATATGATTGGGAGGCTATAGAAAAGGATGAATATAAATGGTGGATTAAAAGAATTAAACACAGTTTTCATCAAGTAGATATACTCAGAATAGATCATTTTAGAGGATTTGAATCATATTGGGAGCTAGACTATGGTTCTAAAGATGCAGTTAATGGTAAATGGGTAAAAGGACCAGGAATGAAATTATTTAATAAAATAAAAGCAGAATTAGGGGATTTAAATATAATAATAGAAGACCTAGGTTATAATACTCCAGAAGTAAAGGAATTAGTCAAAGGTGTAGGCTTTCCTAATATGAAAGTATTACAATTTTCATTTAATCCTAATGATGAAAGTGATTATTTACCTCATAATTTAAATCGAAATTCTGTAGTATATACAGGTACTCATGACAACAACACTATTAAATCATGGTTTGATACAATGTCTAAGGAAGAATTTGAATATGTATCTAAGTATTTAAAATTAGATTATAATGAAGGACTTAATTGGGGAATTATAAGAGGAGCTTGGGCTTCAACTTCAAAATTAGCTATAGCACCTATACAAGATTTTCTAAATTTAGGTGATAAAGGAAGAATGAATACTCCTGGGATTACAGAGGATAATTGGACCTGGAGAATAGACAAAAAGAAACTAAGAGAAGAACTCGCAAAAAGAATTAGAAGTTTAACAGAGTTATATTGGAGGTAAGTTTATGAAAAATATAAATCGTATTAAAGAAGATATGGGATTATATGCAGAGATTAATTATGGAAAATCAATTCATGATTGTACAAATCAGGAGATGTATCAGGCTTTAGCTAAAACTATTATGAAAGATATTACACCTAAATGGTTGGAAACAAAAGAAAGATACAAGGATAAAAAACAAGCCTACTATCTCTCAGCAGAATTTCTAATGGGAAGAGCATTAGATAATAATCTTAATAATCTTAATAATAAGGAAGAAGTGAAAGAAATATTATCAGAATTAGATATAGATTACAAAGATATAGAAGATAGTGAGAAAGAACCTGGACTAGGGAATGGGGGCTTAGGTAGGTTAGCAGCTTGTTTCTTAGATTCGGCAGCTACTTTAAATTATCCTTTAACAGGATATGGTATTAGATATGAATATGGTATATTTGTTCAATCTTTTACAGATGGATTTCAATATGAAGAAGGGGACAATTGGTTAGAATATGGTGATCCATGGGCTGTGAGGAAACAATCAGAAGCAGTTAAAGTAAAATTGGCAGAGGAAGAAATTTTAGCTGTACCTTATGATACACCTATAATAGGTTATGGTGGAGAAACTATAAATACTCTTAGACTATGGCAAGCAGAAGCAATTAAACCTTTTGATTTCCAAACATTTGATAGACAAGATTATCTAAATTCTATGTGGAATAAAATTGCTGCAAAAACTATATCTAGGGTCTTATATCCTAATGATTCTAACGAAGAGGGAAGATTATTAAGATTAAAACAACAATATTTTTTCGTATCTGCTTCCTTACAAGATTTAGTTAAGAAACATTTATCAAAATATAATTCTTTAGATAACTTCCATGAATTACATGCAATTCAGCTAAATGATACCCATCCAGCAGTAGCAGTACCAGAACTTATGAGAATATTAACTGGAGAGCATAATATGGATTGGGATAGAGCTTGGAATATAAGTGTAAATACCTTTGCTTATACAAATCACACTATATTAAAAGAAGCTTTAGAGCAATGGCCTATAAGTTTTTATGAAAGACTATTACCAGATGTTTATAGAATAATTGAAAAGATAAATCATTTCTTACTCGAAGAATTAAGAGAAAAGGGAATAGACCAAGATAGAGTTAGAGATTATGAAATTATAGGTGATGGACATATAAAAATGGCTTGGTTAGCTATTTATGGATCTCACTCCACTAATGGGGTAGCAAGAATTCATTCTAATATATTAAAAGATAGAGAATTAAAACATTGGTATGAAATTTTTCCAGAAAGATTTAATAATAAAACTAATGGTATAACTCAAAGAAGATGGCTAAATCAATCAAATCCAGAACTAGCAGAATTTATAACAGAACTTCTAGGCACTGATAAATGGATAATAGATTTAAATATGTTAAAGAAGTTAGAAAAATTCCAAGATGATGAAGATGTACTAAATAGATTCTTAGAAATTAAACAAATAAAGAAAAATCAATTAGCAGAGTATATAGAAGAGGTAGAAGGTATAAAGATTAATACTAATTCTATATATGATATCCAGATTAAAAGACTACATGAATATAAAAGACAATTATTAAATGCATTTCATGTATTAGATCTATATTTTAGATTAAAGGATAATCCTCAACTAGATATTGTTCCTAGAACATTTATATTTGGAGCGAAGGCTGCACCAGGATATGGTAGAGCAAAAGGTATAATAAAATATATAAATGAGATTAAAGATTTAATTAATAATGATGAAGAGGTAAATAGTAAGATTAAAGTCGTATTTGCCACAAATTATGGAGTAACTTATGGGGAAAAACTATTCCCAGCAGCTGATGTATCCGAACAGATATCTACAGCAGGAAAAGAAGCATCTGGGACTGGTAATATGAAATTTATGTTAAATGGTGCACCAACATTAGGAACTTTAGATGGTGCAAATGTAGAAATAGTAGAACAGGCAGGAGAAGAGAATAATTTTATATTTGGATTAAAAGTAGAAGATATAGAAAATATAAATAATAGTTATAATCCTAGGGAATATTATGAAAATGTTCCAGGACTTAAAAGAGTAGTAGATACATTAATTGATGGTACATTTAGTGATAATAATACAGGAATATTTGGAGAATTATATGATTCATTATTAAATGGTGTAAATTGGGAAAGAGCTGATGTATATTATTTAATGAAAGATTTTGAATCTTATAGAGATGCACAAAATAGAGTAAATGAAGTATATAAGGATAGATTAGCCTGGGCTAAAAAGTGTTGGCTAAATATAGCTAATGGAGGTAAATTTAGTTCTGATAGAACTATAAAGGATTATGTAGCAGAAATATGGAAAATATAAATAAAGTAAGGACAGAATATTATACATAATATTTTGTCCTTATTTTTATATGAAAGTAGGTCTTTAGCAAACAATTATATTAAATAATATCCTTTTCATTTAGTAGGTTGACTTATTTAGACTATAGGTATATTATGGTTTTGATAAGATTTAATAATCATTAAATTACAAGGGGGAATCTTAGTGAATAATCAGGAGTTTAGGATTGAAAGTGACTCTATAGGTGAAGTACAAGTTCCAGTTCATGCATACTATGGTGTAAATGCAGTGAGGGCAGCATACAATTTTAATATTACAGGTAGAAAGATTCATGAAGAATTAATAATAGGTCTTGCCGAAGTAAAAAAAGCATGTGCTATATCAAATTTTGAAGCAGGAATAATGACTGAAGAAGTAAAAGATGGAATTGTACAAGCTAGTGAGGAGATCATAGAAGGAAAGTTTCATGATCAATTTATAGTAGATCCAATACAAGGTGGAGCAGGTACATCAGGTAATATGAATGCTAATGAAGTTATAGCTAATAGGGCTAATGAAATATTAGGTGGGAAATTAGGAGAATATGATAAAGTACATCCAAATGACCATGTAAATATGGGACAATCTACAAATGATTCATTTCCTACAGCAGGTAAGATAGCAGCTTTAAAACTTGGTAGAAAAACTCTTGAAGAATTAGAAAAGTTATATGAAGGATTAAAAGAAAAAGCTAAAGAATTTGACTCAGTTATAAAAATGGGTAGAACTCATTTACAAGATGCTGTACCTATTAGATTAGGTCAGGAATTCCATGGATATAGCTCAGCAATTAAAAGGGATATAGAAAGAATTAAGGCAGCATTAGATGGGCTTAGAATAGTGAATATGGGAGCTTCAGCAGTAGGAACAGGTATAAATGTAGATACAGAATACTTAAAAGTAATAGTACCTAATCTGAATAAAGTAAATAATTTAGATTTAGTACAAACAGAAGACTTAGTAGATGGTACAAATAATTTAGATGTATTTGTAGCTTTATCATCAGCACTTAAAACATCTGCAGTAAATCTTTCAAAAATGGGTAATGATATGAGATTAATGGCTTCAGGTCCTAGATGTGGATTTGGTGAACTAAGTTTACCAGCAAAACAAGCAGGATCCTCTATTATGCCAGGAAAAGTTAATCCAGTAATTGCAGAAGTTATGAGTCAGGTATCATTTAATGTTATAGGAAATGATACGACTATAACTATGGCAGCAGAAGCTGGTCAATTACAATTAAATGTATTTGAGCCAGTACTACTATATAATTTATATGAATCAATAGAAACATTAGGAAATGGTGTAAATACATTTAGAGAAAATCTACTAGCTGGAGTAGAAGCTAATATTAAAAGATGTAAAGAGTTAGTAGATGGAAGTGTAGGTCCTATAACAGCTATAGTTCCTCATGTAGGATATAAAGCAGCTGCAAAAGTAGCAGATAAGGCTATAAAAACAGGAGAATCAGTAAGAGAACTAACATTAAAAGAAGGATTATTAACAGAAGAAGAATTAAATGAAATATTAGATCCATTTGCAATGACAGAACCAGGTATTGCAGCAAAGCATTTATTAGATGAATAATAAAGAGTATTTAGCAAAATGAATTAATGGGACAAGGGTCGTTTTTCCTTGTCCTATTTTTAATATATAGAATAAGATAGTGGTATAGACTCAAATAATTTTAAGGTAAGAGTATATTTTCCAGGTGAATTAGAAGATATTTTAGATAAAGAATATTATGAGTTTGAAGAAGAGTACTGGACCTATGGTCATAGACAGACAAGTAATATTAAAGGAAGTACTACTGTTAAATTAAATAAAGTAGAACTAAGGGGATTAGAAAAATATAGATAGTAGAATTAGAGTTTATTATCCTATATAATAGGGGGTATAATTCTTATACGGGAGGAAGGTAAATGAAAGCATATTTAGCGAATGGGTTATTTGGAATTGGAGATAGATTATTAAATTCATATATAGCATCAGAAGTAAGAGATAATGTAAAGGATATAGATTTATATGTACCACAAGAAAATGATGCTATTAATGATAAATCTGCTTATGCAGATGCAGTGACTATTGCAAAAGCTGACATGGATAGATTAGAAGAAAGTGATTTTCTAATAGTAGTAATAGATGGAGTAGAAATAGACAGTGGAGTAGCAGCCGAAATAGGAGCATTCTATATGATGGACAAACCTATATTTGCACTATATTCAGATGTAAGACAAGAGGGAAGGGATAATGAACAAAAGATAGAGGCCTTAATAAAAGATGGAACGGAAAATCAATTTATGTATAGAAACCTATTTGTTACAGGACTTATAAAACAAAGGCAAGGCGGTATATATTCCACAGTAGATGAATTAGTAAAAGGAATAAGAGAATACTTAAAGAATTAAATGTATTTAAATAGGGTATAGAACTAACAAGAATTAAAAACAAATTTAGGAGGGGTCTAAATGCAAAATATTATAGTCTATACATCACCTTTATGCTCACGATCTAAACAGGTAACTGATTACCTAGATTCTCAAGGTGTAGTATATACGGAATATAATGTGTCAGATGATCGAGAAAAGGCATTAGAAATGGTAGATAAATCTGATCAACAGGGAGTACCTGTATTGGATATTGATGGAGAAATAGTAATAGGATTTGATATAAATAGTATAGATGAATTATTAGAATTATAAATATTAAAAATATATATTTCAATTAGTCCCTAAATAATATTAATTACAATTAATATTATTTAGGGACTAATTTGCTTTAGTAAACTTGTGATTATTTATTTTTAAATTTGTATAATATCATAAGTTATTAATTTCACTTATACTAAATTTCCATGAATAGACAATTACAATTTAACTATATAATACATCTGTGCTATGATGTTCTTGTAATGAACATTAAAAATATTTTACATAAAAAGTGCTTAATCAACAATTTTATAGTCTGACAGATATAATTAAGTTTAATATTATATAATTTATTGTGAAACATGTAACAATAAGATGTTTAAGAAAAGGAGGGTTAGAAGAGTCTATATTATGTATGTATAAAGATTATGAAGGAGGAAGATTTAAGTGGGATGGAAAAAGAATAAGAGTAAGAAAAGTATACAAAGAATAATATCATCTTTTATCATATTTACGATGATCTTTTCAATGATATTATCAGTACCAGGATTTGCAGACACAGTAAAAGCAGAATCAGAATCTGATTTTGAATTTAAGGATGGGGTTATTACCGGCTATAATGGGAATGAAAAGGATTTAGTAATTCCAGATGAAATTAATGGACAAGCTGTTGTGGAGATAGGAAAACAAGCCTTTACAAAAAAAGATTTAACATCAGTTAAATTTCCAAATAGTTTAAGGATTATTGGAGAAGGTTCCTTTCTAGGAAATAACATAAAAAAGGTAGAATTTAATGATGGACTAGAAAAAATAGGAAATGTTGCATTTACCAAACAGCCAATAGAAGAGCTTACTATTCCTGGTTCAGTTAAGGAAATAGGTAATCAAGTATTTTGGAATGGTAGAAAATTAAAAAAAATTGATATACAAGAAGGTGTTGAGTATATAGGAAGACTTACCTTTAATGGAAATGAATTAACAGAGGTAATAATTCCAGACTCTGTAAAAAATATTGATGATGGAGCATTTCAGCATAATAAAATTTCAAAATTAGATTTAGGAAATGGAGTATCAAGAATTGGCTCACAAGCCTTTGGAGATAATTTAATAGAGGATGGTATAGATATACCTAATAGTTTAAAAGAAATGGCAAATCATACCTTTGTAGATAATCCAGGCTTTGACGGAGACAGAGCTTTTAAGCTTAATTTAAAAGAACCTGTTAAGGATGTTGATGAAATTGATTTAAAAGCTACACATTTTTCATCAGAAGTAGGAATAAATTGGGAAGAAGCAGAAGATATAGATAGTAATTATAAAAAATATATAGGGCACTTTAAGGATTTCACAGATCCCGGCCCAGAATATGATGCAGCTAACAGTAACTTAAAAAAGATGGAAGTTGTAGTTAATGTATTAGAAGAATCTATAGAAGAAGATTGGAATCCTAAACATTTTACATTTGATGGAACAACTCTAACAGGATTCTCACAGCTAGGACAGAAAAAATTCCAAGAATATAAAGATTTAGTAATTCCAGAAAAGACTATAGATGGACAAATAGTAGATAGTATAGGTGATAAAGCATTTAATGTAGATGATTTTGGAGCCAAGGATGGAATACAGTCATTAAAATTACCAGATACAATAAAAACTATTGGTGAAATGGCATTTAGAAATAACAATATAGTAAATCTAGAACTACCAGATAGTATAGAAGAATTAGGCAATGGAGTATTTGCAGCAAATCAAGAACTAAAAACATTAAAATTATCAAACAATTTAAAAGTAATACCAGATGGAGCATTTTCATTTGCTAAAATAGAAGAATTAGTAATACCAGAAGGTGTAACAGAGATTGGTGGATCTACATTTAGTGAAAATAATTTATTATCTAGCCTTAGTATACCTAGTACATTAGAAAAAATAGGATCGAGAGCTTTTTGGAATATAGCTGCAACGAGTTTAACTATACCAGGTAATGTAAAAGAACTGGATAAAGATGCTTTTACAGGTGGAAATTTAAGTAGCCTAACATTAGAAGAAGGAATAGAAACTATAAGAGCTAGAGCATTTAAAAGAAATAATTTAAGAGAAGTAATAATACCTAAAAGTGTAACATATTTACACAAATCAGCATTTGACAAGAATCCAGATATAGATATAAAATATGCTGGAGACGATGGAGAAGAACCAGAAGGAAAGTGGAAGTTAGAAGATTTTGAGTATGATAATACTAAGATTACAGGTTTTTCAGAGACTGGAGAGAAAAAATTTAAAAATAATAAAGATTTAATTATTCCAGAAAAGAATAAAGATGGAAAATCATTTACTATTATAGGAAGAAGTGCATTTAGACAAGAAAGAGAAGTTGAAGACAAAGATAAAATAAAATCATTAAAGCTTCCAGATACAATAGAAAAGATTGAAAAGACAGCATTTAGTGGAAATCTAATAAAAAGCTTAGAAGTCCCTGAAAAGACTAAGACAATAGAAGATGGAGCATTTTTAGGAAATCAGATGGAGGAATTAGTTTTAAATAATAATTTAGAAGTTATTGGTGAACTTTCATTTGCTAAAAATAATCTAGCAGAATTAACTATACCATCTAGTATTAGAGATATAGGACATAGAGCTTTCTATAGTAGTAATATTTCTGAATTAGAAATTTTACCAGGAATCAAAAAGATAGGACAACAATCCTTTGAAAATAATAAAATACAAAAACTAGATATACCAGAAACAGTAAAATATATTGATTTAGGAGCTTTTGTATATAATGGTATTAAGGATGTTAAATTTCCAGAAGGTTTAAAGATTGTAGGACCAAAAGCTTTCGGTGTGAATAGTTTAGAAAGTGTTACCTTCCCAGAATCTGTAGAGTTATTCTGCCCTAATTCATTTAGAAAAAATACGGGCTTTGAAAGTGGAGAATTTAAGATATTTATAGATAAGATAGTAGAAATAGAAGAAAATTTAACAGAGGAAGAAATAGGTAGGATATTAGACGAAGAAGTTAAAGTAAGGGCAGCAATATTTGAAGATACAATTGAAGATGAAAAACATATACATGATATTGAATCTTGGGAAATGATAAAAGAAGAAGATGGATACTTAATATACCGAGGTAAATTTGAATCCGTACAAGAGGATAAAATAGTGTGTGGTTCAGGTACTTCATGTGAAAATACTGTAGAAAATATGGAAAGAATAAGTTTAATAGTAAAGGTGAAAGAAGCTGAAGAACCAGTAGATCCAGAAGAACCAGAAGAGCCGGAGGAACCAGAAGAGCCGGAGGAACCAGAAGAACCAGAAGAGCCAGAAGATCCAGAGGAACCAGAAGAGCCAGAAGAGCCAGTAGATCCAGAAGAAGTACTTGAAAAAGCAAAGGAAACTATAATGAGTCTTTCAGAAGAACTTAAAGTAAATAATGAGACTACTGAGCAAGATCTATTTGATAAAATTAAGGATTCGTTAGCTGATGAGAATATTAAAATTACGATAGAAAACTTTAATATAAAACCATCAACTGAAGAAGAAGAGGGTATTTTAAATGCAAGTATTATATTAGAATTAGAAGGTGAAGAAGTAACTATAGATTTTGAAAGTATTATTGATAAATTAGAGTCGAATGACCCAACAGATCCAACGGACCCAACGGATCCAACAGATCCAACGGACCCAACAGACCCAACAGACCCAACGGACCCAACGGACCCAACATTACCAAAGACAGGAACAAATACTAATATGTTTATAGCTCTATATATTTTAGGAGTAATATCATTAGGAATAGGGTTTGCTTTAAGAAGAAAAATAAAATAAAGTATTATATTTTAAAGAAGTATAATTTATTTAATAATATCGGAAAATGTAGTGGATTAATCCACTACATTTTTTTCTGAATATTTATTAGCAAAAAGGTGTATTTATATCCTTTTCAAAAATACTTTTAAAGAAATAGAAAAAAGAAGTTCATACTTAATTTTTTATAAATACAGTTGAATATATCAATAAGAAGGATATAGTTTAAAAAATATCAATTTTATGATAATATATATAATAGAATAAATATAGGAGGGAGTTAGTATTGAAGAGATATTTAGTATACATAATAACCATTTTATCATTATTCATAACGGGATGTAATGCAGATACTCAAGATAGTGGCGATGTTAAAGAGAATAAGGATGTACAAGATGTAGTAGATGTAGATGATGGGCTGAATAGTGGTATTATCATTCAAGATGATGTAGTTATATTTCCAGAACCAAATGGATTAACAGAAGTAAAGATAGATACATTAGGTGAAGATTTACCAGAATCTAAAGATGATGGAAATTTACCAGTAATCTTAACATTTACTGCAGGTGGGTCAACATTAAATACTTATGGAGAAATAAAGGTACAGGGTTCATCTACGGCGAAATGGCCAAAGAAAAATTGGACATTGAAATTTTATGATGATGAGGATAGATCTGAAAGACTACAAATAAAGATAGGCGATTCAGCACCAGCAAAAAAATGGATTACTAAAGCTGAATGGGTAGACCCATCGATGCTAAGAAATGCAGTATCATTTAGACTATGGGAATCAATGGTTCAAAGTAGAGATACATTTCCACAATATGAAGTAGATAATGCTTGGATTGGAAAAGATAGTATGCCAGAAGGAATCCAAACAGGAGCTCAAGGTTTCCCAAAATCACATCCAATTCATGTAAAAGTAAATGATGAACATTATGGTATTTCAATATTACTTTTAGGACATGAACCATCAAATTTTAATATTGATAAAGATAACCCTAAACATGTCTATATGGAATTTGATGCTCGTGGTGGTGAAACAAAAGAAAAGACATGGGAGAAATTTTCAGCTGAAGGAATCGGTAAATGGATTGATGGATATTATCCTGAGAACGAAGATTTTACTGATGAACAAAAAGAAGCAATAGATGAATTAGGAGAATTTATTAATGGCTCTCAAGATGATTTTGAAAAAAACTTTGATAAATATTTAGATAAAACTAATATGATTGATATGTTATTATTCTTGGAAGCAATCTATGATTATGATGCAGTAGCACAAGATGCAGAGATGGTAACTTATGATTTAGAAAAGTGGTATATACTTCCATGGGATAAAGATACTACATTTGGAATGGACTGGAACGAAGATGGGATAAGGGAAGATAGTGCAACAAAATTATTAATAGATTATGAAACAGAAAAGGAGACCCAAAAACCATGGTACAAAATATATCATGCTTTTACAGAAGATGTAGAGGAAAGATATGCTCAATTAAGAGATGAAGACATACTTAGTAGCTTTGGGCTATATAAATTAACTGGAGATATAACAAAGCAAATACCAAAAGAAATTTGGGAAGCAGAAAGAGAAAGATGGGAAGAAGACGAGAGACCATCATTAGATGAAACAAGTACATCTCAAATTATTTCTTGGTTTGAAAAAAGATTAGAAATGTTAGATGAACATTTTAATTATAATCAATAAAGTGTTAATAGGTAGTAAAGAGTAAAAGGGGCTGGATCGATGTGAACCTAAAAATCCAGTCCCTTTTTATTAATATAAATAAATTATTAGGAGATACTATAGATGAACTAGCACTTTATCCGAACTTTATTTTTTATGTTAATTAAATTTTTTAAAACTTATATAAATACTAGCATAGAATAGTTTAAATATGCTAATTACCTATAATTATAATTATCTATTGTTTAAAATATACTTAAAGGGTATAAGTATAACTGAACTTAACTTTATAAATTAAAAGGAGGATTTTATAATGTCTCAAAAAATAGAAGCAGCTGTTGCTTCATTAAAAGTAATGGAAGATTGGGGTATTAAACGTATTTATGGTATACCTGCCGGATCTTTAAATACTTGGATGGACGCTTTATATACAGAACAAAATAAAATAGATTTTATACAAGTAAAACATGAAGAAGTTGGAGCACTTGCAGCATCTATGCAATATAAATTTTCTGGAAATATGGCTGTAGCTTTAGGTTCAGGTGGTCCAGGAGCTACTCATTTAATGAATGGATTATATGATGCAAGAGAAGATAATATTCCCTTATTAGCAATTGTTGGAACTCGTCCACTTAATGAATTAAATATGGATGCATTTCAAGAATTAAATCAAAATCCAATTTATAGTGATGTAGCTGTTTACAATAGACTAGTAGCATATCCAGAGCAATTACCAAAACTTATAGATGAAGGTATTCGTACAGCATATGCTCGTAAAGGAGTAGCAGTAATTGAAGTTCCTGTAAGTTTTGGATGGGAAGAGATAGATAATGATAAATGGTATTCTAGTGTTAATGCTCATCGATCATTTATAAGTCCTGGTTTAAATGAAAAAGATATTGATGATGCAGTAGAATTATTAAATAATGCAAAAAGACCAGTAATTTATGCAGGTATAGGAACACGTGGCAGTGGAGATGATATTGTAAAATTATCTGAGAAAATCCAAGCTCCAATTGCAGTTAGTGGAATAAATTATGATAATTTTGATACGGATTATGAAGCTTTCTTAGGTTCTGCTCATCGTGTAGCAAGAAAACCTGCAAATGATGCTTTATTAGAAGCTGACCTTGTACTATTTGCTGGAAGCAACTTCCCATTTGCTGAAGTAGAAGGTACATTTAGAAATATAGATAAATTTATTCAAATTGATATTGATCCACAAAAATTAGGTAAAAGACATAAAACAGATGTAGCTATTTTAGGAGATGCTGGCGATGCTATTCCTTCGATTACAGAAAAGGTAGATGAAGTAAATGATTCAGCTTGGTATAGAGCTAATATTAAAAATATTAAAAATTGGTCAGAGTATGTAAATAAATTAGAAAATAAAACAGAAGGACCTTTACAATTATTCCAAGTATATAATGAAATTAACAATGTTGCAGATAAAGATGCAATTTATTCAGTAGATGTAGGCAATACTACACAAACATCTATTAGACATTTAAAACTCACACCAAATAATATGTGGCGTACATCTGCACTATTTGCAACAATGGGTAATTCCTTACCTGGTGCAATTAGTGCAAAATTAGAATATCCAAATCGTCAGGTGTGGAGTTTAGCTGGTGATGGAGGATTTTCCATGGTATATCCTGATATTGTAACTGCTGTTCGATATAAATTACCCATGATACAGGTAGTCTTTGCTAATAGGGAATATGGTTTTATTAAAAATGCACAAGAAGAGTCTAATCATAATCATTTTGGAGTAGAATTTAAAGATGTAGACTATGCTAAGATTGCTGAGGCACAGGGTGCAGTAGGATATACGGTCACTGAAATTAGTCAATTAAAAGATGTTTTTAAACAAGCAATTGCTGATGAAAAAGCAGGGAGAGTAGTTGTCATCGATGTAAAAATTACACGTGCCCGACCAATCCCAGTAGAACATCTAAGATTAGATCCAAAACTTCATCCAGAAGAAGAAATTAAAGAATATAAAAAACGTTATGAAGCAGAAAATTTAAAATATTTCCGTTATTTCCTAGAAGAGGAAGGCTTAGAATCGAAAATTTTAAAATAAATTAAGAATTAAATAATTAATTAAAATTAATAATATAAATTATATTTTTATAATCAGCAACAGACTTAAGAAAATTTTCTTAAGTCTGTTGTTGAATGTTGAAGGTGGGAATCCAACCTGGGCGGCATTAGTACCCTATGCAGAGTGATTAAATTTTAAAGACCTAACTAAAGATCTAGAGATAGACAACTTAAATAGTTGTCTTTTTTTCTACCAGTATCATTATTTTTGTTACGTAATCATTTTCTCTACTTACACTTGTGCCATCGATTATATATTCCTCAAAACTATCCCCACAAATACGATACCCTTCCTTAGCCAAATAAGTTTTCATTTTTTCATAGGTTTCCTGAATGGTCATATAACTCCCTTTATGATATCCAACTACATATTTCCCCGCTTTTTTAATAAAAGGTTTTGCTAAATCAAATTGATTAATACGCATATAAGAATAGGAATAATTTAAATAATCTCCTGCCTCTATCTGTTTTTGACGAATCAAACCTCCGATAGGATAGGTAGTATCAAATCTTTCTTGTTTTGTATATTTAATAAAGGACATAATTGACCTCGTAAATTCTTTATTGGAGCAGTTTAAAATATTTTCACTTAATACATAGTATTCTGTTTCCATCTCTTCTATTGTAAAGCAATCAAAATTCAACCGTAATGCATCTTTAATATGCTTTTTTTTGTTTTGTATCATTTGTTGTGTACCTTGCATTTTCATGATTTTCTTTTTTATCATCATTTCTTTTTCTGTTAATAATGCGATGGTTTGCTCTGGAGTTTGGAAATGTAAAAAGTCTTTAATTTCTGCTAAAGACATCCCAATTTCTTTTAGCATTTCAATCACGCTAAAGATCTCTGCTTGTTGAACAGAATAATAACGATACCCATATTCATTTCTATACTCTGGTTTTAAAAGATCAATATCATCATAATGAAAAAGAGTTTGTTTTTTTACACCACACAAATATGCAAATTCTCCTGTTGTAAAAAGTTTTTTTGTAGATCTCAATTGTTCACCTCTTATTTCTTGACTATATGGTAACCGTATACTTTATCATTATAGCATAGAAAGGGAAAAAAGGCTTTAAAAATAAGATAAACTTTAAAGAATTTAAACTTTAGGAGGTATTTTTTATGGAAAACAATCATTCAATGATGGAAACAATGGAGCCAGGAAAATTATTTGTAAAGTATCTAATCCCATCCTTATTTGGAAATATGTTGATGGCTATCAACGTTTTAATAGATGGATTATTCGTCAGTCATGGTGTTGGAGAACAAGGACTAGCAGGAGTTAATATTGCAGTGCCGATTTACTCACTAATTACTTCTGTTTCTTTATGGATAGGCATGGGGGGTGCCACCTTGTATTCTATTGCACATGGTAAAAACAATCGACATCGTGGGAAAGAAATATTTACACATTCTATTATTCTTGCCATTATGACAACAGGATTGTTTATTATATTCTGTCTATTATTTGAGCAACCACTTGCTTATTTATTTGGAGCAAATGACTCAATTATTTCATATGTGGAAAATTATCTCCACATTATTCTTTTGTTTGGACTTGTATTTGTTCTTCAAAATATTTTAAGCATCTTTATTCGAAATGATGGAAATCCAACGCTTGCCATGGCGGGATTAATTGTAACAGCTCTTGTGAATATTATTTTAGATTATCTCTTTATCTTTATCTTTAAATGGGGGGTAAAAGGGGCTGCTTATGCAACGGTAATAGGGACTTTCATGGGACTATTAGTTTTACTCACACATTTTTTAACCAAGATAAACCAAATGGAATTTGTCCGATCAAAAATTGACTTTTCCCTCCTTAGGCATATTTTCTCAATTGGCTTTCCTAGTTTTGTTGTTCAAGGATCAGTTGCAGTGATGGTGATTGCCTTTAACATAACGTTTAGTTATTTTGTTGGGGAAAAGGGAGTTGTAGCTTATGCTGTTGTCAACAATATATATACAGTTTTTCTTATGATGTTTACTGGGATAGGAGCGGCCTTGCAACCTATTACAAGTTACCATTATGGTGCACAACTCCATCAACGGTTAAAAAAGTTCATTCGGATTGCAATCATAACAGCATTTAGTGCTGGAGTAGTAGCATTTATGTTTGGAGTTTTGGCAAAAGGAATGATTATTAATATTTTTGGAATGAATATTCCTGAAATTATTGATTATACGAAGATCGGGATTGTCTATTTTTTTGCAGGTTATATGTTTTTAGGAATTAACATAGTCTTTGTGGAATTTTATCAATCTATTGGAAAAACCCGTATTGCAACATCGATTGTCTTAAGTCGTAGCCTTATTTTATTTATTCCCTTGCTTTGGATTTTACCAAATCTCTTTGGCCCAAATGGAATTTGGCTGGTTTTTCCTATATCTGAGGGATTAACGGTTCTGCTTATTTGGCTAGCCTTAAGATTCAATTGGATTGAGCTTGTGCCTTTAGAAGAGATATAGGCTGTCAAAAAGGTACTAAAGGATGAAGAGCTTAAAGAGTTTAGATCTAGATTATTTGCCTATGGTGTACCTCTAGGAAAAAGTTACCTAATAGACTGGTAAGAGGAATTATAATTGCTCGATTAGCCGATTATATAAATGGCACAAGTGGTATAAGATCTAAAATAGAAGAAATATTTTTTTAGCAGCTTTAGCCATTAATCTACCTTTACAACAAAAGAAGACTTAAAATTAATATGTGAGGCAGTAAATACTAAGATTAAATAAATAGAAGTTGAGAAGTATAGTGGTTATTTTAGGAACTGAGGCTGTTGATGAAGTAACAAATTGAGTTATTTATAAGTTTTAAGATAAGGGATCAAGGTCTAATTCCTAAAATATTATATTATTTTTATACATGAACTCCCCTTGCCTATTTGAGTAAGAATTCCCCCACTTCTAAAGTGGTGGGATGAATTACTCATTTTTTTATTAAGAAGTTATTTAAAGCATCCTAGTATTAAAGAAAATCTATCTTAAGTAGGATTTTTGTCTAAAATAATGTTGTCAATCTATAGTCTATTTCAATATGAATATGGAAATCATAAAGATACATTGAATAATTATTGATGTAAAGTGTAATTAAAGCTAAATTAAACTTTAAGGAGAGTGACAGTTCTTGGATTCGGATAGTTTGTGGAAAATTGTTACATTAATTATATGTTTAGCCTTGTCCGCTTTGTTTTCAGCATCTGAAACAGCTTTAATGTCATTAAGTAAAATTCGTGTTAAGCAAATGGTTGAAAATAAGGAAAAAGGTGCAGATAGAGTTAATAAGTTATTAAGTGATCCAAACAAGTTATTAGGTGCTATACTTATAGGGAATAATGTAGTAAATGTTGGTGCATCATCATTGATGACATCTTTGGCTATTGAAATATTTGGTAATACTGGGGTAGGTATAGCAACTGGAATAATGACCTTATTAATACTTATATTTGGTGAAATAACTCCAAAATCTTTAGCAGCGCAGAACTCAGAAGAAGTTTCTCTAAAATTATCTAGTTTTGTTCAATTTGTTATGGTCATTTTAACTCCTGTTAATTTTATTTTATCTAAAATAACTAATTTTATGATCAAAATATTAGGGGGAGATATTCATGCAAGTCAACCTTTTATCACACAAGAAGAATTAAAAACTATAGTTGGTGTAAGTTATAAAGAGGGTGTTTTAGAAGGTGAAGAAAAAGATATGATATATAATGTATTTGATTTCAAAGATTCTCAAATAAATGATCTTATGATTACACGTACCGAGATGACAGCAATAGATGTTGAACTTCCCTATGAAGAAATTATTCATATAATTAGTAAGGAACAATATTCTCGAATACCGGTTTATGAAGATACAATGGATAATATAATTGGTATTTTATATTTAAAGGATTTACTATTTTTACAAGGGAAAAAAGAAGGTGAGTTTAATCTAAGAAAGTACATTCGTATGCCCCATTTTACCTATGAATTTAAGTCCACAAAAGATTTATTCAAAGAGATGAGGACAAACAGGATTCATATGGTAATTGTTATAGACGAATATGGCGGAACTGAAGGTATAGTAACTATGGAGGATTTAATAGAAAAAATAGTAGGGGATATAGAAGATGAATATGATAAAGAAATCGATGATATAGAGGTAGTTGAAAAAGATGAATATATAGTAAATGGAAATGTTAGGATAGATGAGATTAATAAATTGATAGGAACCCATATAGAATCAGAGGACTTTGATACTATAGCAGGATTTGTAATTGGACTCATAGATAAAATTCCTGAAATAGGAGAAGTGATAGAATATGAAAATATTAAATTTATTATAGAGAGTATTAACAGAAATAGGATAAAAAAGATTAGAATAATAATATAAACAGATGATAAGGAGCGTTCAGATAACTGGTATATCATTATTAAGATTAATAACATTTTTAAATAAAATCCCAGTAATCTAAATCTATAATTCTAATGATTTAAATTACTGGGATTTTTTATTATGGTGCCGAAGGTGGGAATCGAACCCACACGGTACTAGGTACCATTGGATTTTGAGTCCAACGCGTCTGCCAGTTCCACCACTCCGGCTTAGTTGATAAATAATATGATAACATGGAAATAACAATTAATCAATAAAAAATTTTAAGTGACTTTGTTTACTATATTGATATTTCCATGTATACTTATCTATAGAAAGTTTCTAATAGGAGTGATTTATTAATGGACAAAGAAAAACTAATGATAATAGACGGTAGCTCATTACTTCATAGAGCATTTTATGCATTACCTCTTTTATCAACGAAAGAAGGAGTCTATACTAATGGAGTGTATGGATTTTTAACTATGTTATATCGGATTCAAGAAGAATATACACCAGAATATCTATGTGTAGCTTTTGATAAGAAGGGTCCTACCTTTAGACATAAGGAATACAAAGACTATAAAGGAACTAGAGATTCAGCACCAAGTGAATTAGCTCAACAATTTCCTATTATTAGAGATGTATTAAAAGCTATGAATATAAAAACACTAGAATTACAAGAATATGAAGCAGATGATATAGCAGGAACATTAGCTAAGACAGGTGAAGAGGAAGGTCTAGAGGTAATATTAGTAACTGGTGATAAAGACTATTTACAATTAGCAACAGATAATGCTAAAATCTTATTAACTAGAAAAGGTATTTCAGAAATGGATATATTTGATCGGGAAAAAATAGTAGAAGAATATGAAATAGAGCCTAAACAATTTATAGATTTAAAAGGACTAATGGGTGATTCATCAGATAATATACCAGGAGTTCCAGGAATTGGAGAAAAGACCGGATTAAAATTATTAAAACAATTTGATACTATGGAAAATGTATATGGGAATTTAGATGATGTACCAGGTAAAAAACTAAAGGAAAATCTAATAGAAAATGAAAATATTGCTTATATGAGCCGGAAATTAGGAGAAATAATTATAAATGTACCTTTAGATGTAGATATAGAAGATTTGAAAATTAAAACTCCTGACTGGGATAAATTAGCTCCTTTGTATCAGAAGTATGAATTTAAATCCTTATTAGATAAGATTCCTGAAGAATATATTGATGAAGTGGAAGAAATAGAAAAGGAATTTAAGTATGAAATTAAAAATGAAGGTGATTTTGAGGATATAGTATCTAAAATTAAAGAAAAAGAGAAATTTGCTTTCAAATTCTTAATTGATCAAGACAATTATATAGAAAACAATATTATTTCTCTTGGATTAAAAGTAGAAGACAGCTTAATATATTATATAGATATGAAAAAATACAAGGACAGTTTTATAAAGGTATTTAAATCAATATTTGAAGATTCATCTATTGAGAAAATAGGTCATCAATTAAGAGATGATATCATAATATTATTTAGAATGGGAATATCTATTACTAATTATACTTATGATTCTATGATAGGACAGTATTTAATAAAGCCAGGACAAAATGATTATTCTATTAATAATTTAAGTCATGAATACCTAGATTATTATGGTGTAGATGAAGAATCATTATTAGGTAAAGGAAAAAAGAAAAAAAGTTTTATAGATTTAACTGAAGAAGAAAGAGCTCATTATCTAGCATTTTTATTAGATACCGTATATGAACTAGAACCTATAATGATAGAACAAATTAAAGAATTGAATATGGAAGACTTATATTATAATGTGGAACTTCCTTTAATAGAAGTAATGGCTAGTATGGGATATTTAGGTTTTAAAATAGATAGGGAAGAGCTAGATAAATTAAGTAGAGAATATGATGAGGAGATTAATGAATTAGTAAGTGAAATATATGAATTAGCAGGTGTAGAATTTAATGTTAATTCTCCAAAACAAGTAGGAGAAGTATTGTTCGAAGAATTAGAATTACCAGTGATAAAGAGAACAAAAACTGGTTATTCAACTAATGTAGAAGTTTTAGAAGCATTAGAAGACAAACATCCAATTATTAAAAAAATACTTAGATACAGGCAAATAGTAAAATTGAAATCTACCTATATAGACGGATTTATTAAATTAATAAATAAAGATACAGGAAGAATACATTCTAGCTTTAATCAAACAATAACTACTACTGGTCGGATATCTAGTACTTCACCTAATCTTCAAAACATACCTATTAGAACTGAAGACGGAAGAAAGATTAGAAAAGCTTTTGTTGTAGATGGAGAAGATTATACATTAATAGATGCAGACTATTCTCAGATAGAATTAAGAGTATTAGCCCATATATCTGGTGATAAAAAGATGATTGAAGCTTTTAGAAGTGATCAGGATATACATCAAAAAACTGCCTCAGAAGTATTCCATGTACCTATGGATGAAGTAGACCCTAGATTAAGAGATAATGCTAAGGCAGTAAACTTTGGTATAGTATATGGTATTTCAGATTATGGTTTATCAAGAGATTTAGATATACCTAGGAAAGAAGCTAAAGAATATATAGATAAATATCTGCACAATTACAAAGATATAAAAAAGTTCATGGATGATATAGTAGAAGAAGGAAAAACAAAAGGTTATGTAGAAACACTCTTTCATAGGAGAAGATATATACCTGAACTCAAAGCTAAAAACTTTAATGTAAGATCCTTCGGCAAAAGAATTGCAATGAATACACCTATTCAGGGTAGTGCCGCAGATATAATCAAAGTATCTATGGTTAGAGTATATAATGAGCTTCAAAAAAGAAAGTTAAAATCTAGACTAATATTACAAGTACATGATGAATTAATAATTGAAACTCATAAGGATGAAGTAGATGAAGTGAAAGAAATGCTTAAAGATATTATGGAAAATGCAGTTAATTTAGATATACCTCTAAAAGCTGATATACAAGAGGGAGATAGTTGGTATGATACAGAATAATTGTAAAATAATTGGATTAACCGGAGGCATAGCCTCTGGTAAATCTACAGTATCAAATATATTAAAAGATAAAGGATACAAAATTATAGATGCAGATATAATTGCCAGGGAAATCATAGAAATTAATAAACCAGCATATAAAGATATAATAAATTTCTTTGGAGATTCTATAATAAATAAGGATAAAACTATAAATCGAGAAGAATTAGGTAACATTGTGTTTTCAGATAGTGATTCACTTAAAATTCTAAATAATATAACCCACCCTTACATTTATAAATCTATGAAAGAGTATATAAAGAAATATTGTGATAAGAATATATTATTTCTAGATATACCATTACTTTTTGAAGAAATAGATGAAATTAAAAAATACAGTATTGGATTTGATGAAATATGGCTAGTATATACAGATGAAGATAGACAGATTAAAAGATTAATAAAAAGAGATAATTTTACTAGAGATGAAGCAAAAGAAAGAATTCAGACCCAAATGTCTATGGAAGAAAAAATAAATCTATCTAGTAAAGTTATAGATAATAGAAAAGATATACTAAACTTAAAAGAAAATGTAGAAAGATTGCTAAAAGATTTATAGGAGTATGGAGGAGTTTGTCCTATGTTTAAATTTAGAAAAAATATAAAGAAGTTATTCTTTGGACTATTATCAATAGTAGTCTTAATAATTATTGGAAGTGTAATATTTACTTCTCTTTATCCCTTAGCTTATACAGAATCTATAGATGAATACTCTAAAGAATATAATGTAGATCAGTTTTTAATATTTGCTTTAATTAATGTGGAAAGTAAATATGATAAAAAAGCCATATCCCAGAAAGAAGCCAAAGGATTAATGCAGATAGGGCCAGAAACAGGAGAATGGGCTAGTCAAGAATTAAATATAGAAAATTATAATCCAGATATATTATTTGATCCAGATACTAATATTCAAATAGGAACCTGGTATTTAAATAAATTAATTAGTGAATTTGGGAATGATGCAGATTTAGTATTAGCAGCATATAATGCAGGAAGTGGGAATGTACAAAAATGGATAAAGGATGAAAAATATTCTCATAATGGGAAAGAACTTCATAATATTCCCTTTGAAGAAACAGAAAATTATTTAGAAAGTGTAAAATCAAATTATAAAATTTATAAATTAGTCTATAAAAACTATATTGAAAAACCTAATAGTTATTATTCAAAATATATTAAATTTATAAACTATATTATAAAATATGCAAAACAAATTTAGATTTGAAATTTCCATATAAAAGGTTATAATATATATAGTAGATGTGCAGAGATGGTGGAATCTGGTAGACATGATAGTTTGAGGGACTATTGCCTGAAAAGGCATGAGGGTTCGAATCCCTTTCTCTGCACCAATTTGTATAGATACTATAAATTATGTACTTTTTTTATGTTTAATGTTATAATATTGTGTGTTCGTCAAGTATAGGTATATTTGATAGTTTATATACAAACTATAATAAAAAAAGAGAGGTGGATTAAATGAGTCTTAAAACTGTTACTTTCAGTGGTGGTGTACATATGGATGGCAGGAAAGAACTTACAAAGGATAAAGCTATAGAAAAAGCAATAGAGCCTGAATTAGTACATATTCCTTTACATCAACATGTAGGAGCACCGTGTAAAGCATTAGTGAAGGCTAAAGACAATGTTAAAATTGGACAAAAAATAGGGGATTCAGAAGCATCCCTAACTGCACCGGTTCATTCTAGTGTATCAGGAGTGGTAAAGAAAATTGAAGAAATATACACACCTGATGGATACAAAGTAGAATCGGTAATAATAGAATCTGATGGCTTAAATGAAATAGATGAATCTATAAAGCCAAATAAAGCTATTGAGGATTTATCTAATAAAGAGATAGAATTAATTCTTAGAGAAGCAGGGATTGTAGGTATGGGTGGAGCATCATTTCCGCTACATTCTAAAATAGGTACTACAAGTGAAATACACAATATTATATTAAATGGTGCCGAATGTGAACCCTATCTAACATGTGATGATAGACTTATGTTAGAAAAATCAGAACTTATAATTGATGGTTTAAAGATCATGTTAAGATATTTTCCAGAAGCAAATGGATACATAGGAATCGAGGATAACAAAAAAGAAGCTATAGAAGTTATGTCTAAAGCAGTAGAGGGATTAGATAATATAAGAGTAGTACCTTTAGAAACTAAATTTCCACAAGGTGATTCTTACAGACTAGTAAATGCAGTATTAGAAGAAATAGTACCAAAAGGTGGAAGATGTAATGATGTAAATACAATAGTTAATAATGTAGGTACTGTTGCAGCAGCAGCTGAAGCAGTAATAGAAGGTAAACCTTTATATGAAAGAGTAGTAACTATAACTGGAAATGGAGTAAAAGAACCTAAAAATTTATTGGTTAAGATAGGGACAACCATTGGAGATTTAGTTTCCCAATGTGGTGGTTTTAATGGAGAGCCTGGAAAAATTATAGCAGGTGGACCTATGACTGGTCATACACAATTTACATTAGATACTCCTATTACTAAAGGAGTTACAGGTATAGTTGTTATGACTGAAGAAGAGTCTAAACCGGAAAAGGTACTACCATGTATTAAATGTGGTAAATGCTTAGAAGTTTGTCCAGTAATGTTAGAACCATTATATATAGGTGCATATGCTTTAAAAGATAGATTTGAAGATGCAGAAAAACTAAATGCATTATCATGTATAGAATGTGGAAGCTGTTCATATATTTGTCCAGCAAAAAGACCTTTAGCTGAATCTATAGCTTATGCTAAAAGAGAAATAACAGCACAAAGAAAAAGTTCATAAGGAGGAGATAGAATATGGAAGGAAAAGCTTTAGACAAAAATAAAGAGTCTATAACTTTAGATAAAGACTTAACTATGTCGTGGGCTCCACACATAAAATCCAATGAATCTACCCAAAGGATAATGCTAGATGTTATAATTGCTATGGTTCCTGCTTTAATAGGAAGTATATACTATTTTGGGATGTCTGCATTAAGTCTTATTGTAGTTTCAGTAGTAGCATCAGTAGCTTTTGAAGCTGGAACACAAAAGTTCTTTAAAAAAGAAATAATGATTAAAGATCTAAGTGCAGTAGTAACTGGTATTTTATTAGCATTTAATTTACCAGCAGGTGCACCATGGTGGATAGCAGTATTTGGTGCAGGATTCGCAATAATTATAGTAAAGGAATTCTTCGGTGGTATTGGGTCTAATTTTATGAACCCAGCATTAGCAGCAAGAGCAGCATTAGTTGCATCATGGCCATCTATAATGTCAGAATACATAAACCCAGATGGAATGGCAAGTGCTACACCATTATCTATTATGAAAGATGGTAGTACATCCTTACCTTCAATTACTAGAATGTTTACAGGGGATATTGGAGGGGTTATAGGTGAAACATCATCGATCTTATTATTAATAGGGGCAGCATATTTATTAATTAGAAAAGTTATTGATTGGAAGATTCCTACATTTTATATTGGAAGTACTGCTATTATGCTGTTATTATTAGGAGTAGATGTAAGTTTATTACCATATCATCTCCTTGGTGGAGGATTAATATTAGGAGCATTCTTTATGGCAACAGATTATTCATCTTCACCTATTACACCTAAAGGAAAGATAATATTTGGTATAGGAGCAGGTGTTCTTACAGCATTAATAAGGGTAAAGGGTGGAATGCCAGAAGGTGTGTCCTATGCAATTATTTTAATGAACATAGCAACCCCGGTAATTGAAAGATTTACAAAGCCTAAAGTATTTGGGGAGGTAAAATAAATGAAAGAAACAATTAAATTAGGAATAATACTATTATTATTTACAGCAGTTGCAGGTGGAGTATTGGCTTTGTCAAATAGTTTTACTGAACCTATCATTGCTGAAAGACAAAAAGAGGAAAGTCTTGGAGCATTTTTTGAAATGTTTGCTGATGCAGATGATTTTGAGGATATAGAGGAATCTTTATTAGAAGAAATACAAAATAATAACGACTATGTTAGGGAAATATATGAAGCAAAAAAAGGCGATGAAACTATAGGCTATGCTTTAAAAGTATCATCTACTGGATATGACGGTGAGATATCAACTGCTGTTGGTATTAATGAAGATGGTACTATAGCAGGAATAGAAAATATAAGTAATACAGAAACCAAAGGTATAGGTACTAGAATAGAGGATGATGAATTTACTGATTCATTTATAGATAAGTCTACTGATAGTGAATTAGTAGCAGTAGATAGTCCTGCTGAAGAAGATGAAGTACAACTGTTATCAGGTGCAACTATATCTACAGATGGAGCTTTGAAAGGTATCAATGGTGCTAGAGAAGTTTTTGTAGATTATTTAGAAGATTAGTGGAGGTGGAATAAATTGAAATTGTCTAATATCCTTAAAAATGGTATTTTTAAAGACAATCCTGTATTAGTTCAGCTAGTTGGATTGTGTTCAGTACTTGCAGTTACGACTACCATAGTAAATGCTTTTTCCATGGGAATGGCAGTAACATTTGTACTGGTTTGTGCCAATCTTGTAGTGTCATTACTTAGAAATGTAATACCTGAAAAAATTCGTATACCTTCTTTTATAGTTGTAATAGCGACTTTTGTAACTATTGTAGAAATGTTTATGGAGGCTTTCGCTCCAGCTATATATGATTCATTAGGTATATTTCTACCTTTGATAGTTGTTAATTGTATTATACTTGCAAGAGCAGAATCTTTTGCATACAAAAATAAAATATTACCATCAGTGGTAGATGGTTTAGGAAATGGTTTAGGATATACATTATCAGTTGTTATATTAGCTGCAATCAGGGAACTGTTCGGAGCAGGAACTCTATTGGCTGATACTGCTTTACAAATTAATGTATTTGGTAATGCTGAACCAGCAGCTATATTTGTAGAACCAGCAGGAGCATTTATAGTACTTGGTATTATGATAGCTGTCTTTAATTCTATAAGTAAAAAGAGAAGTGAAAAGAAAGCAGTTACTAATTAATTTATAGAGGAGGTAGATCATATGAATCTATTCACAATATTAGTATCTACAATATTTGTGAACAATTATGTATTTGCTAGATTCTTAGGTATATGTCCATTTCTAGGTGTATCTAATAAAATGGAAACATCAGCAGGAATGGGAGTAGCAGTAACCTTTGTAATCACTATGGCATCTGCAATTACTTATTTTATACAGCATTCTATATTAGATGTATTAGGGCTTCAGTACTTACAAACAATTGTATTTATATTAGTAATAGCATCATTGGTACAATTTGTAGAATTAGCTATAAGAAAACTAAGTCCAACTTTATATAGTGCAATGGGAGTGTTTTTACCACTTATAACTACAAACTGTGTAGTATTAGGTGTTACTATATTAAATATTGAAGAAGGTTATACTTTTGTAGAAACTATGACTAATGCAATAGGTGCATCTGTTGGGTTCTTTATAGCGATAATATTATTGTCAGGAATTAGAGAGAAATTAGAGATAGCAGATATACCAGAAGCATTAGAAGGATTTCCAATAGCTTTAATATCTGCAGGATTAATGGCTATAGCCTTTGCAGGCTTTGGCGGAATGGTTTAGGGGGTAATAAAGTGGAAAATATAGTTCAACCAATACTAGTTTTAGGTGGATTAGGATTGTTATTCGGAGTATTACTATCTATAGCATCTAAAGCATTTGCAGTAGAGATAGACCCTAAAATAGGTGATGTATTAGAAGCTCTACCTGGTGCAAATTGTGGAGCTTGTGGTTTTCCTGGGTGTGAAGGTTTAGCAACAGCCATAGCAGCAGGAGATGCTCCGGTAAATGCATGCCCTATTGGAGGTCAGGATACAGCAGATAATATCGCTGATATAATGGGGTTAGATGCTGGTAATGTTGAAAGAAATGTTGCTGTAGTATTATGTCAAGGTAGTAAAGAAAAAGCAAAAGATAAATATAAATATGAAGGAATTAAAGACTGTAGGGTTCAAGGAGAGCTTGCTGATGGATGTAAGGCTTGTTCATATGGATGTTTAGGATGTGGAACATGTTATGATGTATGTGAATTTGATGCTATCAGAATGGTAGACGGAGTTGCAGTTATAGACAAAGACAAATGTACAGCATGTATGAAATGTATAGATATATGTCCAAAGAATATAATAGATTTAGTACCATATGATAGTGAATACATAGTAAAATGTGTAAATGAGGATAGAGGAGGATTTGTTAGAAAAGCTTGCTCTATAGGATGTATAGGATGTAGAATCTGTGTTAAAAACTGTCCGGAAGATGCATTTACTTTTGATAACATGTTAGCAAAGATAGATTATGAAAAATGTATTAATTGCGGAATTTGTGAAGAAAAATGTCCTACCAAATGTATTTATACAAGTAATGTAAAGATAGAGGAAGAAACAAAAGCTGGTTAAAAATAGAGTCTTTTTAGACTCTATTTTTTTATTTCTAGCTTGTAAATAGGATATATTAGTGATAAACTATAAAGAGTGGAATAAGCCAATATAATATGAAATAAATGTAATTTATAATGGATATTGTAGGTGATAGAATTGACAAAAGGAGACAAAGGATTAGTAGTTTTTGTAGTTGTTTTAACATTACTTTCACTAATATATATTAAGAAACAGGCTTTTTCCAATGATGATAGATATGTAAGTATACAAGTAGATGGGGAAGAGATAAAACAAATTATATTTGACAAAAAATTAGAAGGAAATAAGATACCAATTGAGACAGAATTTGGATATAATTTGGTAGAATTAGGAGATGGAGAAGTAAGAGTTATTGAAGCGAGTTGTCCAGATCAAATAGATGTAAAACAAGGATACATTTCTAAAATAGGTGAAACTATAGTATGCTTACCTAATAAACTAGTAATCGAAATTAAAGGTATGGATGGAGATAATGATATTGACATGATAAGCCAATAGGAAGGATTAATATGAGAAAAATAAATAAAATAATATTTTTATCTGTAATTGTTTCTATAGGATTAGCATTAAGTGTTCTAGAATCAGCTATACCATTGCCCGTAATGATTCCTGGTGCAAAATTAGGTCTATCAAATATGGTTGTACTAATAACCTTAGTAATATTTGGATTTAAAGAAGGTATTACAGTATCCATATTAAAGAGTCTAGTTTTAATGCTAGTTACTGGAAGTGTTTCTAGTTTTATTTACAGTCTATCAGGGGCTGTGTTATCTTGTATAACTATGTATATATCATATTTATTCTTTTCAGAGGTGTTTAGTTTAATAGGAATTAGTATTATTGGAGCACTTTCTCACAATTTTGCTCAAGTTAGTGTAGCAGTATATATAATGAGTAATTTAAGAATATATACCTATCTACCTTTCCTAGTGTTGATGAGTTTATTTACAGGATATTTTGTAGGTTTAGGTTCTATATATATAGTAGAAAATTTAAGAAAAAATTTTAAAATACTATTTAGAAATAGGGATGTGCATAATGGATAATATAATATTAGCATCTTCTTCACCTAGAAGAAGAAAACTATTAAAAAAATTCAAAGTAGAACATACAGTAGTGGAAAGCCATACTAAAGAAATAACAAATGAAAAGGATAATCCAGCTCAAACAGCAATGGGACTAGCATTTAGAAAGGCTTACGATGTTGGTAAAAGGTACAGGGATAGTATAGTTATTGGAGCTGATACCATAGTAGTATTTCAAAATCAAATACTAGGTAAGCCAAAAGATAAACTAGATGCAGAAAAAATGTTAGAAGCTTTAAGTGGGAATGAACATGAAGTTATAACAGGAATAGGACTAATAAATTTACATCAAAATAAAAAGATAGTTGATTTTGAAAGAACTATAGTAAAATTTGAAAAATTAGATAAAGAATTAATAGCTAGATATATAAATACGAAGGAACCATTTGATAAAGCAGGATCTTATGGAATCCAAGGTTATGGAAGCTTACTAGTAAAAAAAATCAATGGTTGTTATGATAATGTAATTGGATTACCAATGAGTAAACTTAATAAATTGTTATATAAGCATTTTGATATAAAACTATTATAAATAAGTAGGTGAAAAAAATGGGAATTGAATTAGATAGTGAAAAGAATTATACTATTAAAGAATTACCATTAAGTGAAAGACCTAGAGAAAAGTTATATAGTTATGGTGTAGGATCCCTATCTAATGCAGAACTATTGGCCATAATAATAAGAACAGGATATGGAAATGTGACAGCTATTGATTTGGCACAAAAAGTAATTAATATGGATACAAGAGGCTTAAGTCACTTAACTGATATTAGTCTAGAACAACTTACAGAAATAAAAGGAATCGGAGATTGTAAAGCAGCTCAAATATTAGCTGTTATAGAAATAGGAAAAAGATTAAATCGTTTAGCCCCTCATGAGAGGACTAAAGTAAATTCACCTATAGTTTTAGTCAATCTCTTGATGGATGAAATGAGATTTTTAAATAAAGAACACTTTAGAATAGCAATATTAGATACGAAAAATCAGGTTTTAGCAATAGAAAATATCTCCATAGGAACTCTAAATTCATCTATAGTACATCCAAGAGATGTATTTAATATGGCGATTAGAAGAAGTGCAAATTCTATAATTCTAATACATAATCATCCAAGTGGTGATCCACAACCAAGTAATGAGGATATAAATATTACACATAGATTGGTAGATGTAGGGGATTTACTAGGTATTAAAGTATTAGATCATATAATTATTGGGGATAATAGATATATAAGTTTTAAAGAGAAAAATTTAATGTAAATGGAAACTAGGAAGGAGAAATACATCAATGGGAATGTTTGATATATTTAATAGAGATATGGGCATCGATTTAGGGACGGCTAATACTCTAGTATATATAAAAGGAAGAGAAATAGTAGCAAGAGAACCATCTGTAGTAGCAGTACAAACTAATACAAATGAAGTTTTAGCAGTAGGTGAAGATGCTAAAAAAATGATAGGTAGAACACCAGGAAATATAGTAGCAACAAGACCATTAAAAGATGGTGTAATAGCAGATTTTGATACAACTCAAAGTATGTTAAAATATTTTATTAGAAAAGCATATAAAAAACGATCATTATTTCAACCAAGAGTAGTAGTATGTGTACCTAGTGGTGTAACAGAAGTAGAAAAAAGAGCTGTAGAAGAAGCAGCAGTACATGCTGGAGCTAGAAATGCATACTTAATTGAAGAACCTATGGCAGCTGCTATAGGAGCAGGTCTACCTGTGCAAGAAGCAACAGGAAGTTTAATAGTAGATATAGGCGGAGGAACTACAGAAGTAGCTATAATTTCCCTTGGAGGTGTAGTTACAAGTAAATCTATTAGGGTAGGTGGAGATGAGTTAGATACATCTATAACAAATTATATAAAAAAAGAATATAGTCTAATGATCGGAGAAAGAACAGCAGAAGAAATTAAAATAAATATAGGTTCAGCAGATATAGAAGATAGTGAAAAAACTATGGATATTAGAGGAAGGGATTTAGTCAGTGGTCTACCTAAGACTATTGAAATTACTGCTGAAGAAATTCATGATGCTCTCGAAGAACCAGTTTATCATATTGTAGAAGCAATAAAATCTACTTTAGAAAAGACACCACCAGAATTAGCATCTGATATTATGGAGCAAGGAATAGTTCTAACAGGTGGAGGAGCATTATTAGATGGTATAGACCGTTTGATATCTCGAGAAACAGGCATGCCTGTATATATAGCTGAAGAACCTTTAGATTGTGTAGCAATAGGGACAGGTATAGCATTAGATAGTTTAGATGTGTTAAAAAAGACTGTAGACAATGATAAAAGAATGGGCTAAGTGGTGATAATATGTATTTTTTTAAAAAATACAAAAATAGAATGATAGTAGCTATAGTTACTATCATTCTATTTGTTATAATTGGAAGAACAGGAGAGAATCGAACAGATATAAGTCAAAGTGAGAAAATTGTGATGAATTCTTTAGGGCCTGTCAATGGAATAACCTCTAGTATAAGGGTCAAAGTATCTAATATTTTTTCTACTTTAAAAAATCTTACTAGTATATTAGATGAAAATAAAAATCTGAAAAATGAAATATCTAAATTAGAAGAAGAAAATAGAGATTTAGAAAATATAATAGGAAAATCAGATTTTTTAAAAGAGGAAATGGAATTATTAGAAAAAACAAACCTAAATTTACTTTCGAGTAAAGTTACTAGTAAAGAATCAGGTAACTGGTACAATACTTTTAATATTGATAAAGGATCAAATGATGGTGTAGAAAAAGGGAACACTGTAGTTCAAGGATTAAAAATTAAAAATGGAAGTATTAAAGAAGGTGTTGTAGGGAGAGTATCTGAGGTAAGTGAAAATTCAGCAAAAGTAGTTTCAATAATAGATGAGTCTAATAATATAGCTTTTAAAAGTACAAGAACCCAAGATGGTGGAGTTATATCAGGTAATGTAGATAATAGTTTAAGTGGATATCTATTTGATAATAAAGCAGATATAAAAGAAGGAGATAAGCTCTATACTTCAGGTTTAGGAGATTTATTTAAAGAAGACATATATATAGGAGAGGTAGAAAAAGTTACTGAAGCAGAAAAAGAATTGATGAAAAGAATAACTATTAAACCAGCTATTGACTTTAAAAAAATATATAAAGTATTAGTTGTTTTAGAGTGATTGAGGGATTAAAGTGAATATTATAATATTAGCACTAACTATAATTTTAAATATAATCATAGAAAGTACAATAATACCTTATATACCAATATTAGGATATGTACCAAATTTGGCCCTAATAATTATAACTGTTGTAGCCTTACTTAAAGGAAAATATTATGGGGCTTTTTTTGGATTAATTTTAGGATTATTAGAAGATATATTATTTGGGAAGGTAGTAGGGGTTAATGCTTTACTATATTTTTTATTAGGATATACAAATGGACTAGTAAGTAATGCATTAAATATGGATAACTTAGCCATACCAGTTATAGCTACCTCTTTTAGTACCATATCTTATAACCTCTTCTATGCTTTAATGATATTCTTTTTATCAATGAATATAAATTCCAGTACAGTATTAAAAAATGTATTCTCATTAGAAATATTATATAATGGTTTATTATCTATATTTTTATATAAAATGTTTTCTGGATTTTTAGGAAATCCTTCTTTGCGATTTAGAAGGAGACAGAGGTGATAAAATGAGATGGTTAGATAAGTTTAAAGATAGATACAATGTAATTACATTTATATTAGCTGCTTTAATGATTATACTTTCCTTTAGATTAGCAGGTTTAACCATTGCACAAGGTGATCATTATAGACATCTCTCAGATAATAAGAGATTAAAAGAGGTCTATACTACAGCTCCTAGAGGTGAAATTAAAGATAGAAATGGAAAACTATTAGCGGGAAATATACCTAGTTTTACTGTACAATTATTGAAAGACGAATTAAATCAATATGAAACAAGAGAAACAAATGAAGCTTTTCTAGAATTAATTAGATTATTAGAAGAAGATGGAGTAAGTTATGTAGATGAATTTCCTATCGAATTAAATGCTTTTGCTTATAAAAATGAAGAAGATTATATGAAAGAACAATTAAATCCAATAGATAAAGTTGTAGAAATTATAATTGAAAACAAACTTTTAGGTCAAGTTTTAAAGACATATTATATAAGTGATGAATACGAAGATCATTTTAAATTTATTACAGCTAATATAGCAACAAATATATTAAGGAATAAAGGAATAGAAGTACCTATTGATATAGAAATAGATGGAAATAAATTAAACTTTACTTTTGATGAAGATGAGGATATAAAATCATGGAAATCTCAACATAAGATACCATCAGGTGCAAATCCTCATGAAAGTTTAAGAAAATTAATAGGTGATGATAAAGACGTAATCCGTAAATTAGCAGATAATTCTATTTCTAGTAAATTAATCTTAGAAATATTAGAAGAACGAGGTTTAGAAGACAATATAATAACTGAAGATTACTCTATATCATATCAAAAAGACTATTTAAATCAAAAACGAATGTTAATGAAGAGCTATCCAGAAGTTACTATGGAAACTACAGCTAAAGAAGACTTTATAAATCTGTTTAAAGAAAATTCATTAAAAGGTTTTTTAGGGAAAGTTATAAAAGATGGAGAAAAGAAGATTATTCCCGGGGAAATTTTAATTGAAGAGCTAGAAGAAAAAGATATAGATGTACCTATAGAAATAACTGAAGGTGAAGAAAAAGATACAATAACATATACTTATACAGGTAATAAAGATATAAAAGATAAAGATCCATTAGACATGCTTATTGACTATGCTGAAGAAAATTCCGTATTAGATAAATTTATAATTTCAGAAGATATAAGATCTTATGCACAAACAGAATTACTGAATGATGGAATAAATCCTAGAATATCTATATCTGATGAATTTGAGTATATGGCTATAAATAATCTAAATGATTTTTATGAAAAAAATGGAATAGATAAGGATAGTAGTGCAGAAGAAGCTTTAGAAGCTTTAAGAGAAAGATATAATCTGGATAAAAGTCTAACTAAATATGAGATGAGATCAATATTTATAATCTATTACCAAATAAGGCAACAAGGATATTTAGCATATCAACCTATAAATGTAGCCTATGGAATAAAAGAATCTACTGTAGCTAAAATAGAAGAAAAGCTAATGGATATAGAAGGAATATATATATCAGTAGAACCTATTAGATATTATCCAGAAGGGACTACTGCAGCTCATATATTAGGATATATGGGTAAGATAAGCCAGCCAGATGAAATAGAAAAGTATGTAGATGAGGCTGAGTATTCTCCTAATGATTTAATAGGTAAAACAGGTATAGAAGAAAGCTATGAAGATAAACTTAGCGGAACTAGTGGTGTGAGAAAGGTAAGTGTAGATTCAGTAGGAAATTCTACTGAAGTATTAGAAGAAATAGAACCAATCCCAGGAGATAATCTATATCTAAGTATAGATTTAGATTTACAAAAGACAGCAGAAAAATCATTAGAAAAAACCTTAACTGAACTTAGAAAAGGTGGAATCTACGAAAGTCCTTGGGGAAATTTCCAATTTGGAATCAGTAGAAGTGAAGGAAGACCATATATAAATGCTAAATCAGGTGCAGTAGTAGCAGTAGATGTGAAAACAGGTCAGGTATTAGCTAGTGCTAGCTACCCATCCTATGACCCAAATCTATTTTCTACAGGAATATCTGGTACAGATTGGGAAAGTTTATTCCCAGAAGATGAAAAAGATCCTATGGCACCTAGACCATTGCTTAATACAGTAACCCAAACTGCAACTCAACCTGGATCAGCATTTAAGATGGTAACTGGATTATCAGCCTTAGAGAAAGGCTTTCCAGCGACAAAGCCAATTAGAGATATGGGAAAAATAGACATAGGTAGTGATTCCTTTGCTTGCTTGCTATGGACTAGTACAAGAACTACTCATGGTCCTGTAAATGTATATGATGCACTTAAAGACTCTTGTAACTATTACTTTTATTCATTAGGACTGGGATACAATCAGAAGACGGGAGAATCTTTAGGAACTAAATTAAGTATAGAAGATATAGCAGAAACATCTACAAAATTAGGATTAAATGATAAAACAGGAATAGAAATTAATAATCCTAGTGAAAAGTCTGGTGGAGTTCCAGATCCCCAATTAAAAGTATTAGAACATAAAGTCTTATTAGAAAGATATTTAACAGAAAATATAGACTATGCCTTTAAGGAAGATGTAGTAGTAGAAGATGAGGAAAAAGAAGAAATAATAGATGAAATAGTCAGCTGGATTGAATTTGAAGAAAAGTTAAGTCGGGGAGAAGTATATCAAAGATTAGAGGAATTTAATATAGAGCCTGAAAAGGTATTGCCAGGTGAGAAACAAGGTTTAGTAGATATAATTAAATTTAATTATATAAATGTGGCTAATTGGGATATAACAGATACGCTTAATGTAACTATTGGTCAAGGTAAAAATGCTTATACACCTATTCAAATGGCAAATTTCATATCCACTTTATCTAATGGTGGTTATAAACATAAACTAACATTAATAGATAGTATTAAAAATTATGATGATTCAAAAGTAGAGTATACTCACAAAGAGAATCCTGAAAGAATCGAATTAAATGATTATGAAAATCTAGAACATATAAAAGAAGGAATGAAACGAGTAGGTAAAACTGGTACTGCCCAGGGAGTATTTCGTAATTTTCCTGTAGATGTAGGAGTCAAAACAGGTACAGCAGAAAGAGATGAATATGACGACTTTGCTTGGTTTGTAGGATTTGCACCTTATGATGATCCTGAAATAGCAGTAGTTACTGTACTTTTCCAAGGGGGAAGTGGTTCATATGGTGGACCATTAGTAAGAGATGTTATGGCTGAATATCTAGAATTAAATGACAAAGATAGTAAAGACAATTAACCCTGTAGAAATAAATATAAAAATGTAAAAAAGTGTAAGAAAAAGTATGATATAAACACATTAATGGAGGTTAATTTCAAAGTGAAAAGTGATATAATAACTTTTAAAGGTATTAATGATGGGGTATATTTAGAAATAAATAGCTCAGACTTCGATTTAGTACTAGAAGTATTAAATAAGAAATTAAAGGAATCATCAGAATTTTTTAAGGGGGCAAAATTTGTAGGAGTTAGATCAAAAAGTCTAGATGAGGAACAAATACTTGAAATTAATCTAATATTAAAATATAAATATAATTTAAATATACCATTAAATGAAATCTTAAAGATGATTAAAGAATCGAAGCTTATAAAAAATGGTGGAGAATCTATAGATCTAGTATCAGATGATATTAGATCTAAAGATTTATATATAGTGGAAAGTAAATTTATCCATAGAACCTTAAGATCTGGACAAGCAATAGAACATGATGGGAATATAGTAGTAATAGGTGATGTAAATCCAGGTGCACTTCTAAAAGCTACAGGAAGTATTATAGTATTGGGAAATTTAAGAGGTGTGGCCCATGCAGGTTCTGATGGAGATATGAATTCTATAATAGCTGCCTATAATTTATCACCAAATCAATTAAGGATAGGAAATGTAATAGTAAGAGCTCCCGATGAAGATATACCAGAATACAAATCACCAGAAATAGCTAAAGTATATAAAAACGAAGTGATTATTGAACCCTATTTACCAAATAAATAAAAGAGGAGGACTCTAAATGGACAAATCAAAAGAAGGAAAAGCCATCGTTATTACCTCAGGTAAGGGAGGAGTAGGAAAAACTACTACTAGTGCTAATATCGGAACAGGACTAGCTATGTTAGGTTATTCTGTAGTGGTATTAGATGCAGATATAGGATTAAGAAATCTAGACGTAGTTTTAGGATTAGAAAATAGAATTGTATATGACATAGTAGATGTAGTAGAAGGACATTGTAGATTAAAACAAGGTTTAATTAGAGATAAAAGATATGAAAATTTATACTTATTACCTGCAGCCCAAACAAAGGATAAATCAGCTATTAAACCTGAACAAATGTTAGAACTTGTAACTAATTTAAAGAAAGAATTTGATTATATAGTAATAGATTCACCAGCAGGTATAGAACAAGGATTTCAATATTCAATAGCAGGTGCAGACCTAGCATTTATAGTAACTACACCTGAAATCTCAGCTGTTAGAGATGCAGATAGAGTAATTGGACTACTAGAGGCTAAAGGCTTAAACAATCCTAAACTTGTAATCAATAGAATTAGACAAGATATGGTTAATAGAGGAGATATGATGAATATAGAAGATATAGAAGATATCTTAGCTGTTGATCTACTAGGAGTAGTTCCAGATGATGAAGAAATAGTTATTTCAACTAACAAAGGTGAACCAGCAATAATAGGAGGTAGCTCACTAGCTGGAAAAGCCTATATGAATATTACAAAAAGAGTTATAGGAGAGGAAGTAGAGCTATTAGATTTAGAATATGATGAGGAAGGTAGATTTAGTAAAATCCTTAAAATATTATTTGGGAAATAAGGGGGGATAATTTTGGATTTTCTTAAGATATTCACTAGAAGAAAAGAAAAAAGTAAATCCGTAGCAAAGGAAAGATTAAAGCTAGTATTAGTTCATGATCGTTCTGATCTTTCACCTAAATTATTAGATATGATAAAAAGTGATGTGATTAGAGTAATTTCCGAATATGCTGATATAGATGAAGAGGGATTAGATATTAAGCTAACAAAGATGAAAAATGAAAAAGATTCATCTCCTACTTCAACACTTGTAGCTAATATTCCCATTTTAAAGGTGAAAAAGGAAGAAAAAATTGAAGATTAAAATAAAACTTATAAGTAATAAAGCCTACCCTTAAATCATATCCATATTATTAAGGGTAGGTGATAAGGTGAAGTCTAAAATAGCTGGTAAAATAAGACGGATAGATTTACATAAGTTAAATAGAATAAGGAAATTTTTAATTAAATCTGCAGTAGTTGGAATTATAATTCTAACTGTAATACTCTTTAAAAAGATGAATTTTGGACTTACAAATTCATTCTTAGATGTTACAAAAAGATGGACAGAATATGAATTTAGTATTTATAATGATGGAAAAAGATTGTTTGGAAAAGTACAGTCAGGATTAGAAAGTTCTGTAGAAGTTTTCAATACATACAATCCAATAGCCAAAGAATTTTATCCAATACCTATAGAAGGTGAGCTAGTAGGTTCATATGAGGAAGGAATTAGTAAAGGAGTAGATATTAGGGCAGATAAAAATATAGAGGAAGAACCTATATCTATATCAGATGGTATAGTAACAAATATAGAACAAAGGGAACAAAAAGGATATTTTATTACTATTACATCTGATGATAAAGAGTTTGTATATGGATATTTTATGAATTCTGATTTATCTGAAGGAGATGAAGTATCTTCAGGTGATTTAATAGGAGAATTAGGAAGAAATAAAGATGGATTTAGATATTTAAGATTAGAAATATGGGAAGATAATAAAGCAAAAGATCCATTAAAATATATAGATATGAAATAATATACCTCAGTATACTGAGGTATATTATTTCATATACTAAAGATAGAATAAAAAATAGAAACACAAATGGGGAATAAATTATGAATTATATTTTTATTGATTCTAATAATGGAATTAATAAAATCGGTATAGTAGAAGATAGAAGATTAGTAGAATACTATACTGAAAAAGAAGAAGAAAATAAATTAGTAGGAAATATTTATAGAGGTAGAGTAGAAAATGTCTTTAGAGGATTAAATGCAGCTTTTGTAAATATAGGAGAAGAGAAAAATGGATATCTTTATATTAAAGATGTGCTAAGTAGGGAAAAAATCCTTTCACCTAAAAGATATAATATTAATGATCTATTAAAATCAGGTGAAGATATTATTGTACAAGTTATAAAAGAATCCTTTGGAGATAAAGGACCTAAAATAAGTAAAGACATTAGTATTCCAGGTAGATATATAGTCTTAACTCCTTATTCTGAAAAGATAAATATATCAAGAAGAATAAAAGGGAAAAAAGAAATAAATAGATTAAAATCTATCGGAGAAGATATAAAAGAAGATAATCATGGCCTGATCTTCAGAACTTTATCTGAAGAAGTAGACAAAGAAACACTAGAAGAAGAATATAAAACATTAATTAAAATATATAAAAATATCGAAGAACGAAGGAACTTTCTACCAACTCCTAAACTACTTTATAGAGAATTAGATCTAATATATAAGATTGTTAGAGATAATTTTAACCAAAAAGATTATAGGATAATAACTAATAATAAAAAGGTGTATGAAAACCTACTAGAAATGGATGAATACTTTTCTTATGGATTAAAAGAGAAAACTACTTTAGATCCAGATTTTTCTGCAAAATATAATGGAAATATTCAAAGTGATATAGATAAAGCTTTTAATAGGAAAGTCAATCTTAAAAGCGGCGGATATATAGTCATAGATGAAACAGAAGCATTAACAGCGATAGATGTTAATACAGGAAAATATGTAGGATCACAATCCTTATCTAAAACTGTTCTAAATACTAATTTAGAAGCAATAAAAGAAATAGCAAGACAAATTAGATTAAGAGATATTGGTGGTATTATTATAATAGATTTTATAGATATGCGTAATAAAATTCATGTATCAAAACTTATAAGAAATTTAAAAAGAGAATTTAAAAATGACAGAAACAAACCTATAGTAGTAGATATTACTAAATTAGGTTTAGTAGAAGTGACAAGAAAAAGAGTCAGACCAACATTAGATTCAACTACAACTACAGAATGTCCTACCTGTCATGGTGTAGGAAGAATACAAAAATAAAAACTCTCTTATCTAGTTAGACTAACTAGATAAGAGAGTTTTTTTTATTCATCACGTAAATTTTCTAATTTTTCTTTGTATTCTTTCTCGTCTATTTCACCTTTGGCATATCTTTCTTTTAATATATTAATAGCATTATTTGGAGGTTTAATTTCATTTACTTTATAACTATTTTTACCAAAATGTTTTATAAGAAAATAAGCAATTGCTACAATAGCCAGTAAAGCTATAAATCTACCTGTTCCAAAACTATACATTCCATATCCTCTATGCATTATAATATCAACTCCCCTTTACTTTCTATATTAATTATACTATATAAATATGAAAGAATTATGAACTTTATTCTATAGTT
>DATGUA010000070.1:0-9643 GCA_035301545.1 Tissierellaceae bacterium | reverse complement strand
TCTTGAATTAGATATTTTTTTAGAAAGTTCTACACTTTCTTTATATGGAACATCATAATCTTTAGTGTTATGGGCTAGTAGTACTGGTGGGTAATTTTCTAAACTAAAGTTTTCTAGATTGTACTTATCTACAAAATCTTCAACTGACGTGTCTGATACCATATCTATCCATTTACCAGTTTGTCTAGAGTATAAATATAATAGATATCTAGGATTAACTGGTGAACTTAATATCATATCATCTTCTATTAAATTTGTAATAGATTCTTTTTTAATTAATGGTTGTTTTAGATACTCTTGATTAGGTTGGCTATACCAATCTGAAACTAATAATCCATATCCATAATATGAGATGATTCCGTTAGGTTTTTTATCTAAACCTTTTCCATAGGCTAATAATGATAGATATGCACCAGCAGATCTACCCCATAAAAAGTAAGGTTGATCAATTTTTTTAATAAAAGAATTTATACTATCTATTATATAATCTATTATAATAGGAAACTTTGATTCTGGTGCTAATGGGTAATTTAAAGAAATTATATTATATCCAGCTGTGGTTATTTGTTCTATATGATATTTAGGTAAATCATATTTACCGCCAAGAAAAAAACCACCTCCATGAAAATAAAGAATGTTTCCTTTAGGGGTATCTTTTTTACTCTTGTAAATTTTAGGCTCTAATTTTGATCTTTTATTTCTCATATACTCCACCCTTTGTGTATTTCATTAGATATTATCTTATATTATATAATTATGTCATATAAATAGAAAGTAGATAAAATAAGAATTTCGAAAAAACAAAAGAGAGATAAATATTTATCCCTCTTAAAGTAAAAGATATTAATTTAATTGTTAATCATACAAGCAGAACATGCTTTAATCTTCAAAATCTTCTTCGATTTTCCATTTTTTCCATACATTACCTACTAGTTCTGGGCCAGGCTTTAATGTTGATTTACCTGGTTTCCAACCAGCTGGTGTTACTTCATTTTCTTTTGTTTCTCTAACTAGTTGATATGCTTTAACTTGTCTAATAGTTTCTACTATGTTTCTTCCAACTGGTGATGTTAAAACTTCAAATCCTTGAACTATACCATCTGGATCTATAATAAATCTACCTCTATTTTCTACACCATCGTCTTCATTATAAATACCATACATTTTTCCTATGCTACCGTCTGAATCAGATCCCATAGGGAAGGGAATATTTTTATCTACTATTTTTGATAATTCATGATCATTCCACATTTTATGAACAAATGGACTATCTACACTCATAGATAGAACTTCTACATCTAAATCTTGTAATTCTTCATGCTTTGCAGCAACTGCTGATACTTCAGTAGCTCACACAAAAGTAAAGTCTCCAGGGTAGAAGCATAATAATACCCATTTACCTCTATAATCTTCTAAATCTACATTTATAAATTTACCATCATGGTAAGCTTGTGCTTTAAATGATGGTGCTGGTTTACCTACTTGTATCATTGACATTTCCTCCTTTGTTTCTATATCCTGAGAAAGTTTCTCTCCTTTTTTTATTTTTGGATCATTAGACTTATTAGATCCACATCCAATTTTAATTTCTTCTGGCATAAATCCACCTCCATAAGTACTATTAATATATAATAAATATTTTCTAAATAAGACAAATGTAATAAGTGCAAAATTGGAATGATTACATTTGTGTTATTAATGTATTTATGATATTATATATTTAAGATTATGTCAATACTAAAATAAAATAATTTATAAAAGAGAGGTGAATAAGTTGATAGCAAAACAAAAGGAAATTACTGATATACTAAATAAGCGAGATATTAGACCTTCCTATATTAGAATACGAGTATATGATTATCTATATAGGGACAAAGTTCACCCAAATGTAGATACAATATATAAGAATCTATCAGAGGAAATACCAACCTTATCTAAGACTACAGTTTACAATACTTTGAAATTATTAACTGATAAGGATTTAGTAAGAGCTATTAATATAAATGATAATGAGATGAGATATGAAGCTATTAGAAATGATCATGGACATTTTAAATGTGATAAATGTAAAACTATTTATGATATTCCTATGGATATGAATATTAAACTACCTAAAGAAATGAAAGGCTCTAGGATAGATGAGAGACAATTTTTAGTAAGTGGAGTATGCAATAACTGTAATCAATAATACAATATAAAAATAATAATAAGAGCTATAATTTATTAAATAAATTATAGCTCTTATTATAGAAAAGAATTATATAGTTGATCCAGGAGTCCTTTTTGATGTATCATATCCTAATTCATAATATTGATTATTATTAAATTCAAAATCCTTAATAGTGTCTAAATCTAATTTTTTACTATGAGCTCTATAAGATCTAGGGTTAATATGGTTAATAAAGGTAATTAAAATAGGATATCTTTCTTTCATCTGGATTCTAGAAAATTCAAAAAGATTAGGTAAAACCTTAGTCCCACGATAATCCTTATGAATACAAATTGGTCCATATTGATAAGAGTTTTCTGTAGAAAGGGTTTCACCTAAGTATGTAGTATTAGATAAATCTTTTATCATATATTGAAATAAAGGCCATTCTGACCAGTATTCCCAAGAGGCAGCCATTGCATATCCTACTATCTTGTCTCCATCACAAGCTACAACAAGTCCGTTTTCTTCTTGGATTAATTCTTTAAATTGTTTTTCAGTAAATAGAGTAGTTACAAATCCATCAGGTCTATCTATATCGCTGATAGTTGATACGTGGTATTCTTCTTGTAGTTCCTTTACAGATCCAATATCATTAAATGTAGCATTTCTATATTCCATTTTATCAGCCTCCTATTTAATAATAAGCCTCAACTGTCTTAATTGATCTATCTTTAATATAAATTCAAGAGTGTATTATATTGGGTAGATCTGAATCATCTTTATTTTACATAATATTATGAAAATTGTAAAGTATTCCTTAGGGCTTGTATCACATTATAGTTTGTACTGCATATAGTAATATTAATAGAAGATGAAAGGAGGGATAATATGGGTTGGACACGATGTAATAATTCAAGAGATCATGGTCCAAATCCTTTTGTTACAAATATTGAAGAAGCTACTAAACAAAATAATAACTATAGGACTGCTTTATGGACAGGTAGGTATTTACAACTTACCCTTATGAGTATTAATCCTAATGATGATATAGGTTTAGAAGTTCATTATGATCATGATCAATTTATAAGGATTGAAGAAGGACAAGGTATAGTGTTTATGGGTGATAGGAAGTGTAGATTAGATTATAAAAAAAGAGTTTACGATGACTGTGTAATATTGATACCTGCTGGTAAATGGCATAATGTAATTAATACAGGACGTAGACCCCTAAAATTGTATTCTATCTATGCACCTCCTGAACATCCTCATGGAACTATTCACAGAACTAAAAGAGAAGCTGAAATGGCTGAAAAATATTAATATAAAAATAATAGTAGGACGACGTCCTGCTATTATTTTATTGGTAGATGATGGATTATGAAATTCTGCTAAAATATAGATAGGATAATATTCAAAAATTATCCTATGAAATATGGTATAATTAATATAATAATTAATTTTAATATTAAGGGAATAGTATTTAATAGTTGAAGGGCATATGATTAATAAAATTAAAATAATAAAAGGAGTGGAAGTTTATGAATTATAAATTATTGCATACATGTATTAGAGTAATGGATTTAGAAAAGTCATTAAAATTTTATAATGAGGCTTTAGGTTTAAAGGAGACTGGAAGAAAGGACTTTCCAGAGGATGAATTTACATTAGTGTTTTTAAGTGATGAATCAGGAAATCATGAAATAGAATTAACTTATAATTATAATCCAGAAGAACCTTATGAAATAGGGAATGGATTTGCTCATATGGCTGTGTCAGTGGATAATTTAGAATCATCTAGAGATAAGCATAAAGAAATGGGATATAAGGTTACAGATTTAATGGGTTTACCAGGTGAAAAGCCAAGATATTATTTTGTAACAGATCCAGATGGATATGATATAGAGGTTATAAGGGCAGATTAGGCATATTGAATTTAATTTAGTAGAAGTAAAGGAGGAAATATATGAAAGGAATATATGGATTTATAAAACCTTCATTAGATGCCCATACTATGGGTGTAAATACAGCAGCTGAATTATTAAGAAATTGTGGATATCAAGTTAAAATTGCAGATGACACTATTGCAACAGCAATTAGTGATTATAAACATGAAATAAGTAGACGGAAAGTTATAGATTGGATAATTGAAGGTAATATTGATCGAGTTGGAATTAGTTATAGATTAGATAAAGATGATGCAGTAAATATGGTAGGATATTTTCTAGAAGAAATGAAAAAGTTAAATCTACTTTCATATCAAGGTGGATCTATAAAGACTGTATTTTTTGGAGGACTTCCAGATGCATGTAAAGCAATTGAGAAGGAATTTAAAGGATTAGTTAAGACTTATATGGGGGGAGAATCTGCAAGAGATACATTATTAAAAATGGATGTGCCAGAAGATAGAATCCCAATAGATATAATGGAAGGTAGTAAATATGATGATACACTAATGGAGTTTGGAAGGGAAATTATAGAAAATGAAGAATATACCCATTTTAAGCCTATAGACCGTTCTTCATATAATGAATATGGAACAAGAAATGATACTATTACTAAAAGAATAGATGCAAATATGAATAAAGATTTTGCACCTTTAATGAGAGCTCATGTAGGACCATATTCATCCCGGGTAAGTAGAAAAGAATCAGTTGATGAATTTATAGATTGGGCTAAGACTTTAGGAGAAACAGGGTATTTAGATATATTATCCATAGGAAGTTCTCAATTAACTCAGTCTAATTTTGGAGAAGATTGGGGGGGTAAACCTAATGGTGGAGGAGTTCCTGTTAATTCGGAAGAAGAGTATATAAGGATATGGGAAGCATCTAGACCATTATTAGTTAGGACATATGCTGGTACCAAAAATATACCTGCCCTAGCAAAGATTCACGAAGATACCTTAAATATTAGTTGGCATGCTTTATCTTTATGGTGGTTTAATAAATTAGATGAAAGAGGACCGTATGATTTATATACTAGTTTAAAACAACATATAGAGACTATAAAATATATTGTAACAACAAATAAGCCTTTTGAGGCTAATGTCTCTCATCATTTTGCATTTAGAGGTGCAGATGATGTAACTTATATTGTTGTAGCTTATTTAGCTGCTAAACTTGCAAAGAAATTAGGTATAAAGACATATGTATTACAAAATATGTTAAATACACCTAGACTTACCTGGGGAATTCAAGATTTGGCTAAATCTAGAGCAATGCTAAGATTGGTCAATGAATTAGCTGATTCAAACTTTAGAATTTTATTACAACCTAGAGCTGGCTTAGATTATTTTAAACCAGATCTTGATGAAGCTAAAGTACAATTAGCTGCAGTATCAGCTTTAATGGATGATATAGATCCACATAATGAAATGAGTCCATCAATGATTCATGTAGTTAGCTATTCTGAAGCTATACATTTGGCTACTCCAGACATTATAAATGAAAGTATTCAGATAACACAAGAATCAATTAAAAAGTATAGAGAATTAAGAAGAAAAGGCAGTATTGACGATATGAGTAATAATGATGATGTAAATGAAAGGATGGAAGAACTTATAAATTCTGCAAAGATAATAATTAATGCTATAGAATCTAGTATTAGTAATTTATATTCTCCAGAAGGATTTTATAAGGTATTTGCAGCTGGATTTTTACCTGTTCCTTATTTATGGGGCGAAATAGATGAATTTAAACATGCCATAAATTGGAGGACAAGACCTATACTAGGAAGTTTAAAAATAGTAGATAAAGATGGAAACCCTATTACAGCTGAGGAAAGATCAAGTATAGCTAAACATAATATAAAAGATGCAAAATATAGTCTAAGACAAAGGACTATGAAGGATTTAAAAGATACTAGTTTTAATGATAGAATAAAATATTAATAAATACTTTTGATATTTTAAAAAGAGCTTGACATATACTTAGACAATTGTTAAGATTTGTTTGTAAAAGTTAATATTATATATAACTCATATAGTTCTCGTTATAAGGTTGAGAAGTTTCTACAAATGACCGATAATCATTTACTATGGGAAAGTGTACCTAGGGTTCCAATTAATTTTGGTCCAAGCGGTACAGATGTTACAAATGTAGCATTACACCGAAGGGATAAAAGCCCAGTCGGGTAGGTTTCACGAAATCTATCTGACTGGGCTTATTTATTTTTAGGAGGCTGATATTAAGGGTTTATAGATTGTACTAATTATGAAATATTAAATAAGGATGAAATTGACTATGTATATACATAGTCAAATTTAGGAGGAGAAAATGGAAAACTTTTTTAAGTTAAAAGAGAACAATACTGATGTAAAAACAGAAGTAGTAGCAGGTATTACTATATTTATGACTATGGCATATATATTAGCAGTAAATCCTTCCATACTTTCAGAAACTGGAATGGATGCAGGAGGAGTATTTACAGCTACGGCCCTATCGGCAGCTATAGCAACATTAATGATGGCTTTATATGCTAAGTATCCTTTTGGACTAGCTCCAGGTATGGGTTTAAATGCTTTTTTTGCTTATACAATAGTATTAGGAGATATGGGGAAGACTTGGCAATTTGCACTAACGGCAGTTTTAATTGAAGGAATTATATTTATATTATTATCTTTTTTAAATGTAAGAGAAGCTATATTTGATTCTATACCTACAAGTTTAAAAGATGCAGTATCTTCAGGTATTGGATTATTTATTGCTTTTATAGGACTTGATGGAGCAGGAGTTATCACATCAGGTGATGGAACATTATTAGGACTAGGTGATTTAACATCAGGTGCACCTATAGTTGCAATGGTAGGTATTTTGATTACAGGATTTTTATTTGTGAAAGATGTAAAAGGATCTTTATTAATAGGAATTGTAATTTCCACATTAATAGGGATTCCTTTAGGTGTAACAGTTCTGCCTGAAAGTCTAACTTCTTTGGTAAGTCTACCACCGTCTGTAAAAGGAGTTGCTTTTCAATTTGTAGGATTTGAAGAAATATTTTCTCTAGAAATGTTGGTAGTAGTATTTACATTTCTATTTGTAGATATATTTGATACTGTAGGAACTTTAGCAGGTGTTGCTTCTAAATCAAATATGTTAGATGAGGATGGGAAATTACCGAGAGTAGGAAAAGCTTTAATGGCTGATGCAGTAGGTACAGTTGCTGGTGCATGTTTAGGAACTTCTACTGTTACTACATTTGTTGAATCAGCATCAGGGGTAACAGCAGGAGGAAGAACAGGGTTAACAGCATTATCAACGGCTATTATGTTTGCCTTATCATTATTCTTTGCTCCATTGTTTACATTAATTCCTTCAGCAGCAACAGCACCAGCTTTAGTTATCGTAGGATTATTTATGATGGGTTCAATAACTAGAATCGATTTTAATGATTTTACAGAAGCTATCCCGGCATTCTTAACAATTATAATGATGCCATTTGCTAATAGTATAGCAGAGGGGATAGTATTTGGAATGGTGTCATATACTATATTAAAAACTATGTCAGGAAAATTAAAAGATGTATCCATAACAATGTGGATATTATCTATTTTATTTATAATAAGAATAATTTTTATGTAAAAAGTAGGCCTAGGCCTACTTTTTTGGTTTTCAAATTACTAATTTTCTGATATAGTATTATATATAAGTAAATTAGTGAAGTATAATTTTGTTAAAATACAAGGAGGAGATAGTATGAAAACAGATGTGCAAATAGCTCAAGAAGCTAAAATGAAATCGATTTCTGAGGTAGCTGAGAAACTAGATATTAGTAAAGATCATTTAATCCAGTATGGGGATTATAAGGCTAAAGTATCTTTAGATCTTTTAGAGGAAAAGAAGGATACTAAAGATGGAAAATTAGTTTTAGTAACGGCTATAAGTCCAACACCAGCTGGAGAAGGTAAAACTACTACTAATATAGGTTTATCTATGGGATTAAATAAATTAGGTAAAAAATCTATAACAGCAATAAGAGAACCTTCATTAGGGCCTAGCTTTGGAATCAAGGGAGGAGCTGCAGGTGGAGGACACGCTCAAGTAGTACCAATGGAAGATATAAATCTTCACTTTACAGGTGATTTCCACGCCATAACAACTGCACATAATTTAATATCTGCTTTACTTGATAATCATATGCAACAAGGTAATAAACTAAATATTGATCAAAGAAGAGTAGTGTGGAAAAGGGTTCTAGATATGAATGACAGAGCTTTAAGAAATGTTGTAGTAGGACTTGGTGGAAGACCAAATGGAATACCAAGACAAGATGGATTTGACATTACTGTAGCATCAGAAATAATGGCAATCTTCTGCTTAGCAAAAGATTTAGAAGATCTAAAAGAAAGAGTAGGAGAAATAATAGTAGCCTATAATTATGATGGAGAACCAATATATGCAAAAGATATAGAAGCACAAGGAGCAGTAGCATTGATAATGAAAGATGCTATGGCACCAAATTTAGTTCAAACTTTAGAAAATACACCAGCTTTAATTCACGGTGGACCGTTTGCAAATATTGCTCATGGATGTAATTCATTAATAGCAACTCAAATGTCTCTAAAATTAGCTGATTATACTATAACAGAAGCTGGATTTGGAGGAGATTTAGGAGCAGAGAAATTCTTCAATATTAAATCAAGATTTGGTGGTTTACAACCAGATGCAACTGTAATAGTAGCTACAATAAGAGCATTAAAATACCAAGGTGGAATGGCTCAAGATAAACTAGAAACAGAAGATATGGATAGATTAGAAGAGGGATTTGCAAATCTTGAAAAACATATAGAAAATATGGAGAAATATGGTGTACCGGCAGTAGTAGCAGTAAATAAATTCCCTACAGACACTGACAAAGAGTTAGATTATGTAATAGATAGATGTAAAGAATTAGGGGTAGAAGCAGTATTATCTGAAGTATGGGCAAAAGGTGGAGACGGAGCAATAGAAATGGCAGAAGCTGTAGTAGATATATGTGAAAACAAAGAATCTAACTTTAAGCCATTATATGATGTAGAAGATAGTATAAAAGAAAAAATAGAAACAATAGCAAAAGAGATGTATGGAGCAGACGGAGTAGACTTCTCTAAAAAATGTGAAAGAGAAATAGCTAATTTAGAAAAATTAGGATTAGACAAAATGCCAATATGTATGGCAAAAACTCAATATTCGTTCTCAGATGATCCTAAATTATTAGGAAGACCTGAAGGCTTTAGAATAACTGTAAGAGAAATAAGAGTATCTAAGGGAGCAGGATTCTTAGTAGCTTTAACAGGTGATGTAATGACAATGCCAGGATTACCAAAGAAACCAGCAGCAAATAATATAGATATAATGCCTAATGGAGAAATTGTAGGATTATTCTAATAGAAAAAGGACTGAATACACTACTACCCTACCATATAGGAATGATTGTGAGGTGGAAAGGTGGATTATAAACCTAAGATTAAAAGTCCACAAGTGGACGGATTCTTTGAAGCAATTTTAGAATTAG
>DATGUA010000069.1:0-35162 GCA_035301545.1 Tissierellaceae bacterium | reverse complement strand
GGATCTCTCTAAATATATTAATATATTTAGAGAGAATTCTATTTTAATAGGAAGAGAAGTAAAAATAATAAAGAAAAATAGTGAAGTTCTAGGTATAGTTATGAGGCCTTAGGTATTTTCTTTATTACTCTAAAAGATACTAAGGATAAAATTATAATTTTAATTATATCACTAGGTAAAATATTAAACATCCAGATATTAAAGTTTGGAAGAATGTAAAGATTCGTTAAATGGTATTTATTTTCAGATTGTAGACATAATATTCTGGATATGTTACAATTTCAACACAGGTATATTAGGATTAGGAAAGTAGGTGTTGGAAATTGTCTAGAAAAAACGGTATTAGTGTAGAAGATATGTTAAAACTAGAAATTATGAAGGATAGTAGAGTTATTGCAGGGTTTAAAGGTGTGAACAATACTGTAGCTAAAGTTAATATGGTAGTAGATCCTGATATATTTGATTGGGTTCAGGAAGGAGAATTTTTATTAACTACAGCTTACTTTTTAAAAGAAGATGATTTAGAGAAACAAAAAAATTTAATAATAGAAGCTGATAAGAAAAATTTAGCTGGGATTGGTATTAAGATATATCCTTATTTAAATTCTTTGCATAAAGAAGTTATTAACTTAGCTGAAGAAGTAAATCTTCCCTTAATCGAAATTCATTATTCTATACCTTTATCAGATATTGTGATGTTTACATTTGAGGAGATATTTAAAAAACAAGTTGTATTATTAGAAAGGGTAGAATCTGTTCATGAGCGATTTATGGAGGTAATACTAGAGGGGAAAGGGATTGAAAATATAGCACAAGTAGTCCAAGAAAATGTACAAAATCCGGTAGTTATAAATTTAAATTTTTCTGAACAGAGGTTTTTAGAATTAGGACAAGTAAGTGAATCAATAGAGAAAGAGCTTTTAGAAGATGTTAAAAATTTTTATCTTCCCAATAGTGGTAAGAGTAAAATGAAAAGGCTAGATGAAGATAAGGTCCTTATTAATGGAAGATTTGTAAGAAGGATGGTAATGCCTATTGTACTTAAAGATAATATATATGGACATATATTTGCTTGGTCAATAAATACACCATTAGGTGGATTTGATTTGTCAATTATTGAATCTGCATCAACTACTACAGCTTTAACTATTCTTCAGGATTTATCTGTAAAGGAGGTAGAAATAAGATATAGATCAGAATTCGTTGAAGATTTAATATCTATAGATACTAAAAGAAAGAATAAGGCTTTAAAAAGGGCTCACTTTTTCAATTTAAGGGATGAGGACTATTATGTAATAGAAGTAATGAGTATAAGATTAAAGGGAGAAGAGGAGAATAATGAGCATTTCCCTGAATATTTAGAGGACTGTATTAATAATATGGTTACAGTTATAGAAGATATGATACATTATTTAAATCTTAATGGTATCGTATCAACTAAATTTAATGGAATTCAAATATTATTAGGATTTAAGGAAGAAGATAGGATAGATAATAAATTAAAAGATTTTAATAATAGAATATTAAAATCTTTAAAGGGAAAGTTTACAAATATAGATGTAAGAATAGGTGGGGGAAGGTCTTATAAAGGTCTAGAAAATGTCAACAAAAGTTTTGCAGATGCAGTTAAATCCGTGAGAATAGGAAAGTTACTTACAGATAAAAGTATAATAGCTTTTGATGAATTGGGAATATTTAAGATATTAGGACAAGATTTTTTAATAGATGAACTAGCGGACTTCTATAAGGAAACCTTAAAACCTTTAGTAGATTATGATAAACAGAGGTCAACAGAATTGGTTAAAACCTTAGAAGCATATTTTGAATTTAATGGAAACTTAACTAAGGTATCAGAGAATTTATATACTCACTATAATACTATTTTATATAGAATTAATAGAATAAAGCAAATAACAGATATGGATTTAGATGATTCTAATGATAGATTAAATCTTGAAATTGCATTAAAAATTAGTAAAATACTTTAAAAATCTACATATATTTAAATAATAAAAATATCCCCTAGCTTATGTATAAGTATTAAAGCGAGGGAATATTTTTTATTAGTAATTTAATGTGAAATTATATTTTATTCTTCTAATAAGGCTACAGCCCTAATAGGCGAACCAGTACCATCTCTAATCTTTAAAGGTAATCCAAAATATAAGAATCTTTTATTTACTACTTGATCTAGATTACATAAGTTTTCTGTATTAGTAATATCATATTCTCCACAAACTAGATGGCCAGAGAAGTTAATATCATCAGGTGTTAAGTCTATAGCCGGAGCGTCTACTCCTATATTGACTACCCCCTGTTCTGCTAGCCATTTAGCCCCTTCATAGCTTAAACCAGTATAATCAGTTTGGAATCTATCTGTTCCATAATTTCTATCATGATGACCTGTATATATTAGTACTATGTCACCTTTTTGGATCTCTTGACCTGATTTTTTTACAGCTGCTTCTAAATCTTCAGCCTCTATATAATTTGGATATCTAATATGAGTTAAATCGATACATATGGCACTACCCCAAAAGTACTCTAATGGCATATTATCAACACTAAGTCCGCCAGGCTTGTACTCAGAGACTCCATCAGTATGAGTTCCTGCATGTTCACTAATTAACAAGTTCCTAGCAGAAAATCCTAAAGTAGTACTTCCTGTTAACTTCATATTTTCTTCATGAGTCATATTTGTCATGATAAAAGTGGGCTGATGTATTGGAAATAAAGACATACCCTCGAAAATTTCTTGTGATAAATCAATTAATTTTAATCCCAAGATGTTTACCTCCTTCTTTAATATATAAGGAATAGCTTACAATAAATTTAAATTATTTCTATACTTTTAATTTAAAACTAAAATATGTATTTGTTTCAAATACCTAAAAGTTATTATTTTGTAAATGAATCACTTAATTATAAGTATATATGTCCTAATAAGATAATCTATATAGAAAATATACAAATCAATTTATAATTTATTTGAACTAGTACAAGATTTCTATTTAAATTAGATTGTTTTCTATTATTTTCTATTATTTTCTATTATTATCATAAAAATTTCAGTTTATAAGAATCTAACAAAGTCTGCTATATTTTAATTAAATTAGAATATTTATACTTTAATAGGATTAAAAAGAGTGTTAAGGAATACTGTAATTAATATACTTAAGCAATTAAAAACTAAAGTTAGAACTTTCTGGAAGCCAGCCTTAATGAATGAATTTGAATAATTTTGAATAAGATAAAATATTAGATTAATTTATTATAGAATTATTCTAACAAATATAATGTATAGTATTAATTCTCTTAAAGTGTTGAAATAGTATTCTATAAAAATATATTACATATTTATGAATAATATTGTAAAAAAATGAATTTATTAGACTTTTCCTTAAATTATAATTTTAGGTAATATATTTTTATAAGAATCTAACAAGGTCTATTATATAATACTATGTTAACATAGTTGTATAATAAATAAGGAGGTTATAAATTATGTATGATGTTATAATTAAGAATGCTAGGATTCCTCAAGGGGATGAAACTAGGCTAACTAATATTTTGGTTAAAGATGAAAAAATTGTTGGGTTTCTTGAAAACGTTGACAATGTAGAATCTGATGAGGTAATAGATGCTAATGGACATTTAACATTGCCAGGTTGTATAGACCCACATGTTCACTTTATGTATCATGGTTTTCCTCATAGGGAAAACTTCTTGACAGGATCTGCTGCAGCTGCTGCAGGTGGTGTAACTACTGTAATAGATATGCCTTGTTGTACTGTTCCATCAGTAAGATCTGTTGAACAATTAAAATTAAAAAATGATCTAATAGAACGACAAGCTTTAGTTGATTATGCCTTATGGGGTGGAGTTACAGGAGAGGATGTAAGAAATGATTGGTTAGATAATGTACAAGAACAAGCTGATCATGGGGTGGTAGCCTTTAAAGCATATATGACACCATCAGTACCAACATTCCCTAGGGTAGAAGATCCAGAAATGTATGAAGCTTTTAAAGCTGTTGCTAAAACAGGACTTCCTATAGGAATTCATGCAGAGAACTTTGCTATATGTGATTTTAATGTGAAGAAACTAGAAAAAGAAGGTAGAATGGATGGACCAGCTTGGGCAGAGGCAAGATCAGAATTAGCAGAAAAAGTAGCTATAGAATTAGGAATTAGTTTTGCTGAAGATACTGGTGCTAGACTTCATATAGTACATATGAGTACAGGGATTGGAGCTAAATTAGTAAAAGAAGCAAAAATGAAAGGATTAGATGTAACTAGTGAAACTTGCCCACATTACTTAACTTTAAATTATCAAGAGGCTATGACAGAATACGGACCATTAGCTAAAATTGCACCACCTTTAAGAACCAAAAAAGATAATGAATTACTATGGGATGGATTAAATGATGGTTCAGTAGACTTTATGGGAACGGATCATGCTCCTTATGAAATAGAAAGTGAAAAATTAAAAGAAGGAATGAATATTTGGAACTCTTTCCCGGGCATACCTGGAGTTGAAACGATGGTTCCTGTAGTGGTAAGTGAAGGATATAATAAAGGAAAAATATCATTAAGTAAATTAGTAGATATATTATCGACTAATGCGGCAAAACATTATGGTATATATCCTAAAAAAGGTGCTATGCATATAGGCTCAGATGCAGACTTTACTATAATAGACCTAGATAAAGAATGGGTTATAGAACCAAAGAAACAAGCTTCAATGTGTGGATATCTTCCAATGGAAGGAATGGAGTTAAAAGGAAAGGTAGCTAAGACAGTAGTTCGTGGTCATTTAGTATACCAAGATGTAGACGAAAGTATATTATCTGATTTAACTGATAAAGAATTAGAAGAATTGGTTCATAATTATCCTGAAGGAGTAGAAGATAAGTATTCAGAGATATTTGAACAATATCCTGATCTTTATAGTCGAGAATATCTTAAAAGCTATAGAAAAGATCATCCTGAATTAATAGATAAGCATATAAGAGGTATGAGGGGAATTACTGCTAAACCTGGATTTGGTAAATTTATTAAGAGACAAAGTATACAGGTTCTACCAAAGAAATTAGAATTTTAATTTATAAATATAGTGAAAATAATAAAAGAATACAAATGAGGGGGAAAATATAAATGACTAGACAGGCTATATTAGTTATTGATATGTTAAATGATTTTGCAAATGAGGAAGGAGCACTTTATTGTCCAGGTTCAGCAAGAATAACAGAAAAACTTCAAGAATTATTAAAATGGGCAAGAGAAAGAAATGCTGAAGGGAAAGACGATGTTCAAATAGTTCATATTCAAGAAGCACATAGAAAAAATGATGCTGATTTTAGAGTTAGACCACGTCATGCAGTTGCTGGAACTTGGGGTTCAGATTTTATAAAGGAATTATACCCAGAAGGTGAGGAATATATAGTACCAAAAAGAAGACATAGTGGATTTGCTTATACAGATTTAGATTTATATTTAAGAGAAGAAAACATAGATACTGTAGTAGTAACAGGGGTATGGACTAATGTCTGTGTAAGAAGTACAGCTACAGATGCTTTATCTAAGGCATATAAAGTAATTGCATTAAGTGATGGATGTGACTCTAAGACAGAGGAAATGCATGAAAATGGACTTAAAGATTTAAGTATATTTGCTAAAGTAATGACTGTTGATGAATATACAGATGCTTGGGAAAAAGGTTTAGATCCATGGGAAGGTGGAGGAGACCCAGAAAATAAAGTAGAATAATTTATATAGAAGGCAATTGATGAATTGGGCGACCTTTTGGTAGGTTAAATCCAAAACTCGCCCTTAACAATTGTAGATAATTATTAAAGAAAGAGGGTATCCAGTATGAAAATAGTAGTTGGAGTATCAGGAGGAAGTGGATCTATATATGCCATATCTCTTTTAAAAGCATTCCAACAATTAAATATAGAGACGCATTTAGTAGTAACTTCTATGGGTGAATATGTAACAGAACATGAATGTGGGGTATCATTAAATGAATTAAAGCAAATGGCAACCTATTTTCATGATAATAAAAATTTTGCAGCTCCTATAGCTAGTGGATCTTTTAAAGTAGATAGTATGATAGTTCTCCCCTGCTCTATGAAGACTTTATCCTCTGTTGCTAATGGATTTTCTGATAGTTTATTAACTAGAGCTTGCGATGTAACCTTAAAAGAAAAAAGAAAATTAGTTTTAGTTCCAAGGGAAACCCCTTTCAACACTATACATTTAGAGAATATGTTAAAATTATCTCAAATAGGTGTTACTATTTTTCCACCTAGTCCTGGATTCTATAATCATCCAGAAACTATTAATGATATAGTTTTAAATACTACGGGAAGGATAATGGATGCTATTGGTGTTGACAACAATTTGGTAAATAGATGGAAAGGTTTATAGGAAGGAGGTAGACATGGAAAAACAGATGCTCAGATATACTCTAGAAGAATTAGAGAGAATGGATGAACTTTTAATTTGTGATAAAGAGATAGATTCAAAATATGAACTAGGAGCAGTATTAAAATATTTTAGAAATAAAAAACCTATTCTTTTTGATAAGGTTAAAGGGAGTTCTGTAAGATCAGTTGGTGGACTTTATGGCAATAGGGAAATTTTATATAATTTACTTCATTTTAACCGTGAGAACAGATTATTTAAACTTATGGATGCTATAGCTAATCCAAAATCTTATAAGGTAGTATCTAATGGACCTATTAAAGAAAATGTAATAAGAGGAAATATAGATTTGCCTAAGATATTTCCTATTCCTGAATTCCATGAGAGGGATTCATCTAGTTTTATTACAGCAGGAGTGTTAGTAGTGAAAGATCCAGAAACAGGGAAACACTTTACTTCAATTAGAAGGTTTCAGATAAATGGTGGGAATCAAATTTCTGCTCTTATAGCTTCTCCTAAATTAACTAATGATTTTTTAGAATTAGAGAAAGAGAATAAAGATTTAGAGGTAGCTATAATCTTAGGTTATGATGCACCTGCTTTAATGGCTAGTCAAGTAAGTGCTGCTACTTATGGGGTAGATAAATATGAGATAGATAGTGCTCTTAGGGGAGAATCATTAGAGTTGCTAGAATGTGAAAGTGTAGATTTATTGGTGCCAGCTTTTTGTGAAATAGTCTTAGAGGGTAAGTTAGTACCTGGAAAACGGGAGATTGAAGGTCCTTTTGGAGAATTAATGGGTTATTATGGTGGAGCTGCTCCTCATCCAGTTATTGAGATAGAAACTATTATGCACAGAAATGATCCAATCTTCCAGGTAGCATTTCCTTGTAGGGAAGAACATCTATCTAATGGACTTATTAGAGAAATTGAATTATATAATCAATTAAAAAATCATGTAGATGTGATAGATGTAAATATAACGGAAGGTGGAGGTTATAGATTTAATGCCTTCGTATCCATAGATAAACAAAAGGAAGGTGATGGTAAATCTGCCATTATAGCAGCACTAGGTTCTAATAAAGATTTAAAGCAGGTAGTAATAGTAGATAGAGATGTAGATATATATGATGTTCAAGATATAGAATGGGCTATTACCACCAGGGTTCAGGCAAATAAGGATATGGTAGTAATACCAGAAGGATTAGGCTCTTCTTTAGAACCATCCCATGATTTAAAGGGCGTGACAGATAAAGTAGGTATAGATGCGACAAAACCTTTAGATGATGTAGATATGAATTTTGAAAGGGCTATAATTCCGGGATATGGTAATATAGATATAAAAAGGTATTTCCCTAATATTGATGTGGAGAAGGTGAGGTAATATGAGAGAAGCTATAGGTATGGTTGAGACTAGATCAATGGTAGCAGCTATTGAGGCGGCAGATGCTATGGTAAAGGCTGCAGATGTAAAAGTCTTAGATTTTCAATTTGTAGGTTCAGGATTAGTATCTGTTACAGTATCTGGTGATGTAGGTGCAGTAAAAGCAGCTGTAGATAGTGGAGAACAAGAAGCAGTTAAAGTGGCAGAAGTAATTTCGGCCAATGTGATTCCAAGACCTCATGGTGAAGTAGATAAAATATTATAACTTGGTGGTGAGAATTTATGGTGAATCCGTTAGCTAGAGTAGTTATGAATAATATTAAAGAAAAAACTAGCCACACTCAGGATTATAAGTCTGAAAGAAGAGTAGATAATCTGTCTAATAGAGAACAAGATTTGGTAAAAGGATTAATTAATAGAGATAAAAATCTAAGCAATCATGCAGATAAGTCTACTATGATAACTTTAGACGAGGCAGTAGAAAGAGTAAAAGGTGGCCGTTAACCAAAGGAGGTTAGAATAGAGTATGAATATGGCATTAGGACTTATTGAAGCAAAAGGTCTTACTACTGCCGTTGCTGCTTTAGATGCAGCTAGTAAAGCAGCAAGTGTTACTTTAGTAGGCTTTGAAAAGATAATTGGAGTAGAACAGGCAGTAGGTGTAAACATCCAAATTGCTGGAGAGGTAGCAGCTGTACAATCAGCAGTTGATGCAGGAATGGAGGCAGGGAATAGAGTAGGAATGGTCATCTCAAGTAGAGTAATACCTAGACCACATGATGAATTAAGTAATTTGATTGAAAAGTTTGGTCAAAATGTAAAAGAAAAAAATAAAGGAAAAGAAAGTAAGGCTAAAAAGACAAGTAGTACTAAGAAGAAGGCTACAAATAAAAAAGAAGATAAAACAAAAGAAGTGAAAAAGACCAAAACAAATAAAAATGATAAAAAATAATAAAATTAGGGAGGAATAATAATGAGTCAAGCTTTAGGGTTAGTTGAAACAAAAGGATTGGTAGGTTCAGTTGAGGCTGCAGATGCTATGGTAAAGGCAGCTAATGTAACTATGATAGGCTATGAAAAAATAGGATTTGGTTTAGTAACAGTAATGGTTAGAGGAGATGTAGGTGCAGTAAAGGCAGCTGTAGATGCAGGAGCAGAAGCAGCAAGGGCAGTTGGAGAACTTCATTCTGTTCATGTAATACCAAGACCACATTCTGAGGTAGAAAGAGTAGTTTTAGAGCAATATGAATAAAATCTTATTGGAGTGTTGTAAATGGCTAAAAACAAAATAACATTAGATATTTTAGCAGATATAACTAAAAAAGTTCATAAGGGAATTACTACTAATTCTAGCAGTAATATATCTTATGATGAAAAAGTATTAATTGTATTTACTGGCTCTAATGTACAGCTTAATGAAAGAATCCAAAAAATAAAAGAATTAGATAAAAATATTTCAATAGTTTTTTCTTTTATGGCTGAAAAGATTTTAGATACTGATTATATTATAAATACTTTAAATCCTTTAAATGTATATTGGGAAGAAGATATATTAGATTTAGAAAAGATTACAACAGATTATTCTTGTATAATAGGACCTAATATAACTATGAATACTCTGTCCAAATTATCAATGGGAATAATCGATAGTATAATACCTAATCTAATTTGGACTTTCCTTTACAAAGGAAAAAAAGTATATTTAGATTTTCTATCTGTAACCAATTATTTAGGTTCTAGATCTAAAAATATTGGAATCAATAAAATTATAGATAATCATATTAATACAGTAAGGAGTATGGGAGTAGTAGAAATTACAGAAACAAATTACAGAGATAAAATAATTAGTAAAAATAAATCTGAATTCGTGAAAAAAAATGAGCAGGTTAATTCCAGTCATAATAGGGTAATGAATAGTCATGATAATATAAATAAGAACTATGATAATAGCGTAGATGATAGTAATTCTAAGATAATAACCGAAAATGATTTTCTAAATAAATATGCTAATAAAAAGTCAGTAAAATTTCCTAAAGGAACCATTGTAACCCCTTTGGCTAGAGATAAAGCTAGGGATTTAAGAATTGAATTAATTATTGAAAGATAGGGAGGCAGCTAAAGTGTATCTAGGAAAAGTAATAGGAACAGCAATAGCCACTAGAAAAGATGAAAAGTTAATAGGTAGTAAATTTATGATAACCCAGCCTCTCAATATAGAATTGGAACCTGTAGGAGAAGCAATAATAGCTGTAGATACAGTAGGGTCAGGTATTGGAGAATTAGTTATGTTTAGTAAAGGAACGGCAGCACGAAATGCTGCACGAAAATCTGATTCTCCAATAGATGCTGCCATAATAGGAATAATAGATAATATGTCGATTGATGATTGAAAAGATAGTGTGAAGGAGGAAGACATTGGACGCAAAAAATTTAAAATTAGCAATGGAGTATCGTAATTTGATTGATGTGCTAATGAGTGATAAAGATTATGCAGATATAGTTTTATATAATGGAAATGTTGTAAATGTTCTTACTAAAGAAATTTATACAGCCGATATTGCTATTAAGGATAAATACATAGCATTAGTTGGGGATTGTAATGATTTGATAGGACCTGATACTTTAGTTATTGATGTAGAGGGTAAATATTTATCTCCTGGATTTATAGATTCTCATATGCACTTTGAATCTAGTATGTTAACCATAACTGAATTTTCTAGACTTTCTATTACTTCAGGAACAACTACTTTAGTAGCAGATCCTCACGAAATAGGTAATGCTCTTGGACCTTTAGGTATGAAAGCTATGGCTGATGAAATAGATTCAGTTCCAAATAATGTGTATTTAGTAGTACCAGCATTAGTACCAGATAGTCCAGACTTAGAAACACCTGGAGTAGACGTTTCATCTAAAGATATGAAGGATTTATTAAATTATAAACATATTATAGGAATAGGTGAAATTCAAGGATTTAGTAATGCACAACATGTTTATAATAATACTCCTGAGGTAATCACAGATTTATTAGCTTCGACTATGTATGCTAGATCTAAGGATATGGTTGTAGATGGTAATGCCCCAGAGTTATTTGGGGAAAAATTAGCTGCTCATATAATTTCGACAGGTGGAGAGTGTTCTTGCCATGAAACTACTACCAAAGCAGAAGCAGTAGAGAAACTAAGACAAGGAGTATATCTCTTTATGAGAGAAGGTTCTACTCAGAAAAATATGTCTGAATGTATCAGGGCAGTTACGGAAGAAAATATGGATTCAAGAAGATGTATATTAGCTACTGATGATATGGTTGCAGCAGATTTAGAAACTATGGGGCATATGAATGAAATAGTTAAAAGAACTATAAGAGAGGGAGTTAGTCCTATAGAGGCAATTCAGATGGTAACTATTAATCCGGCGACTTATTTTGGGTTAGATCATGTGGGAATACTAGCTCCAGGAAAGATGGCTGATATAGCGATTATAGAAGATTTAGAAGAAATGACTATAGGTGGAGTATTTTTAAATGGGCAGCTAGTATCTTCTAAAAATGAACTTTTAATAGATCTACCAATCTATACTTATCCAGATGAAGTAAAAAATTCTGTTCATATAGGTCCGATTTCTCAAAAAGATTTAGAGATTGAAGCAGATGGAAGTAGTGCTAGAGTACGATGTATAGAAGTTATACCAGATCAAAACTTAACGGGAAATTCAGAAGAAACAGTAAGGGTATATAATGGAGTAGCAGAACCAGATGTGTCTACAGATACATTAGGTATGGCTTGTGTAGAAAGATACGGCAGAACAGATGGAAGTATAGGTAAGTGTTTTGTTAAAGGTTTTGGAATGAAAGAAGGAGCTTTTGCAGAATCTGTAGCTCATGATACTCATAATATTATGGTAGTAGGAACTAATATTAGAGATATGACTTTAGCAGTTAACAGGGTTATAGAATTAGGTGGTGGTATAGCCATAGCTAATAAAGGTAGAGTATTAGATGATATGGGATTACCAGTAGGTGGATTAATAACTGATGAGTTAAATGCACATGAAGTAAGTGAGAAAGTAGATCAATTAGAAAAGATAGTTAATGATGATTTAGGGTGTAAGGTTCATGGACCATTTATGCACTTATCATTTTTAGCTCTAAGTACCTCACCAACATGGAAAATAACAGATAAAGGAATTGTAGATGTAAACAACTTTAAAATACTTTCACCGGTAATTGAATAATATCTCCTTATAAATAATAATTGATATTTAGTAATAAAGGTTTGAGATTCTATATATATATATATATAGAATCTCAATATAAATATATATAATTTTAAATTATCAATAAAGGAGGATGTCTATGTCTAATGAAACTGTAAAAAGTAATGGTTTTTTAGAAAGACAGTTTAAGCTTAGTGAACATAACACAGATGCTAAAACTGAGATTATGGCAGGAATAACTACTTTTATGACTATGGCTTATATTTTAGCTGTAAATCCATCAATGTTAGCAGAGACAGGAATGGATTGGGGTGGAGTATTTACTGCTACAGCTTTAGCAGCAGTAATTGCTACTCTTATGATGGCTTTTTTAGCAAACTATCCATTTGCCTTAGCACCAGGAATGGGTCTTAATGCTTTCTTTACTTATTCAGTAGTTATAGGAATGGGCCATACTTGGCAATTTGCATTAACAGCAGTATTTTTAGAAGGTATTATTTTTATAATATTATCTATATTTAAGGTTAGAGAAGCAATATTTGACGCAATTCCAATGAATTTAAAAAAAGCAGTATCGGTAGGTATTGGATTATTTATTGCATTAATTGGTTTTTCAAACTCAGGATTAATTGTACCAGACGAAGGTACTATGATTGCTTTAGGAAATTTAACTGATGCAGGCCCATTATTAACGTTAATCGGTTTATTAATAATGGGAGTATTATTAGCAAAAGATGTAAAGGGAGCTTTATTATTTGGAATACTTTCAACTACAATAATAGGTATACCAATGGGTATTACTCCAATGCCTGAAGGTTTTTTCCAAATGCCTCCATCAGTAAGTAAAGTAGCACTCCAATTTGAATGGAATAATATTTTTACAATGGATATGTTAGTAGTAATATTTACTTTCTTATTTGTAGACGTATTTGACACAGTAGGTACTTTAATAGGAGTAGCTTCAAAGGCAGATATGTTAGATGAAGAAGGAAAACTTCCAAATGCAAGTCAGGCTTTAATGTCAGATGCAGTGGGAACAATATCTGGAGCTGTTTTAGGAACTAGTACAGTAACTACATTTGTAGAGTCAGCTTCTGGAGTAGCTGATGGTGGAAGAACTGGTTTAACTGCTTTATCAGCAGCAGTAATGTTTTTCTTAGCTCTATTTTTCTCGCCAATTTTCAGCATAATACCTGGAGAGGCAACAGCACCAGCTTTAATCCTAGTTGGACTTTTTATGATGAGTCCTATAAAGGAAATAGATTTAGAAGATTTCACAGAAGCCATACCAGCATTTTTAACAATTGTTATGATGCCTTTTGCTTATAGTATTGCAGAGGGAATAGTATTTGGAATGGTTTCTTATGTATTTTTAAAGGTTATAATAGGAAAACATAATGATGTATCTATTGTTATGTATATTTTAGTTGGACTATTTATATTGAAGAATGTATTACCTTTATTTGTTGGTTAAGGATTTCAAAATAGGCTGCCTTATCGAAAGGCGGCCTTTTTAATCAAGTTTTATAAAGGGAGGAGGTTAAAATATGGAAGTTTATAAGTGTGAAACTGTAGAAAAAGTTGTAGGATTGTTAGGTAAATATAAAAATGATGGAAAGATTATAGCTGGAGGAACTGATATATTAATAGATTTAAGAAATAAAAAATTAGATCCAAAAGTCTTAATAGATATTTCCAGTATTGAGGAGCTTAAAACTATAGAAGATAATGAAGGATTTATAGAAATAGGAGCTGGGGTAAGTTTTACTCAAATAGTTGAAGACCCTTTATTTGATGGAAGTTTATATGGTTTAAAGAAAGCTTGCAGATTGATAGGATCTCCCCAAATAAGAAATAAGGGAACTATAGGAGGAAATATTGTTCATGGCTCTCCTGCAGCAGACTCTATTCCACCTATGATTTGTTTAGATAGTATTCTTGTTTTAGAAAGTATAAGAGGGAAGAGAGAGATAAGCCTAGAAAAGTTTTTTAAAGATAATAATGGTATAGAAGAAGATGAGTTATTATTATACATTCGATTTAAAAAGCCTAAGAAAAATGAGATTTTAAGTTTTGCTAAATTAGGTCTTAGAAAGGCATTGGCAATATCTAGAATATCTATATCTACTTTAACTGAGGTAGATAACAAGGGGAAAATTAAGGATGTTAAGGTTAGTAGTGGATCTTTAGGAAAATATCCTATGAGAGAGCTAGAGGTAGAAGATTTTTTATTAGGAAAACCTTTTACAGAAGATATACTTGATGGTTCTGTGAGAATTCTTCAAGAAGTAATGGACAATAGATTAGCAGGTAGATCTACATTACCTTATAAAAGGGTTGCAGTAGAGGGAATATTAAAGGAATCTTTGATAGAAGGAATGAAGATTTAAATGGGGTGAAACCATGGTAAAAATAGAGTTAATAGTTAATGGAAAGGAGTATGATTTAAATATAAGAGAAGATATAAGACTTTTAGATTTACTCCGAGAAGATTTAGGACTTATAGGAACAAAGGAAGGATGTGGTGAAGGAGAATGTGGAACTTGTACTGTAATAATGGATGGAGAAATAGTTAATTCTTGCTTAGTTATGGCTTTTCAAGCCAATGGAAGTGATATTTTAACTATAGAAGGATTAGAAAGGAATGGGAAAATTCATCCTATACAGCAGGCTTTTATCGATGCAGGTGCTGTACAATGTGGTTATTGTATTCCTGGAATGATTATGTCGGCAAAGGCATTATTAGATAAGAATCCAGATCCTACCAGAGAGGAAATAAGAGAAGGAATCTCTGGTAATCTATGTCGATGTACAGGTTATAACAAGATAGTAGATGCAATCGAAATGGTAAAGGGGGGAAATAATGAAACTTAATATAGTTGGAAAAAGTATGATAAGAGTAGATGCGTTAAGTAAAGTTACAGGTAAAGCCATATATCCTGAGGATATTTATATAGATGATATGGTTTTTGGAAAAACTCTACGTTCAGAAATGGCTCATGCATATATAAATGTGGATACTAAAGAAGCTGAAGAATTAGAAGGAGTAATAAAAATATTTACTGCTAAAGATGTGCCTAATAATGAACATGGGGTCATATTTAAGGATCATGAAGTTTTTTGTAGTAAAAAAGTACGAAGAATTGGAGATCCTATTGCATTTGTAGTAGGAGAAACAAAAGAAGCTTGTCAATTAGCTTTAGAAAAAATAGATATAGAATATAAAGAAATAAAAGGAGTATTTGATCCATTTATTGCTATGAAAGAAGATTCACCTAAGGTACATGATGATAATAATATAGCATACCATTATAAGTTGAGAAAGGGAGATATAGAAAAAGGATTTAAACAATCTCATATTGTTGTAGAAAATACTTATAAGACTCAGATGGTTGATCATGCTTTTTTACAACCAGAATCAGGAATCTCCTTTATAGATGAAGAAGATAGAATTACATTAATGTTAGCTACTCAATATCCTCATTATGATAGGGAGGAAATAGCATTGGCTTTAGAAATACCTGAAGAGAAAGTAAGGATTATTAATACTAATATAGGTGGAGCTTTTGGAGGAAGAGAGGATATTAGTTTCCAAATTCATTTAGCATTAGCTACAAAAGTTCTACAAAGACCTATAAAGATAATTTTTAGTAGAGAAGAATCCTTTGAGGCTCATGCTAAGAGACATCCATTAGTTATGAAATGTAAGACAGGAGCAGATAAAGATGGAAAACTTTTAGCCTTAGAAGCTGAAATAGTAGGGGATTCAGGTGCTTATGCCTCTTGGGCTACTAATGTTTTAAGAAAGGCAGGAGTACATATTACTGGACCTTATGAAATACCCAATGTAAAAGTAGATAGTTATGCAGTATATACGAATAATCCTTTTGCTGGAGCTATGCGAGGATTTGGTGCTACTCAACCTCCTATAGCACATGAACAACAAATGGATATTTTAGCAGAAAGGCTAAATATGGATCCAATTTCTATTAGAATGAAGAATATATTTAAAGAGGGTTCTACTACTGCAACAGGTCAGGTATTAGTAGAAAGTACCCCCCTAGATAAATGTATAGAGAAGGTAGTTGAAAAAATGGATTTTTATTCTGATAGAGAGGGGGCTTATTAATGAAAAAAAGAGGAAAAGGAATAGGTATATCCTTTTATGGAACTGGATATGGAAATGGATTTCCTGATGTATCTAGGGCAAAGATTAAACTATTAGAAGATGGAAGGGTAGGTATTTATGTAGGAGTTACTGAAGTTGGTCAAGGTGCTAAGACTGCTTTTTTCCAAATATGTGCTGAAACTTTAAATTTATCAATGGAAGATATTAGTTTAATATCAGAAGATACTAGTTTAATGCCAGATTCAGGAACAGCTGCAGCTAGTCGTCAAACATATAATACTGGAAATGCAGTTAAGAAAGCTTGTGAAATTTTTAAGGATATATTGATTGAAGTTGCACAGAAAGAGTTAGGATTAAATTCAACTAATGGATTGAAAGTAAAAGATGGAAATATATATTTAGAATATTTTCCAGTAAAAGAAATTAGTTTTAAAGAGTTATCTAGAATATATAAAAATGATATAATAGAAGCAGAAGCTGAATTTATAGCCCAAACTACAGAAATGGATCCAGAAACTGGGCAGGGAGTGCCATATTGGCCTTATACTTTTAATGCTTGTGGCATAGAAATAGAAGTAGATACAGTAACTGGACTAGTAGAAATATTAGATGCTAGATTTGCACAAGATGTGGGAAAATCTATAAATCCTAGTTTAGTAGAAGGACAGATGGATGGAGGATTTGCTATGGCATTAGGATATACATTATTTGAAGACTTAAATGTAGAGCGGGGAAAGATAAAGCATGATAAGTTATCAAAATACCTAATACCAACATCCATGGATATGGTAGATGTAGAAAATATTATAATTGAAGATCCAGAATCTACAGCTCCATATGGAGCAAAAGGCATCGGTGAACCAGTGATGATACCTATAGGTCCAGCTATATTAAATGCTATATATGATGCAACAGGAACAAGGATTACAGAATTACCTGTAACACCAGAAAGATTAATAAGAGCTTTAAAAGATGATAAGAAGAATAAAAATCAGGAGGGATATAATGAGAAAAATTATTCAAATAGCACAAGGAGAGAGAAAGGCAAAGTTAGTTTTTAAAAATGCTAATATAATAAATGTATTTACTAATGAAATAATAAAAGGAGATGTTGCAATAGAAGATGGGAGGATAATAGGTGTTGGAGAATATAATGGTGTAGAAGAAATAGACCTGAAAGGGAAATATTTAGCACCAGGATTTATAGATTCTCATGTTCATATTGAATCATCTATGGTAACACCAAGTGAATTTGCAAGAGCGATTATACCTAGAGGAACTACTTCTATAATAGCAGACCCTCATGAAATAGCTAATGTTAAAGGAATAAATGGAATTAAATATATATTAGATGAAAGCCAGGATTTAAAATTAGACGTTTATCTAATGTTACCTAGCTGTATACCATCTACTCCTTTTGAAAATGCAGGGGCAGTATTAGAAGCTGAAGAATTAAGTGAGCTTATAGATAGGGATAGAGTATTAGGACTAGGGGAAATGATGAATTACCCTGGAGTTATAAATGGTGATGAGAAAGTTTTAAACAAGCTAAGCCTGGCTAGAGAGAAGATGATAGATGGGCATGGACCTGTTATTAGTGAAAACGATTTAAATACATATATAGCAGCTGGGGTTCAAACAGAACATGAATGCTCGACTATAGATGAGATGAAAGAAAGACTTAGATTAGGAATGTATATTCATATAAGAGAAGGATCAGCAGCAAAGAATTTAAATGAATTAATTAAAGTGGTGGATAAAGATAATTTAAGAAGATGTATGTTCTGTACTGATGATAAAGATCCAAGTGATTTATTAAAAGATGGAAGTATAAATCATAATATAAAATTAGCTATAAAGGAAGGTTTAGATCCGATTGATGCTATTAAAATGGCTTCATTAAATCCAGCAGAGATTTATGGTTTAAAAGGTAAAGGAGCAATAGCTCCAAATTATAGAGCTGACTTATTGGTGATAGATAATTTACAAGACTTTAATATACTACAAGTATTCAAAGATGGAAAATTGGTAGCTAAGGATTATGAAGCATTATTTGATGTTACAAAATCAGATGATAAGAACATGAAGAACACAGTAAATATTCAAAATGTAGAGAAAAAGGATTTAAATATATCTCTTAAAGATGGAAAGGTAAATGTAATAGAACTAATGCCACATAGTTTAATCACTAAAAAAGCTGAAAAAATAGTAGGGGAAGATATTATAATCGAAGATGGAAAATTTAAACGAGGCAATGATATATTAAAAGTTGCAGTAATTGAAAGGCATAATAAAACAGGTAATATAGGTTTAGCTTTAGTAGAAAAATTCGGACTAAAAAATGGAGCTATAGCTTCAACTGTTGCACATGATTCACACAATATAATAGTGATTGGAGATAATGATGAGGATATGCTGACTGCAGTAGATGAATTAGAAAGGGTAGGTGGAGGAATAACCTTAGTATCTGATGGTAGGGTATTAGAAACATTAAGATTATCTATCGGTGGTCTTATGTCAGAAGAATCTTTAGAAATAGTCGATGAACAATTAAATAAAATGTTGGAAATAGCTTATGAGAAATTAAATGTAAATAAAGATATAGAACCCTTTATGACATTATCATTTATAGCATTACCTGTTATACCAGATTTAAAAATAACAGACTTAGGATTATTTAATGTAGAAGAATTTAAATTTATAGATTTACAATCTTAATATAAGGATTATGGTGATTTTATCAATATATATGAAGAATTAGGATTAAATATGGATAAAAAAGAAGTGTTATCTGTAGTAGGTGGAGGAGGAAAAACAACTACTATTTTTCTGCTAGGTGAAGAATTAAAGAAAGCAAAGAAGAAGATACTTTTGACTACTACTACAGCTATTTACAATCCTGAGAAAAAATATGATTATTATTTTTTAAATGAGATAGATGATTTTAATCCTAAACTAGGAAGTATTACAATATTTGGAGAAAAGGTAGAAGGTAAAAAATTAATAGGACCTTCATTAGAAAAAATAGAAGAGGTGATTCAAAGGGATTTATTTGATTATATAATAATTGAGGCAGATGGAGCTAAGGGAAAGCCGATTAAAGCTGCTGCAGATTATGAACCAGTCATACCTAAATCTACTACTAAAACTATAGGAATAATTGGTCTAGATTGCTTGGGACAAAGAGTTGAATCAATAGTTCATAGACCAGAAATATTTATCCAGCTTACGAAAACAAATTATCTAGAGACAATAAATATTAACACTGTTATTAAATATATATTAAATGATAAAGGATTGTTTAAAGGAGCTTGTGGTGAAAGGATTCTTTTATTAAATAAAGCAAATACTAAAAAGATGATATTAAAAGGATTAGAAATAAAAGAGATTTTATCGGAACTAGGTTTTGGAATTAAGATGTTAATCACCGATATAAAGAATAAGGTGTTTTACTAATAAATTTTAAGAAAAGATCCTAGGAGAATGATAACTGAAAACAAAACTAGTATGGAGGATGATGAGCATGAGTTTAGTAATTATAAGAGGTGGAGGGGATATTGCATCCGGCATAATTTATAGATTATTCATGTCAGGGTATAAAATAGTAGTTTTAGAAACAGAATACCCTTCAACTATTAGAAGGACTGTTTCCTTTGGGGAAGTGGTTTATAGCGGAACTACGGAGATAGAGGGAATAAAAGGAGTACTTGCAAATGATATAGAAGATATTTATAAAATATTAGAAGATGGAAATATACCTATATATGTTGATCCAAATGGTTCTATAATTAAGGAATTAAAACCAATTGCAATAGTAGATGCTATTTTGGCAAAGAAAAACTTAGGAACTAATAAGAATATGGCACCGATTACTATAGGAGTTGGACCAGGATTTGAGGCAGGAAAAGATGTGGATTTAGTAATAGAAAGTAAAAGAGGACATTATTTAGGCAAAGTCATATATAGTGGACAAGTTGCTAAAAATACAGGAAAGCCAGGAGAGGTTTTAGGATATGTTGAAGAAAGAGTAATAAGGTCAAATGCTGATGGTATTGTGAAACCCTTATATAAAATAGGAGATAGAATAGAAAAAGGAGATACAGTCTGTCAAATAGGAGAGAGTAGAGTCACAGCACAGATTAGTGGAATTCTTAGAGGAATGATTAAAGAAGGTTTTATTGCAAAGAAAGGTTTAAAAATAGGAGATATAGATCCTAGAGGTGTAAAAGATCATATCTATACAATTTCTGATAAAGCTTTAGCCGTAGGGGGAGGAGTTTTAGAAGGAATACTATATTTAACAAGGGAGATGGAGAATTAATATGAGCCATGTGTATATTATGGAGAAGATATTAGAAAGTATAAAGAATGGGAAAGAAGTGGCAATGGTAACAATAACCAGTGTCAAAGGATCTGCTCCTAGAGATGTAGGTACTAGTATGGCAGTTTTAAGTGATGGTACTATATATGGTACTATTGGTGGAGGTAGTTTAGAAAAGTACATCATAGATTTATGTATAGAATATATAGAAAAAAACAAAAATGGTATTGTAGATCTTCCTTTAAATAAAGAGGGAGTAGATATGATCTGCGGAGGACAAGTAGAAGTTTTTATAAATGTATATAAAAATAAGCCAAAATTATTAATTGCTGGTGGTGGACATATGGGATTAGCCTTATATAAAACCGCATCATTATTAGATTTTGATATCATAGTTTTTGAAGATAGGGATAACTTCCTGACTAGAGAAAGATTTCCTAAGGCTAGTGAATTAGTATTAGGGGAGATAGATGAAAAATTAGGAGATTATCCTATAGATGATAATACTTATATAGTAATCGTTACCAGAGGACATGAGTATGATGAAAAAATTTTAGAAAAGGTAATTAATAGTAATGCTAAATATATAGGGGTAATGGGATCTAAAAGGAAAGTAAAGATTATGATGGATAATTTAAGAGATAAAAATATATCAGAAGATGTTATAAATAAAGTTTATTCACCTATAGGTTTAGATATTTGTGATGGAAGCCCTGAGGAAATAGCATTTGGTATAATGAGTGAAATACTTATAGTAAAAAATGATGGTAAGTCGTCTCATAATAAGAAAAGTCTATAGATAATAAATTTAACTAAAATATAAAGATTTCTGGGAGTGAGATTAATATGGATATCGAAAGTAAATTTTGGATTACAAAGGATGGAATAAAGGTATTTGGTGAAGGTCCTTATCTCTTACTACAAGGAATAAAAAAATTTGGTAGCTTAAGTAGAGCCTCAAAAGAATTAAATATGGCTTATAGTAAAGCGTGGTCTATTATCAAAAGAGCAGAAAAAAAGTTAGGATATAACCTTTTAGAATCTGAAGTAGGGGGCCCAGGAGGTGGAGGTTCTAATCTAACTGTAGAAGGAAAAAAGCTACTAGATACTTACAGGGAATTTAGCAGAGAAGCAGAAGAATCTATCGAAGAAATTTATGAAAAATATTTTATGAATGTTTAATTTTTTTAAAAGCGATATACTAATGGAAATATATCGCTAGAAGGAGATATAAGATGAAGATAACAGATAAAAAAATGATAGAATCACACCAATATATATATTTGTTTTCAATATTACTTATTACACTATTTTTTATATCTTTTAGAATAGGTAGATATTCTGTAGATGGGAGAACTTTAATTAAAGTTTTTTTATCGAAGATTCTTCCAATAAATAAAACATGGAATGATACTATAGAGACTGTAGTATTTCAAGTTAGACTTCCTAGGATATTGGGTGCAATACTAGTTGGGGCTTCTCTTTCTGCTGCAGGAGCAGTATATCAGGGGATGTTTAAGAATCCATTAGTATCAACGGACATACTAGGGGTATCAGCTGGTGCTGGTTTTGGGGCTGCTCTGGCTATATTCTTATCTTTTAATAATGTTGGCATTCAAATTTTTGCCTTTATATTTGGAATAATAGCTGTAGCTTTAGTATATATAATTAGTTCAAAGATTAAGGAAGATCCTTTGATTGCTTTAGTAATTATAGGTATATTAATAGGTTCTATATTTAGTTCTTTAACTTCTTTAATAAAATATTTAGCTGATACAGAAGATAGATTACCTGCAATAACATTTTGGCTTATGGGAAGTTTATCTAGTATAAAATTAAAAGATATAAAATCTATATTAGTCCCAATAGTAGTAGGAATACTACCACTGTATTTCTTAAGATGGAAACTAAATATACTGTCATTAAATGAAAATGAGGCTAAAACTTTAGGGTTAGATACTGAAAGAATTAGAATTATAGTAATAATATGTTCTACTCTAATGACTGCAGCAGCAATATCTGTTAGTGGAGTAATTGGATGGATAGGGTTAGTAATTCCTCATCTGGGTAGATTGTTAGTAGGACCAGATTATAGGATTTTATTACCTACGACTATATTGTTAGGTGGTTCTTATTTATTATTAATAGATAATATTGCTAGAGGGCTGACTACTGTAGAAATACCCCTAGGTATATTAACCTCTTTAATAGGTGCACCTTTTTTTATATTTTTATTATTAAATAGGGAGAGGGGTTAAATTTATGTTAGAGATTAGAAGTTTAGATTGTGGATATGAAGACAAAAAAATACTTAAAGATGTAAATATTACTGCTGATGCTGGAGATATAATTTGTATTCTAGGGCCTAATGGATCTGGAAAGTCTACTTTAATAAAAACTATAATAGGTCTATTAGAACCTTATAAAGGAGATATATTAATTGATAATCATTCTATTAAAAATTGGTCCTGGAAAAAGAGAGCTAAAGTAATAAGTTATATACCCCAGTCATTTAGTTCCACCTTTCAATATAAATGTATTGATATAGTTTTGATGGGAAGGACTTCTTATTTAAATTTTATGTCTTTTCCTTCTAAAGAAGATGAAGAAGTTGCAGAAAAGGCTATGGAAATTTTGAGAATTGAACATTTAAGGGACAAGATCTATTCTCAGCTTAGTGGTGGTGAAAGACAATTAGTAAAAATTGCTCAAGCCTTGGCTCAAGAATCAAAAATAATAGTAATGGATGAACCTACTAATAATTTAGATTTTGGTAATCAGATGATTATGTTAAAATATTTAAGAAAATATTCAGATAAAGGAATTACTATTATAATGGCTACTCATTTTCCAGAGCATGCATTTTTATATGGTAGTAAAGCTTTATTAGTAAAAAACGAAAAAGTAATGGAGGTGAATAATCCAAATAAAAACTTAAAGGAAATAGATTTAGAAAGATTATATGATGTGGAATTAAGAGTAGTAGAAGTAGATTCTGAAAATGGGAAAAACAAGATATGTTTACCTGTATTTGAGAGGAGAGATTAAGTGATGAAAAAAAGAACTTCATTATTGATTGTATTAGTTTTAGTGTTTTCCTTATTAATAGGTTGTAGTAGTTCAGAAAATACCGAGATAAATAATGACGTAGATGATGATATAAATCAAGAAGACGTCGAATTAGTGGATATGGCTGGGAGAACTGTTACTATACCTAAAGATGTAAAAAAGGTATTTGCAACAGAACCTGTTGGGACGATTATATTATATTCTTTAAATCCAGATAAAATGGTAGGATGGAATTATGATTTAAGAGAAGAAGAAAAGAGATTTATACCGGAAAAGTATCATAGTTTACCTAATCTAGGTGGAGCAGGGAAGGAATCTATAAATATAGAAGAAATTTTAAAAGTAGATCCAGATATATTAGTAGTTATGGGAAAAATCGATGATGCATTAGAATTGGAAGTTGAAGATATGGAAGAGCAAACTGGAAAACCTATAATTGTTTTAGATGATAATATAGAAAAATTAGATGAGGTTTATAAAATCTTAGGTAAAGCTTTAAATGAGGAAGAAAAGTCAGAGGAGTTAGCCTTATATTGTAAAGAAACTTTAGATGATGTCAAAGAAAAGAAGATAAATGAAGATGAAAGAATAAACATATATTACGCAGAAGGACCTAATGGACTTGAAACAGAACCTGCTGGATCCTGGCATGGTGAGGTCATAGACATGGTAGATGGAAGAAATGTAGCAGAAGTAGAAGAGGAAGGAAGCAAGGGAAAATCTGAGGTCTCGATAGAACAAGTATTAGAATGGAATCCAGATATAATTATATCCTGGGATGATGAAAGAGGGGGTTATTATTCTGAAATATCTAAGGATCCTACTTGGAGTGATATAAAAGCAGTAAAAAATGGAGATGTATATGAAATACCTAATAAGCCTTTTAATTGGTTTGATAGACCACCTTCTGTAAATAGAATATTAGGAGTGAAATGGCTAGGAAATCTTTTGTATCCAGATATTTATGATTATAATATGGAAGAAGTAGTAGAAGAATTTTATAATAAATTTTACCACTATGAATTATCAGAAAGAGAAATAGATGAATTGTTAGGAAATACCATAAAACACTAATAAAAGATATGTCCTAATATCATGAATGAAATTAAAATATACTAATATAATACTTATAAAAGAGGAATTACACATAAGTATGGAGATTTAGATGTCTAGTATATGTAAAAAATTGTAAGTAAACTACAAAGAAAAATCAAATAATAAATGGTATCATATTTATGGTGAAGATGTGAAAACATCTATTGATATTTATTAAATTATAGAACTATTATCTAAGGAGGCATATTATATGACTGAAAAAAAGTACATATTAGCAGTTCCGAATTTTAGTGAAGGAAGAAGAAGCGAAGTGATCGAAGCTGTAGTGTCAGAAGTTAAAGATAGGAAAGGTGTAAAATTAGTCAGCTATGAGCCAGAACATGATTTTAATAGAACTGTAGTAACTATTATAGGAGAACCAGAGCCATTGAAGGAAGCTTTAATTTCTATGGCAGGAAGATCTTATGAATTAATAGATATGAGGGAACAAGAAGGTACTCATCCTAGAATAGGTTCCCAAGATACTATACCTTTATTTCCATTAAGTAATATTAATTTAGAAGAGTGTACGAAATTAGCAGAGGAGATAGGGAATGAATTATTTGAAAGGTATAAGGTACCAATATATTTCTCGGCAGAAAATGCTAAAACTAAGGATAAAGAAAGTATATCCTTTATAAGAACAGGCCAATATGAGGGATTAAAAGAATTGCTAGAAGATAGCAATCACCCAGATCATGATGCAAGGAAACCTGACCTATCTGAAGATGGTCAATTAAGTGATAAATCGGGTGCAACAATAGTTAGTGCAGATATGGAAGGATTGACAGCATATAATGTATTCTTAGCAACGGAAGATGTAAGTATTGCAAAAAATATAGCAAAAGCAGTAAGAGGCCCTAGTGGTGGATTTTCTACAGTGAGAGCAGTAGGAATTAAATTTCCTGAAAGGGAAGGAGTAGTAGTTTCTATGAATATGTTTGATTGTGCATCTACACCACTTTATAGAACCTTTGAATTAGTAAAGCAAGAAGCAGAGAAATACGGTGTTGCTGTTACAGGATCTGAACTTGTTGGACCGGTAAAATTAGACTATTTATTAAATAATGTGGATCATTATTTAGGGCTTGAAGGATTTAGAAAAGAACAGATACTTGAAACTCATTTAATAGAATAAAAATTTAAAATTACAAAATTAATATCTTCTTGAAAACTATTGTTATATATTATATAATAAATTTACAAGATGAAAGTTTCTGCGATGTACGTGAACTCAAATAATTCAACCGACACATTCAATATGGGAATCTAAGTTTAATATCGGATAATATGCCTCTGTAAAGTGGACATTAGATGATATTAACAGGATACCCACCTTTATACAAAAGGGCGTGAATTAAATGAGGATATACGGCATTGTGGAAGTAACAAAATCCCTCTAGCTAGCTAGAGGGATTTTGTTATTCTATATTACTTTCTATCCCAAAAACGTTGTTTTGAGATTGCAGATACAAACTGTTTTAAGAAGTTAGGATTATTTTTTGCAAAAATGACTCCTTTTAGATTACTATCCTTTGATATTTTTATATGAGTTTGGGCAGAGCTAGATATGCCTATTGGCTTATAGTGTTTATATTGTTCATAATAAAATTCAACAATGTTCTGATGGAATTGTTTTTGATTTTCAACACTACCTCCAACGATATAAATTGAATCATAAAGGACCGGATACTTGGTTTCGAAGGTTTCATCTACTTCTAACTTAGTACCATCATCCCCTATAATAGTTCCTAATTTTTCACTAATAATGTCTACAAATATCTGATAATCTTTGAACATATTTAGAACTTGTCTTATTTCTTCACCATTAAATCCATTCCCAATTAATACTCCGACTTTTTGAGTATAAGGATAATGTGGTGTGTTAGACATACTAAGTGATGGGAAACTTTTCTCGACCGAAACATTAGAATTTCTTGGAGGATTAACTCCAATATTATCTGCTATTATACATGCCATTTCTCTATCTACATTTGCCCACATTTCAACATTTTTTTGTCTGATAGATTTATTTTTTACATATTGAAGATGATAAGAAAAAGTGCTAATAAGATCCTTCTTCTCAAATGGTGCTAAACTATTCCAAAATATTCTTGCTTGAGAGAAATAATCGTAGAAAGATTTACTTGGACGTTCTCTAGTTTTATACCCCTCCACTTCTTCTGGATAAGTTTTGTATCCACCTTTTTTTGTAGGAGTTTCTGCTGGAGTGTTATGAGCTAAATGATTTTTATGGTATCTTACATTATCTTCATCAATTTGATACTTAGAATAACTATCTTGGAAATTGGTGTTTACTTCAGATATAGGTTTATTAACTGGGATTTCGTTAATATTTCCTGTACCAAGTCTATGATAATCTGTATCACGATAAGCGAAGAGCCTTCCCTGTAGGACTGGATCATTAGATACATCAATACCTGGGACAAGAGTTGCTGGATCAAAAGAGGATTGTTCTTCCTCTGAAAAGAAATCATCAACTAATCGATTTAGAGTAAGTTCACCTATAATTTCAACAGGAACTATTTCTTCAGGCCATAGCTTTGTAGCATCTAAAACATCAAAGTTGTATTTAAATTCATCTTCTTCTGGTATTAGTTGTACCCCTAATTCATATTCAGGATATATTCCTTTTTGTACTGTCTCTATAATATCACGATGATGAAAATCTGGGTCAACCCCACCTATAACATTTGCCTCATCTAATAATAATGAATGAACTCCTAATTTAGGTTTCCATACAAATCTAACAAAGGTAGACTTACCAAATTCATTGATAAATCTAAAGGTATTTATAGGCCATCCCTCCATCATCCTCCAACTTCTGGGACGTCCTCTAAGAGACATAAGCCACATAACCATATGAGCGGATTCCTGATTACTTACCACATAATCCCAAAACCTATCATGGGCAACAGTAGCTTGAGGTACGTCAGTAACTGGACTTTGTTTTGCCGCATGAGTAACATCCATGAATTTCATAGCATCTGCTAATATAAATATAGGAAATTGAAGAGATAACATATCATAATTTCCTTCTTGAGTATAAAACTTTACTGCAAAACCTCGTATATCTACTGCTGTATCTTTTGAACCTTTATTTCCAATAAAATTAGAAAATCTAGTAAATACAGGGGTTGTGGTACCAGGTTTTTGTAAAAAATGTGCTGTAGTATATTTCTTCATAGATTTAGTACATTCAAAATCACCGTATAGTCCAAATCCTCTGGCATGGACTACTTTTTCAGGGATTCTTTCACGATTAAAGCGTGATTGTTTTCTGTAAAAATGAATATCTTGAAGTAAAGTAGGCCCACGTTTTCCAGCTCTTAAACTCCAGCGATCATTAGAAACTTTAAAACCAGAATCACTAGTCATTTTTTTGTTGGGACCTGTGTTTTTATGACGGTATTTTTTTAATTGTTTGTCCTTTTTATCACCATTAATTGGCTTTTTATCTTTATACATTTTATCATGTCCTTTCATTACTTTATTTATTTGGTTCAATATATCCTATGCATGTACAATAAGAGGTGATACAAATTAAACAAAGGATTATATGAAAAGATTAATAATAAATAAAATAGGTCTTAAGGCTTATTAATAAGCCTTAAGACCTATTTTATTTAATCTATTGATTCAGCATATTGTAATCTATATAAATCATAATACATACCTTCTAATTCAAGAAGTTCTTGATGATTACCCATTTCTTTTATTTCGCCTTTACTTAGGACTATAATATTATCTGCGTATTGTATAGTTGATAGTCTATGTGCTATAGCAATAGAAGTTCTATCTTTAACTAATTTGCCTAAAGCATCTTGAATCAACAATTCAGTCTCTGTATCTATATTAGATGTTGCCTCATCTAATATAAGTATTTGAGGGTTATATGCTAGGGTACGAGCAAAAGATAATAATTGTCTCTCTCCAGAAGAAAGGGTAGAGCCTCGTTCCATAATAGGTTCATCATATTTTTTAGGTAATTGATTGATAAATTTATCAGCATTTACGAATTCTGCTACTTCCTGTATATCTTCTCTACTGATATTATCATTATTTAGTTTAATATTATCTTCTATAGTACCAGAAAACAGGAATACATCTTGTAGGACTACACCTATATATTGTCTAAGTTTATATTTATCTATATCTGTAATATCAATATCATCTAATAAGATTTTGCCGTATTGAATATCATAAAATCTAGTAATTAAGTTTATTATTGATGATTTTCCAGCACCAGTAGCCCCGACTAAAGCTATAGTCTCACCTGAATTAATTGTAAAACTAATATCTTTTAAAACCCAATCTTCGTCTTCATAGGCAAACCAGACATTTTGGAATTCAATTTTACCCTTGATATCTTTTATTGATACTGGATTGCTAGAATTATTGATAAAGGTTTCGGTGTCTAGAATATCAAATATTCTTTCGCTAGATGCCATAGAGGATTGTAAAATATTATATTTTTCAGTTAACTCCATTATAGGACCAAAAAACTTTTGAAGATAGTCTATAAATATATATAATTTACCAAATTCTACTGCACCAGATATTACCTCGCCACCTCCAAAATATATAAGAGTAGCTATACCTAAAGAACGAATTATCTCAATAGATGGCCTAAGCATAGCGTATATTTTGACTTCCCTCTTAGCTGTATCTAAATATTTAGTATTTAAATCATCAAACTTTTTAGATATCTTATTTTCTTTATTAAATATTTGAATAGTAAGCACACCTGAAAGATATTCATTTAAACTAGAATTAATTTTAGATAATTGTAATCTTGCTAGTCTATAAACTACTCTAATATTATTTCTAAAGATAATAGAAACTACTAGTATAAATGGTAATAAAGCGAATGATAAAAGTGCCAATTTATAATTCATTTTTACCATTATAATCATAATGCCTAGGAGCATAAGTATATCTTTAAATAAATTAACTAAAACAGATGTATACATTTCATTTAAGGTTTCAGTATCATTAGTAACTCTAGTAACTAATTTTCCTATAGGATTTTTATCAAAGAATCCAATAGATAAATTCTGTATATGATTGAATATTTCTTCACGAATATTAAATATAATTCGTTGACCAGTATAATTTAATAGATAAACTTGAGCATAATTAAATAAAAATATAAACAATATAACTATAAAAAAGGACATAGAAACTCTATTTACGCCAAGTAAATCATAATCTCTAAATTTAGAATAACTAGCTTCATCTATTAAAACACCATTAGTAGCATCTTGGTCGTCATAATTTACTAAATAGTAATTATTATCACTTTGTATAATCCGTTTAATAGGTTTGTCCTCTATTATTTCTAGTTGATTCTTTTCTAAATCAGCTTCTCGAACATATTTATGATTATTGAACTCTATTCCTTCGACGGGAGAGTCTATGTCTACCTCATATCTAGGTTTTTGATTACCGTTAATATAATCATCGATTGCTACTTTTAATAAATAAGGATTTAATAGTTCTAATCCTGTAATAATTATTAAGAGTACAAAGGATAGTAGAAATAATTTCCAATAAGGCCTTGCATATCCTAATAATCTTTTCATTAATTTAGAGTCATAAGCTTTACCTATTGTGTCTTTATTATCCATTATATTACCTCCTATCCTTGTATTTTTTCTTCTAGTAATTGTTTTTCGTATAGATCTTTATAAAAACCATTTAAATTTAAAAGTTCATCATGTGTTCCTCTTTCTACAATTGAACCATTATCTAAAAATATAATTTCATCAGCATTTTGGATAGTAGAGACTCTATGGCTTATTATAATTGTAGTAGTATTAGAAATAAAGGAATCTAAATTATTTAGAATACTTTCTTCAGTTTCAGTATCTACAGCAGATAAACTATCATCTAATATTAGTATAGGAGGTTCTTTTATTAAAGCTCTAGCAATAGAACTTCTTTGTCTTTGACCACCAGAAAGTGTGACCCCTCGTTCACCTAATATTGTATTAAAAGACTTAGGGAATTCTACAATATTATCATAAACTTCAGCCATTTTTGCAGCTTGGAAAACTTGTTCTTCTTGAATATTATTATCAAAGGCAAAAGCTATATTATCTTTAATTGTTTCAGAAAAAAGGAAGTTATCTTGAGGTACATATCCAATATTTTCTCTCAAGGTTTTGAATTCTAAATCTTTAATTTCCAGATTATCTATTAATATAGAACCTTCTTGGATATCATATAATCTTAAAAGTAAATCAGCAATAGTAGATTTACCACTTCCGGTCCGGCCTAGTATAGCTAAAGTTTGCCCTTTTTCTATTGTGAAATTAATATTTGATAATGCATAATTATTTGAATTTGGATATTTAAAGGATACATCTTTAAACTGTATATAACCGTTAATATCCGTTACTATAGGATTTTCAGTTTCTACTATTTCTGGTTCTTCATCTAATATTAAATTAATTCTATCCATAGAGGCTGCTCCTCTTTGTAATATATTTATAACTTGACCTAATGCACGAGTAGGCCAATTTAAAAGACCTAAATAAGTGTAAAAAGCAATAAAACTACCTAAGGATATATTTCCACGTATAACTTCTTTACCACCATAAAATATAGTTATAAATAGACTAATTGAAAATACGAATTGTAAAAGTGGTCTAAAAGATCCGGATATCCTTACTAATGCTAAATTTTTATCTAGATTATCTTTATTTACTTCATTAAAATTATCAGATACTAGATCTTCTTGGACGAAAGATTTAATAACTCTCATACCTGCAAAACTTTCTTGTGAAGTTTCTGTTAAATCAGAAAAGGCTCCCTGAACAATTTTTGATCTTTGATATATAACAGAACCAAATCTTCTAGTAAGAAATACTATGATAGGTAAATTAAAGATAGCTATAATTGTTAATTTTAGACTAGTAGTTCTAATCATCATAAATAAAGATAAAATTATTAAAAAAATAGAGTCTACCATCAGAATTATTCCAAAACCCATTGCCTGTCTAACTGCATTTATATCATTAGTAGCATGAGACATTAAGTCTCCAGTCCTATGAGTGTTAAAATAATTAGGAGATAGAGTCAATAGATGATCAAATAATTCCTTTCTTAAATGATATTCTAATTTTCTGGAATTTCCTATAATATAAATTCTCCAAAAATAACGACCTAATCCTATAATAGCACCTGTTAAAACAATATAAATAGCATATTTCAAAATACCTTCTGTACTTAGAATATTATTTTGAAAGTCATCTGTTAGATTACCCAATATTTTTGGTACTAATAATTGTACAGCATCAACTAATAGTAACCAAAATAATCCAACAATGTAGGACCATTTGTTTTTCAAAAAAAATTCTTTCAATCTGCCAAATGTTTTCATGTATAAATTAACCACCTTTCCACATACTAATATCATTAAAAATAAATGCTTCAAGTATATATTACCACTTATTTATAAATAAAATCATATTTTAGAAGAATATATATGATATAATATAAGAAAATGTTAAAAAGTAGTAATATTATGTATATATATGATTGTTTATAAACTTTTGGGGTAGATAATATACATGTTAAAGGATGTTTAAAATAAAACTTATCAAAGGGGAGATTTATAATGTTAGGTAGAATGATTGAAGAGAAAAGAAGAGAGTATCAAAGAAAACAGAGAATGGAAGTTGCAAAAAATGTAGCTACAGGAACAGCAATAGGTACTGCTATAGGAGCATTAGCAGGTGTGTTATTAGCACCTAAATCTGGTGAAGAAACTAGAGAAGAAATAGTTGCTAAATCAAAAGAAGTTTCTGAAAATGTGAAAGATACTGTTGATGAAAAAGTAGCAGACGCTAAAGAATTAACAAATAAAATGGCAGAAGACCTAAAAAAGAGAACAGAAGAAGCTAAAGAGAAGAAAGATGAAGTAGAAAAGGACTTAAAGGAAAAAACTGAAGAAGTTAAGGAAAAGAAAGATAAAGTAAATGAAAGCCTGAAGGAAGGAATAGAAGAAGTAGAAGATACAGCTAAAAAAACATCAAAAGATATAAAAAAGGATATAAAAGAATAAATTGCATATTTAACTAATGATAAGGGGGGTAAGCATGACAGCCAGCTTAACAATTCAAGATTTGTTTAAGTTAATACTATTTTTATTAGGTATAGGTGTTGGTACTTATTTAATATTAGTATTAAGTAAAATGAATAAGATTTTAGGTCAAGCTAATGATGTAGTAGAAGAGAATATGAAAGAATTAGATACTACTATAAAACAATTGCCAGACATAAGTTATAATGTAAATGAAATTACTAGGGAAACAAAATTAGCGATAAAGGATTTAGAACCAGAGATAAATAGTTTATTGTATAATGTGAATTCAATATCTGGTCATGTAGAAAATATAACTGGAACTATTGAAAATACAGCAGATAAGGCAGGAAAAACTTTTGATGATGTTACAGATAATATAGTTGATACAACTTATAATCTAAAATATGGCTCTGGAACTATAATGGATTATATAGATCGTGTAAAAGAAGTAATCGATATAATTAAAAATCTATTGGAGAAATTTTAGAACCCTCTTAATCAGGGTTCTTTTTATTGGTATATTGATAAAGATTAAAATACTGATATACTATAACATATTGGAAAATAATTATTACTTAGGAAAGGTTAGATATTGGATGAGGAAAAAGGTTAAAATGATTATAAATCCTTCTTCAGGAAGGCAAAATGTAGAGAGTAGGATAGATTTACTATCAAAAATGCTTTTAGACGATGGGTACATAGTAGCAAAACATTTTACTAAGAAAAAAGATGATGCTATGTATGAAACGATAGAAACTTGTAATGAGGATTGGGATATAATAATTGCATGTGGTGGAGATGGTACAGTTAATGAAATAGCAACAGGTATAGCCAAAAGTGATAATAAAATCCCTGTAGCAATTTTTTCTGCAGGAACAGTGAATGACTTTGCAAATCATATGAATATTCCTACTAAGGTATCAGAGTTTGTAGATATGATAAAAAGAGAAAAAATAATAGATATAGATCTAGGAGAAATAAAAAACAGATATTTTATAAATGTAGCCGCCGGAGGATTGTTAACAAGTGTAGGATACCAGGTTGCTCCAGAAGCAAAAGCAATTTTAGGAAGAGCTGCATATTATTTTGAGGGACTTAAAGAAATTGTAACAGAAGGTTTAGATCCTATTAAGGTGAAATTTGAAAGTGAAGAGTATTCTAATATTGATGAGATATTATTATTTATAGTATCAAATAGTTCTTCGATTGGTGGATTTAAAAATTTAGCACCAGATGCAGATGTGTTAGACGGATTGATGAATGTACTAATCATAAAGGACTCAGACGTAACAGAATTAGCTAATATATTTTTTAATATACTAAGGGGAAATCATATAACCCATCCCAATGTAGTATATTTTAAAACGAAAGAGATTTTTGTATCAACAGATAAGGATGTTCCAATAGATATTGATGGAGAATATGGAGGAAGTCTCCCAGTTACGTTTAGAACGGTACCTAAGGGAATGAAATTAATAGTATAATTATGACATGTTTGAAAGAAGAAATATTTAAAAAGAAGAGTAAGGAGGGAGATATATGGCAACTACAATTAAAGATGTAGCAAAGTTAGCAGGTGTATCTATATCTACAGTTTCAAGAGTGATTAATAAGTCGAAACCTGTAAGTCCAGAAGCTAGGAGGAAAGTTTTACATGCTATTGATGAACTAGAATATGAACCAAATGAAGTTGCTAGAAGTCTAGTAAGAAGAAAGTCAAATTTAATAGGGGTTATAGTAGACGATATAGGAGATTATTATGTTGCCCAGATAGTAAGGGGTATAGAAGAAATAGGTAGAATGTATAATTATGATATAATCTTAAGTAGTAGTTATGGCAGTGCTGAAACAGAAATGAAATTTTTGCAACTTTTAAGAACGAAGCAAGTAGAGGGAATTATATTAGTATCAGAAATATTAAATGAAGAATTATTAGAATATGTAAAAGAATTGCAAGTAGAATTTGTGTACTTAAATAGATTCTTTGCTATACCTGATTTATTTACTGTATCTTTGGATAATGACGGTGCAATTAAAAAGATGATGGATTATTTAGCTAATATGGGGCATGAAAATATCTTATATTTGACATGCAAAAACAACTTTGAATTAAGTAGGGAAAATATGAAAGTTAAGGCCTATGAGAAATATATGAAAGATTTAGGTAAAGATCCTATTATACATTTAGTCGATGGATGTGAAATTTATTCAGGATATAATGCAGGGCCTAATATATGGAATAAGATAAAGGAAGATGATGTAACAGCAGTATTTTGTTGTCAAGATGAATTAGCTATAGGTTTTATGAATTATCTTCATGATAATAATATTACAGTTCCTGATGATATTTCTGTAGTAGGATTCGGTGATATTAATATTGCCTCTATATATAGACCACCACTGACTACGAT
>DATGUA010000068.1:0-35726 GCA_035301545.1 Tissierellaceae bacterium | reverse complement strand
CAATAGGTTGGGGGTTCAATTCCTCTCGCCAGCTCCATTTAATCTAACTAAATCGGAGGAGTACCCAAGTGGCTAAAGGGGACGGACTGTAAATCCGTTAGCTAAGCTTTCACTGGTTCAAATCCAGTCTCCTCCACCATTTTATTATTATAGAGAGCAAATCTGCGGAAATGGCTCAGTGGTAGAGCATCGCCTTGCCAAGGCGAGGGTCGCGAGTTCGAATCTCGTTTTCCGCTCCATAAAACCCCATAGGAAAATTCGTATTCCTATGGGGTTTAAGTTTTAAGTACCCTTAGCTCAGCTGGATAGAGTGTCTGACTACGAATCAGAAGGTCGGGGGTTCGAATCCCTCAGGGTACGCCAAGATATTACAGGCTAGAACAATTTATGTTCTAGCCTGTTTTTTATGTTTAGGATTTATGATATAATAATTTAAGTTAAAAAGTAGTATATTTGATTTATTAAATAGGGGGAATAGAATTAAAGATCTTTATAAGTGCAAATATTGAAGGAGTTTCAGGAATAGCTAGTGGAAGGAGGGGAAACGTTCATCAGCAGATTATCCTTATTTTGTAAAATAGATAACTAAAGAAGTAGCTACTGCGTGTGAGGAGCTAATATAGCCGGAGCCACAAAAAATTTAGTAAAGGATGCTCATGGTCTAGGAAGAAATATAGATCCATCAATGTTACTAGAGAATGTGAAACTGATTAGAGGCTGGAGTGGACATCCTTATAAAATGTTGCAGAGTATTGATGATAGTTTTCATACGATAGGATTTGTAGGATACCATACATATGGAGGTTCTAATGATAATTCATTAGCTCATACTGTGAATAGCCCAATAATAGACTATATGAAAAATATATAGGTAAATTTTCATTATATAGTTATATTGCAGAATATATAGGAGTACCTGTTGCATTCTTAAGTGGAGATAAAGGTATATGTGAACATATGAAAGAATCATTAAAAGAAGATTTAAGTAAAAATAGAATAAATTTACCTAAAAGTTTTAAACTAGATGTAAAATATAAATCACATGGAATGCTTATAAAAACGCTTTTTATCCAGGTGCAATACATAGTCCTCCATCTAGTATCTTATTCGAAACAGATGATTTTTTTGAAATAATAAGAATTACATCATTTATCATCTAGAAAGTTTATTTATAAAAGATATTATTAGGAGAGTGTATATGAAATATTTTAATGATGAATTTTTAACGGATTTTTTTAATTCAATAGATATTGGAATTCATATATTAAACTTTGAGGGTACCACAGTACTTTATAATAAGTCTTGTGAAAGGATTGAAGGTATAGATAGTAGATGGATAATTGGAAAAAATATGAAGACTTTAGTAGATGATGGGGTATATTCTGATTCGATAGGATTGAAAGTTATTGAAGAAGAAAAGAAAATGGGGATAGCTCAGAGGGTAAATGATAGACATATTTATTCAACGGGAATTCCAATCTTTAAAGAGAAAACATTGGTATATGTAGTTATAAATGTTGTAGATATGACAAATATAATGAAACTTCGAGAGAGAATCAAAGAATTACAAAGTATTAATAGAAAGATTTCTAATGAATTAACTACATTAAAGGTTATGGATGGAGAGATAATATCTAAAAGTAAAAAAATGGAGGAAATAAAACATCTTGCTTTACGAATAGGAAGGGTAGATTCTAATATATTAATAGAAGGAGAATCTGGTGTAGGTAAAGGAATACTAAGTAGGTATATACATGAAAATAGCAATAGGAAATCCAAACCTTTTATAAAGGTAGATTGTGGATCTTTGTCACCTGCTCTTATAGAATCAGAACTTTTTGGATATGAAGAAGGAGCATTTACTGGAGCTAAAAGAGGAGGGAAAGTAGGATTAATAGAAGCGGCAAATGGTGGAACATTACTTCTAGATGAAGTAGGTGAATTACCATTAAGTCTGCAAGTAAAACTTTTATCAGTTATTCAAGAAAAGAAAATACGGCAACTTGGAAGTGTAAAAGATGTAAACTTAGATATTAGAATAATAGCAATTACTAATAGGAATCTTAAAAAGATGGTAGAGGAAAAGAAATTTAGAGTTGATTTATACTACAGATTAAAAGTAATATATATAAAGATACCTCCTTTAAGAGAACGAAGAGAGGATATAGTTCCCCTTATACATTTATTTTTAGAAAAGTTAAATAAGAAATATGGCTTTAATAAGGAAATTTCAGGTGAGGCTATGAAATTGCTTATAAATCACCCTTGGCCTGGAAATGTGAGAGAAGTAGAAAATGAAATTGAAAGACTTGTAGTAACAAGTTCTTCAGATATAATAGATAAAGATAATATACCTCAGGGGGAAGTTGAAAATTATTCATTATATGATTTAAATGAGGAAAGGAATTTTAAGGATCATGTATATGAATACGAAAAAGTACTCATTAGGAAATATCTAGAAAGATCTCAAGATATACATGAATTAAGTGAAAAAACAGGACTTGAAAATAGTACTTTAAGAAAGAAAGCAAAAAGATTAGGTATAGAACTAGATTACGGAGGAAATAATTCTTAATACAAGAAAAAATTCTTTTATGCTATACAATATAGATATCATAGAAAAGTAACTAAAAAGTAAGCCCTAAAGGAAATATTTCCTTTAGGACTTACTTTTTTGGTTGTAAATTTAATTAGAAGTGAAGGAATAACTTAAAAATCAAGACTTATCTGACAGCTTTAGAGGTTTAAATGGTGTATATATAATAAGAATTAAAATATGGCATATTTATTGCACTATACTAATGGTAGAAATTAAACTAATATTTAATCTATATTTGAAGGTGTAAAATTTATTTCTAATAAAAAGACTATATATTATTAGAATATTTTAAAGGAGGAAATGAAATGAAAAAACAATATGTACTGGCAGTACCTAATTTTAGTGATGGTAGAAGAGAGGAAGTTATAAAAGAGATATCTGATACTATTAGAAACAAAAAAGGGGTTAAACTTATATCTGTTGAGCCAGAATACGATTTCAATAGAACTGTTTTAACGATGATAGGTGAACCAGAACCGTTAAAAGAAGCATTATTAGAAATGGCAGCTAAGTCATATGAGTTAATAGATATGACTGAACAAGAAGGAACACATCCTAGAATAGGTGGACAAGATACTATACCTTTATTTCCATTGTCTAATATAACACTAGATGAATGTAAAAAGTTGGCGGAAGAAATAGGTAATGAATTATATGAGAGATATAGTGTACCAATATATTTTTCTGGAGAAAATGCAAGAACTAAAGATAAAGAGAGCATTAGCTTTATAAGAAAGGGGCAATACGAAGGATTAAAAGAGTTGTTAGAAGATGAAGCTAATCCTGAGCGTGAAGGTAGAGAACCTGACTTATCTAAAGATGGAAAACTTAGTTCTAAATCAGGTGCTACTATTGTATCTGCTGATATGGAAGGATTAACTGCATATAATATATTTTTAAAGACTGAGGATGTTAGTATAGCTAAAAGGATAGCAAAAACTTTAAGAGGACCAAGTGGTGGGTTCTCAACTGTAAGAGCAGTAGGAATTAAGTTTCCAGAGAGAGAAGGGGTAGTAGTTTCTATGAATATGTTTGACTGTGCCCAAACACCTATTTATAGGGCATTTGAATTAGTAAAGATAGAAGCTGAAAAATATGGAGTGACTGTTACAGGATCAGAATTAGTTGGTCCAGTTAAACTTGAGTATTTATTAAATAATGTAAAACATTATTTAGGGCTACAAGGATTTAAGATAGAACAAATATTAGAATATCATTTAATGTTTGATGAATCTTTAGATATCCAGGTGACTTCAGAATCTGATTAAAGATTACAGGCTGCTAGAAAGTATAGTGATAGCAGCCTGTAAAAAATTTTTCTTTTATAAGGAACAATGTGAGGAGGATATCAACATGGATAAAAAACCTAAGATAAATCTTAGTGAGAATAAAGATTATGATTTAGGAAAATTAGATTTAAATGAACCTCAGGTATTAGATTCTATAGAATTGAATAAAAGGGATAATAGAAAATATGGATTATTATCACTTCTATTGTCTATTATTGCTGCATTTGTATTTTTTGTTCCTATAGATGGAGATATTCCTTTTGGAATCATATACCAAGGAGCTATAGATTTTGTTGAAGGGTTAATAGTCATAAATGGAGAGCCTGTAGGAGCATTATTATTATGTACTATAATTTTAATGGCGACAGGTATAACAAGTATTATAGGTAAATATTTTTCTAAAAAAGGAAGTAAAATGTATGATTATTATAAGGCAGATTCAGTTATTCATCCCATACTATATATGCTAGGTGGAATATTTATTCTATTTTATTTCCTAAATAAAATAGGAGTGTACAATGCACCTGACATAATAGTAGGAGAGTCTACTGGAGAAATGGTTATTCCTGGTGTAGTTATAGGTGTTTCTTTTATAATTCCAGTAGGTGCTATATTTTTACCGCTTTTAGCAGATTATGGATTAATAGACTTTTTAGGTGTACTTCTTGAACCTCTTATGAGGCCTTTATTTAAGACTCCAGGTAAAAGTGCTGTAGATGCTACAGCTTCATTTGTTGGTTCTACTACAATGGGAATAGTATTAACTGGTAGAATGTATAGCTCTAAGATGTATACAAAAAAAGAAGCAGCTATTATAGCTAGCTGTTTTAGTGCAGTTTCTATAGGTTATGCCCATTTAGTAATGACAACAGCTGATATAGGAGAATATTTCTTATTAACTTATGGAGTATCTTTTTTTATAACTTTTGTATTAGCAGCAATATGTTCTAGAATATATCCTTTAAATAGAAAGACAAATGAATTTATAGATGGAACAGTTCAAACTGAAGAAGAAAGAAAAGCATTAAAAGCAGGATCAGAAGATGGGATAGTAAAGACTGGGGCTCATAGAGCAACTATTCGAGCTTATACTTCTGGAAGTGTACCAAAAAGAATTGTAGATTCTGTTATAGATGCGTTTCCAGTAATGCCTAAAGTTGTTACTCTTCTATGTTCTATAGGTATATTAGGTATGATTGCAGCTAAATATACACCTATATTTGATATAATAGGTTATGCTTTTTATCCATTTACCAAATTGTTAGGTGTACCTGATGCAATGGTGGCAGCGGCAGCTGTTCCGACAGGTATAACAGAAATGTTTATTCCAGTCTTAACTATAGCAGATCAAGTTACTCAATTGCATATAAAAACGAGATTTTTCGTGACAACAGTATCTATGGTTCAAATAATATTTTTAGCTGAATCAGTAGTAGTTATAATGAATACAGGTATCCCTTTAAAATTTAGAGAACTTATGATATTATTTTTAGAAAGAACCTTAATAGCAATGCCTTTTGTAGCACTATTTATGCATTTGTTATTTTAATATAAATAAAAAGCTAGGATTAATCCTAGCTTTTTATTGACTATATAGAAAGAGACAATTCATTCTGTAATAAAATAAATCTATAATGATCATTATAATTTGTTTATAATTCATTTACTATAATATATATATTTGGGTATACATAATAATGGACATAATGTTAATCTAGGAAGGATGAATGTTATATGACAAAACCAAAGGTGTTCATTGGGATAAAAATACCAAAGGAGATTGAAGAATATATAGGTAAATACTGTGATTATACTATATGGGATAGGGATGAACCTTTAACTTATGATATAGCTGTAGAAAAGATTAAAGATGTAGAAGGCGCATTACTACCTATGATTAAAATAGATGAGAATTTACTAGATCATGGTCCTAATCTGAAAGTGATTAGTAATTTTACAGTTGGATATAATAACTTTGATACCGATATAATGAAAGAAAGAGGAATAATAGGAACTAATGCAGCTGGATCATCTAATAATACAGTTGCAGATTTAATATTCGGATTAATATTAGGAGCTGCCAGGAGAATTCCCGAATTAGATAGAGTAGTAAAAGAGAGAAAGTGGGAAAAAGGCCATGATAATAATTTTTATGGAAAAGATGTAAGTGAAACTTCAATAGGAATTATTGGAATGGGTGGAATTGGAGAGGAAGTTGCTAGAAGGGCTAAATTAGGATTTGATATGAATGTATATTATTATAATAGAAATAGAAAAAAAGAAGTTGAAAAGAACTTAGGTGTAAAGTATTTAGACTTTGATTCTCTTTTAAAGAAAAGTAATTTTGTAGTGTCTATGACTCCTTTAACTGATAAGACTTATCATTTAATGGGGAAAAGAGAATTTTCATTAATGAAGAAGGATAGTATCTTTATAAATGCATCTAGAGGAGCTGTAGTAGATGAAGAGGCATTAATATGGGCTTTAGAAAATAAAGAGATATGGGCTGCTGGATTAGATGTATTTGAATATGAACCAATAGATAAAGATAGTCCACTTTTAAAAATAAAAAATGTTATTACAGTACCACATATAGGTGCTTCTACACATAGAACTTTAGATAGAATGAAAAAAGTAGGAGCCAAAAATCTAATTCAAGCGCTAAAGGGTGAGACACCAGATAATTTGGTACCTGAATTAAGATGTATAAATAATGATAAGTAATAATAATAAAATTATCTCAATAGAATTATTGGTCATTTAATGCTATACTTAGCAAGGCAAGAAACATAAATTATGAGACTAAAATAGTAGACAATTAATATATTATTTTATGTTAGAAATAAGATTAATTTTTTAAAAGAACATCTTATCTAGATAAGATGTTCTTTTAATGTTAAAATGGTAGTGTTGTTTAATAATATATAATTATAGATAGGAGAGAAAGATATAATAAGATGAAAGGATTAATTAAAATAACTCCAGTATTTCTATTGGCAGGCTTAATGATAGGTAGTAATATTGGAGGATTAGATTTAGATATTGTGATTATAGGAGCTATAGCAACTATTTATGCTGCCATTATAGCTTATATAACAGAGAAGATGAAATTCAATGAAATAATGGATGCAGCTATTGAAAATGTAAAAGGTCTTCAATTAGTATTTTTTATATTAATGTTTGCTTATGCTATGGCAGAAATTTTTATGTCAACTGGTGTAGGTGCAGCTATTATTAATATGTCTCTAAATTTAGGACTTTCTGCAAGGACCATAGCTGTTATTACTTTTATAGTTACTGCTATATTATCTGTGGCAACTGGGACATCCTGGGGTACATTTGCGGCAACAGCACCAATGTTTTTATGGTTAAATCATATAGTAGATGGTAATATATTATTAACCTTAGGTGCAATAGCTGGTGGATCTTGTTTTGGGGATAATATTGGACTCATTTCTGAAACTACTGTTATAAGTTCTGGAATTCAAGAAGTGGAAGTAATAGATAGGATTAGACATCAAGGTGTCTGGTCAATATTTTGTTTATTGTCTGCTTCAATATTATTCTATGTTTTTAGTTTAAATTTACCCTCCGTAGCAGGTAGTGCTTCTGATGCGATAGAAGGAATTCCACCAGAAGTTTGGGATAGACTAATGATAGAAAATTCTTCTGCAGTTGAATTGCTAAATCAAGTTCAAGAAGGTGTGCCTTTCTACATGATAACACCATTATTATTAGTTTTAGTTATGGCTATCAAAGGATTACCTACTATAGTATGTTTAGGAATAGGTATAGTATCTTCATTTTTTTTCGGGGTATTAGGTGGAACTGTAGGTTCTATAAAGGAATTTTTAGATTTGATATATACTGGATTTACAGATGCAGGTTCTTGGGTAATAATTATGATGATGTGGATGGGAGCCTTTAGTGGAATAATGGGAAAGCTAGATGCTTTTAAACCTTTATCAGATTTTATTATAAAGAGAGTAAAAAATGTAAGGCAGTTAATGTTTGCTAATGGAATACTATCTATTTTAGGAAATGCAGCTTTAGCTGATGAGATGGCACAAATAGTAACGATAGGACCTATTATAAAGGAATTAACAAAAGATAATGTTGAAGGTAATGAAGAAGATATGTATGCTCTTTCTTTAAGAAATGCAACCTTCTCCGATGCACTTGCTGTATTTGGATCTCAACTAATTCCTTGGCATGTATATGTGGCCTATTTTACAGGTATTGCAAATTCAGTTTTCCCTTTATATGAATTTCAAGTATGGGATATTATGAAATATAATTTTATGGCAATAATTGCAGTAATTTCTATTTTATTTTTAACTTTAACTGGATTAGATAAATTTATACCATTATTTAAATTACCAAGAGAGCCAGATGTAAAACTTAAAAAAGATTAATTCAAAAAGCATCTATTTGTTTTATCAAATAGATGCTTTTTAAATTAATACCAACCTCTTAATTTCATTACATTAGAAATTGTTTTAATAGAACTTATATATGCTGCTTGTCTGAAACTAATATCATATTCTTTAATGATATGAAAAATATTATGAAATGCATCTATCATATATTTTTTTTGTTCTTTCTCAATTTTTTCAGATTCCCAATAATAACCATAGAGATTTTGGACCCATTCAAAGTATGAAACAATAACTCCTCCTGCATTAGTTAAAATATCAGGTGCAACTAAAATTCCTCTATCTTCTAATATCTTATCAGCGGAAGAAGTGATAGGTCCATTAGCTGCTTCACAAATTAATTTAGAATTAATTTGTTGCGCATTTTTATTATTAATAACATTTTCTGTAGCAGCTGGAATTAAGACATCTGTATCTAAGGACCAAAATTTATCTAAAGATATTTTATCAGCATTAGGATAATTAGATAAGTCCTTATGTGTTTTAAGATACTTTTTTAAATCTTTATAATTTAATCCATCTTCATTATATAGAGCTAAATTTCTAAGTCCAATAGAAACTACCTTAGCACCAGATTTTTTCATATATTTAGCAGTATAACTACCTACATTACCAAAGCCTTGTATACTAACTGTACTATTTTTAATATTTAATCCTATTTCTTTTAAAGTTTCTTTTGCTATTACTGAAACTCCAACTCCTGTTGCTTCTTGTCTGCCTTTAGATCCACTTAATGACAAAGGTTTCCCAGTAAAAGTTCCAGGTGTATATTTTCCTGTTAATTTAACATATTCATCTAACATCCAAGATATAATTTGACTATTAGTATTAATATCTGGTGCTGGAATATCTATTTTATCTCCTAAATACAGATATAGGCCTTGAATATATCCTCTAGATAACCTTTCTAATTCATCTTGTGATAATGTAGATGGATCTACAGCAATTCCACCTTTAGCTCCACCATATGGAATATTAGCAATAGAACATTTAAATGTCATCCATATAGATAAAGCTTTAATTTCAGATGGATTTACATCAGGATGAAATCTTATACCACCTTTACCAGGACCTAAAGCATTATTGTGAAGAGATCTATATCCTTTGAAAACTCTGGTTTCACCATTATCCATTTTAACAGGAATAGAGATTTCTATAAATCTTTGAGGATTTTTCAACAATTCATATACCGACTTATCCAAATTCAATATATTACAAGCAGTTTTTATCTGATTTAGTACTTCTCTTAAGGGATCAAAAGTGTTTTGTGTCATATATTAACCTCCAATAAAATATTTATGTTTATAAAAGAATTAAAAGCTGTTATTATATAAATAGGTTGAATATAGTAAAAGGATTTTAATTTATAAGGATTTGTTAATAATAAGCATTAAATCTATTATATAGAATATACTAAATTAGACAAGCTTTTTATTATAGGAATATAATAAATATATGAAAAGATAAGGGGGATAACAGGTGAGTTGGTATAAACGTGATAAAAATGAAATATTTAATTTACTAGATTCTAATATGGGAAAAGGTCTTACGGAGATTGAAGCTCAGAGTAGATTAAAAAGATATGGTACTAATGAACTTAAAGAGGAGCCTAGAAAAGGATTAATTGCTAGAATAATAGACCAGTTTTCAGATATTTTAGTAATAATCTTAATAGTAGCAGCAGTTATATCTATATTTTTAGGTGAACAAAGAGATGCAATAGTTATTATGGCTATTGTCGTAATTAATGCATCCTTAGGAATATATCAGGAAGGTCAAGCGGAAAAGGCTTTAGATGCATTACAGGAAATGACCTCTCCAGATGCTAAAGTTTATAGGGGAGGGGCAGTAAAAATAGTTTCAACTAAAGATTTAGTTCCAGGAGATATAGTAATTTTAGAAACTGGAGATATTATACCTGCAGACTTAAGATTGATAGAAAGTTCAAATTTGAAGGTTGAGGAAGCTGCTTTAACAGGTGAATCTATTGCTGTAGAGAAGGATTCAGATATAGAGTATGAAAAAGATGTTCCAATAGGGGACAGACTGAATATGGCCTATATGAGTACTATGGTAAGTTATGGGCGTGGTCGGGGAATAGTAGCAGCGACAGGTGATGATACAGAAATAGGTAAAATTTCAACTACTATTCAAAATATCGATGAAGAATTAACACCTTTACAGAAAAGTTTAAATGAATTAGGGAAATATTTAGGAATTATTACTATTGCAGTATGTATAGTTGTATTTGCTATGGGTTTAATTCAAGGGAAAGATACATTAGAAATGCTTATGGTATCTATCAGTTTAGCTGTAGCAGCTATACCAGAAGGATTACCAGCTATAGTAACGATTGTATTAGCTTTAGCTATGAATAAGATGGTAAAACAACATGCTATAGTAAAGAAATTATTAGCTGTAGAAACATTAGGTAGTACTACAGTTATATGTTCTGATAAGACAGGAACTTTAACTCAAAACGAGATGACTGCAGTAAAGGTATTTACTGATAATAAAATTATAGATATTACTGGAACTGGATATGATCCATCTGGAGAATTTCGAGCGAATGATAAAAATATAGGTATAAGCGAGGTAGTGGATTTAGAAACTTTATTGTCTATTGGAGTATTAAATAATGATGCAAATCTTGATGTAGAAGATAATAATTATAAAATGAGAGGAGATGCAACCGAGGGAGCTCTAATAACATTAGCTGGAAAGGCTAATATAGATAAAGAAGATATAAACAAAAAGTATCCTAGAATTGAAGAAATACCTTTTGATTCAAAACGAAAAATGATGACAACATTTCATAAAGGATTTTTATCAGGGGAAATAGTGTCTTTAACTAAAGGAGCACCAGATGTAATATTAGAAAGATGTGAAAGTATATTAGTAGAAGGTAGAGAAATAGATTTAGATAAAGATACACAAAGAAAGATATCAAATGTAAATAATTATTTAGCCAAAAATGCTTTAAGAGTATTAGCCTTAGCATATAAAAAACAGAATAATCTACCTAAAGAAATTGATCCAGAAAAAATTGAAAATCAGATGGTGTTTGTAGGATTAGTAGGAATGATTGATCCTGCTAGACCAGAGACAAAAGACTCTATTAATAAATGCAAAGAAGCAGGAATATTACCAGTTATGATTACTGGTGACTATAGAGAGACTGCTTTTGCTATAGCTAAAGAATTAGATATTGCTAGTAGCATGGACGAAACTATGATCGGTGAAGAGATAGATGAATTAAATGAAGAAGAATTAAAAGAAGTAGTAAAGGAAAAAACTGTATATGCTAGGGTATCTCCAGAACATAAAGTTAAGATAGTATCTGCTTTAAAAGATAATGGAGAAGTAGTAGCTATGACAGGAGATGGGGTTAATGATGCCATGGCATTAAAAAGATCAGATATAGGTATAGCGATGGGCATCACAGGTACAGATGTTGCTAAGAATACAGCTGAAATAGTATTAACTGATGATAACTTTTCTAGTATAGTGTCAGCAGTAGAAGAAGGACGAATTATATATAGTAATATAAAAAAATTTATATTTTTCTTATTATCTTGTAATATTGGAGAGATATTATTAGTATTCGGAAGTATATTTATGAATCTACCTGTTCCATTATTACCTATACAATTACTTTGGTTAAACTTAGTAACAGATAGTTTTCCAGCTTTAGCTTTAGGTATAGAAGAAGGAGATCCAAGTATTATGAGGGATAAGCCTAGAGAACCGAAAGAGTCAATAATTGATAAACCTATGGCAATAGCTATTGGAATTGAAAGTATTAGTATAGCTACTGTTTCTTTATTATCATATATATGGGGATTAAATACATTCCCAGGAAATCTAGAATTAGCTAGAACTATTGTTTTTGCTACATTAATTACTGCAGAATTAGTGAGAGCTTATTCCAGTAGATCTGAACGATATATATTACTAGAGATAGGAATATTTTCTAATAAGAGTATGATATATGCCACATTATTTTCTTTTATATTATTACTAGTAGTATTATATATACCTTTTATGCAAACAGCATTTCATACTGTACCTTTAAATTTAACAGAATGGGGAATAGTTTTTACTTTTGCCTTAGTACCTTTATTAATTGGTGAATTATATAAGGTGATAGTTTATAGAAAAGATAGAAAAAGATCTAAGATATAAAATTTAGATATTAACGAATGAAGAGATCCAATAGGGGGAATATATATGTATAAGTATAAAAATACTAAAATTAAAATTGTTCAAGATGATATAACAGAAGTAAAAGTAGATGCAATAGTAAATGCAGCTAATAATACTTTATTAGGTGGTGAAGGTGTAGATGGAGCTATCCATAAAAAAGGTGGAAGCTCTATATTAGAACAAACTAAAAAGATAGGAGGATGTCCTACGGGGGAGGCTAGAATTACTACTGCTGGAGATCTACCTAGTATGTATGTGATTCATACTGTAGGGCCAATATATAAGGGAAGAGATAAAGATGAGCAAATGTTATATAATGCTTATTATAATTCTTTGAAACTTGTTAGTGAATATAGATTAAAAACTGTAGCCTTTCCATCTATATCTACAGGAGCCTATGGATATCCTATAAAGAAGGCTGTAAAAGTAGTTTTAAAATCTACATTAGAATATTTAGATAAGAATGCTGATATAGATGAGATTATATTTGTTTTATTTAATAATGACAATTATCAAATTTACAAAGAATTTTTTGGAAATAAACTGAAATAACATTTAAAGTAAGGCATAGCTTACTAGATTTGAAATTACTTTAAGTTGACTAATAGGCGAAAATGTTATATTATTTATATAGAACAAAATGATTTGAAAAAGGAGTTGTTTCAAATATTAGCTGATAGTCACAAGATCATAGTAACAAACATATATGATAAAGTATTTGAAGATTATGGTTTGAAACTAGATAAAAACAAATTATTATGGGGCTCAATAGCTCCTGATATATTACCAAAATATAGATTATTTATTAGACATTATAAAGATGAAAGTTTAGACTACATTGCTAAGGAAATCATAAAAATAATTTTTATTAGTAGATATTTAGAATTTAACAATATACTAGATCCAATCAGTATTAAAGTTTTAAGTAGAAGAATTGGTATAGTATCACATTATTTATCAGACTATGTATGTTTACCCCATGCGAAGAGATGGACTTTTAAAGATTCTATGGTTAAACATTTAAAATATGAATCACAATTAGATGATTTTACTAAAACATTTGATTTTAAAGATAATGTTATAGATACTAATGATATAAATATCTATGAAGATGAATCAACAGATCTAAAATCTAAAATTAAAAATTATATAAATAGTGTAGTAGAAGAGTATTCTTTTAAAATAGGATTTGACAATGATTTAAACTTTGCTTTATCAATTAATATAAAAATAACTAATTTCATTTTAGATACTATAGCTGATTATTCAGAGGAACTATATAGTCAATTAGTATTTGAAATTTAATATTACAAAAATAAAATTATAGATCTGAAATCAAATTAAAAAAGATATATTGGCATTCAATATATCTTTTTTTAATCTAAATATTAATTTTTTGTAGGAATTGTCTTAAAGAATATACTATAATTATAGGGGAAAATGTAGTATAATAAATTTTGATGTCTAAATATATTTTAATATTAAAGTTTAAATATAGGACAATCTGGTAAGAATCGTTAAAAAGGAGGGGGTAATGTGGCATTGTCGGATAGTAAGGCTTATGATATATATGAAGAATTAAAATATAATTTTCTATTTAACAATGACATAAATTGTATACATATACTCCTAAATTTATACGATTTAGAGAATAATATAAATAATATTTTCCCTAAATACGTGTCTATTCATTATCTTAGAAAGAGAATAAGTAGATTATTACAGGATAGACCTGGCAATCATCTTATAGCCTATAATTTAGGAGAATTGATTCATGAAGATGTTAATAGATTAGAACTATTTTTATATTTAGAAGGATATAAATATGGATATCTAAATAATGAAGAAATAAATACCTTAGAAAACAAAACTCTTAAATATTTTAAAGTATCAGATTTATATAATATGAAATATTTGTTCCAGTTTGATACTAAAAATGCTGAAATAGAAGAGTATAAAAATTTACTATATGAGAATTTACAGGAACAAGAAAAATCAAATAAATATTTGTATAATACTATTACTGGGTATACAGATAATGTTATTAAAAGAAAGATTATTAGTTTAAATAAATATTTGGACAAACAATTGACTATAGATACTAATTTAGAGACCTTAAATATAAAAGAAGATGATACCCTACTTCCTTTAGATGAATTAAATGAAATTTATAATGCAGTAGTGAAAATAATCTTAAAAAACAGTCAAAAACTTTATAAAGATGCATATTGGAATGGGTTAAATGATAGAGTTTTAAAGAGATATAGATAGATAAGTGAATATAAAATAAAATAATGGAAATAATATCCCTCTAGATAGCAATCTGGAGGGATATTTATGAAAAGAAATAAACCACTATTAATTGTAACTTTTTCTATAGCTATATTTACTATTAGTATTGTAGTAGGATATTTATTAATAGATAATCAACTAAATTCTAAAGAACAAGTGAATAAAGGTAAACTTCCTAATAATGAAGTAAAAGACGATATTGAAATATTACAAGAGGAAGATAGAATTACACCAAATACTTTTATTGAAAAAAGAATACATTATAAAGAATGTGATCATACAGTCACTAGTTTGAATATTGCAGATAATGAAATCATTAATATGGATAAAAAGGAATATGAAGATTATTTAAAGTCTAATTATCCAAATTTACAACTTACCTCTTATTCTGATAATAAAATAGTTTTGTTTGGAGAAAGAAATCATCTTTGTAAAGATCATTTTATAATTGGGGAGGAAGATAGTTGTTTATCAATATTTAAAATTGATGATGATGGAGAGAGAGTACTTTATAAAACATTTGATGACTATCCTTTAAGTTTATTTACACAAATAGATCAGGAAAATTTAAGAGAAGGTATAATTGTAGATAGTGAAGATGAGTTATCGGATGTATTAGAGAATTTTATTTCTTAACTAAGTTAGAATTTTCTAGCTTAGTTTTTTTATTGAGATCCATAATTAATAGGTTTATTGATTTAAATATGATAGAGTTTAATATATAATAATATAAGGAGAGACATAACTTGAAAATATTAGGTATAGATCCAGGTATTGCTATAGTAGGCTATAGTATAATAGAATGTAAAGGAAATAATTATAAAGCTTTAGAATATGGGTGTATAACTACAGATTCTAAAATGGAATCTCCAGATAGATTAAAAATAGTTTATGATGAGATACTGAATATAATAGATGATCATAAGCCAGATGATTTAGCTATAGAGGAGTTATTTTTTAATAAAAATGTTAAAACGGCTATAATGGTTGGACAGGCTAGAGGAGTTGAGATACTAGCAGCAAAAAATAAAGGCTTAGAGATATTTGAATATACACCATTACAAATAAAACAAGCTGTAGTAGGATATGGCAGAGCGGAAAAACAGCAGGTGCAAGAAATGGTAAAAATGTTATTAAATTTAAAAGAATTACCAAAACCAGATGATGTAGCAGATGCTTTAGCTGTAGCTATTTGTCATGGAAGTTCTTTAAAATTTAAAGATAGTTTTAGGATGAAATAAACTATTAGGAGTGATTGAATGTTTGAATTTATTATAGGAGATGTAGTGAATATAAATGATGAATATGTAATTGTTCAAAATAATGGTATAGGATATAAAATATTTACATCAAAAAATTCTATGATGAATTTAGAAATAGGGAAAAAGAATCAAATATTGTATACACAATTACATGTTAGAGAAGATGGAGTATATATATATGGATTTACAACTGAAGAAGAGATGAATATGTTTAATCTTTTGTTAAGAGTAACAAAAATAGGTCCTAAAGTAGGGATAGCAACATTATCAACTTTGAACCCTAATGAGATTAAAATAGCGATACATAATAATGATATAGATCTTTTATGTAAAGCACCAGGAATTGGGAAAAAGACGGCACAGAGAATAGTTTTAGAATTGAAAGATAAGATTGATGATGTAGAATTACTAGATTCTGGTGATCAAATTTTAATTGATATTAAAGATTATGATGAAGCTGTAGAAGCATTAATAAGTTTAGGTTATTTAAAGTTTGAAGTTGAGAAGGCTATTAAGAATTTAGATATAAAAGATTTAACGGTGGAAGAAATAATAAGAGAAGGATTAAAACAACTATCAAAAAACTAAAGGAGTAATATTATGTCAGAGAAAGAAAATAGAATTATCTCTAGCTCCTTAAATGAAGATGATAGAGATAATGAAGTAAGTTTAAGACCTAAATGGATAAATGAGTATATAGGACAAACTAAGGTTAAAGAAAAACTAAATATATTTATACAAGCAGCTAGAGAAAGAGAAGAGCAATTAGATCATGTTCTCTTATATGGGCCACCTGGCCTAGGTAAAACTACTTTAGCAAATATTATAGCTAATGAAATGGGGGTTAATATTCGAGTAACTTCAGGTCCAGCTATAGAAAGACCAGGGGATTTAGCTAGTATATTAACTAATTTAGATCATGGTGATGTATTATTTATAGATGAGATACATAGAATCAATCGAACGGTTGAGGAGATTCTGTATCCAGCTATGGAAGATTTTGCTTTAGATATTATAATAGGAAAAGGCCCTTCTGCTCGTTCAGTTAGATTAGACCTCTCTAAATTTACATTGATAGGAGCTACTACTAGATCTGGCCAACTTAGTTCTCCATTAAGAGATAGGTTTGGAGTATTATTGAATCTAGAATTATATGATGAGGAAGATTTGAAGGATATAATTATGAGATCTGCTTCTATATTAAACATAAAGTCATATGAAGAGGGAGCATTAGAAATAGCAAGAAGATCTAGAGGAACACCTAGGGTTGCTAATAGATTACTTAAAAGGGTAAGGGATTATGCACAAGTATTGGAAAATGGAGTTATTACTCTAGATGTAGCTAATAAAGGATTAAAAATTCTTGAAGTGGACTCTTTAGGTTTAGATGCAGTAGATAAACGTCTGATAATGACTCTGATAGAAAATTTTAATGGTGGTCCAGTTGGAATTGATACTCTGTCTGCTGCTACTGGTGAAGAAAGAATTACTATAGAAGATGTGTATGAACCATATCTTTTACAAATAGGATTTTTAAATAGAACACCACAAGGAAGAGTAATTACTAAAAAGGCTTATGATCATTTTAATATACCTTTTATAGAAGAGTAAATTAGAAGTATTAATAAATATAAAAAAGATAAATTAAGGAAATAGGTGAAGCAATGAGAACTAAAGATTTTTATTATGATTTACCAGAAGAGCTAATTGCACAACATCCAGTAGAAAACAGAACTGAATCAAGATTATTAGTTTTAGACAAAGATTCTGGTAATATAGAACATAAACAATTTAAAAATATAATAGAATATTTAAATTCTGGAGATACTCTAGTATTAAATGATACTAGGGTTTTACCAGCGCGTTTATTTGGGAATAGAGTAGGTAAGGAAGAGAAGATAGAGTTTTTATTATTAAAAAAAGAAGTGAATAATGTATGGGAATGTTTAGTAAAGCCAGGGAAAAAAGCCAGAATAGGTCACACTATAGAATTTGGTAATGGGCTTTTAGTAGGAGAAATTATAGATATTGGACAAGAAGGTACTAGATTTATTAAATTCCAATATGAAGGAATTTTTGAAGAAATTTTAAATGAATTAGGAGAGATGCCTCTTCCGCCATATATTCATGAAAAATTAGAAGATGGTGAAAGATATCAAACTGTATATTCAAAACATGTAGGCTCAGCCGCAGCTCCTACAGCTGGATTACATTTTACTAAAGAATTGTTAAAAGAAATAGAGTCTAAAGGTATAAACATAGCTTTTATAACTTTGCATGTAGGTTTAGGGACTTTTAGACCAGTAAAAGTAGATAATATTTTAGATCATCATATGCATGCTGAATATTATGAATTAGATCAAGAGGCAGCGAATATAATAAATAGTACTAGAGAATCAGGAGGTAGAATTATTGCTGTAGGGACTACGACTTCTAGAACCTTAGAAAGTGCAGTAGATAATAATAACACAATAATATCAGGATCTGGATGGACAGATATATTTATTTATCCAGGATATGATTTTAAAGTAGTAGATAGTTTGATTACTAATTTTCATTTACCAGAATCAACATTAATGATGTTAGTTAGTGCTTTAGCAAATAAAGATATGATAATAGATACTTATAATATTGCAGTTAAGGAAAAATATAGATTTTTTAGTTTAGGAGATGCGATGTTGATTAAATAACAGGAGGAAATTATGGCGATTAAATTTGAATTAATAAAAGAAGATAAAGACTCTAAAGCTAGATTGGGAAAACTCCATACTCCACACGGAATTGTAGAGACTCCTATCTTTATGCCAGTAGGAACTAGAGCTACTGTAAAAGCTATGACACCTGAAGAAGTTAAAGATTTAGGAGCCCAAATCATCTTAAGTAATACATATCATCTATATTTAAGACCAGGATATGAATTGATTAAAGATGCTGGTGGATTACATAAGTTTATGAATTGGGATTATCCTATATTAACCGATAGTGGAGGTTTTCAAGTTTTTAGTCTTGGCAATTTAAGAAAGATTACTGAAGAAGGAGTAGAATTTAGATCACATATAGATGGATCAAAACATTTTATTAGTCCTGAAAAGTCTATTGAAATTCAAAATGCTTTAGGGGCAGATATTATGATGTGTTTTGATGAATGCATATCATATCCAGCTACTTACGATTATGTTAGGAATTCTACAGAACGAACCACAAGATGGGCTAAAAGATGTAAAGAATATCATAAAGATTGGGATAAACAAGGATTGTTTGGGATTGTTCAAGGTGGAATGTATAAGGAATTAAGAGAACAAAGTGCTAAAGATATGATTGATATAGGATTTCCAGGATATGCTATAGGAGGACTTAGTGTAGGAGAACCTAAAGAGTTAATGTATGAAGTATTAGATTATACAACACCTCTATTACCGAAAAATAAACCTAGATATAATATGGGAGTAGGAACCCCAGATTATCTATTTGAGTCTGTAATTAGAGGAATAGATATGGCAGACTGTGTATTTCCAACTAGGATAGCTAGAAATGGAACTGTACTTACTAGTCATGGTAGATTAGTAGTTAGAAATGCAAAATATGCTAAAGATTTAAGTCCTTTAGATCCTGAATGTGACTGTTATGCTTGTAAAAACTATACAAGAAGCTATATACGACATTTATTTAATGTAAATGAAATTTTAGGCTCTAGACTTACCACTATTCATAATTTATATTTTTTAATTAAACTTATGGAAAATATTAGAGAAGCTATAAAAGAAGATAGACTTTTAGAATATAAGAATGAATTTTATGAAAAGTATGGATATAAGTAGAAAAAGTTAATGATTTTTTATATTAATCATGTATAATAATATATTGGGGAGGGAAATTCAATGAATGCACAACAATTACAAGCTTTTATATTACCAATAGGTCTTTTATTAGTGTTTTATTTCTTTGGTATTAGACCTCAAAGAAAAAAAGAAAAAGAAATCCAGGAAATGAGAAACAATTTACAAGTAGGAGATAAAGTAGTAACTATTGGTGGAATCTATGGAAAGATTATTGTGTTAAAAGAAGATATGGTTATATTAGAAGTAGGTTCTACTAAAACTAGGCTAGATGTATCAAAATGGTCAATAGGTTCAGTAGTTGATAAATAATAATTTCGTTTTATTATTATAAAACTTCCTTAATTTCAAGGAAGTTTTTTTGTTAGGTCTAAAACTCCGATATTCTAAATATATTTATAGTAATATGAGGAGGAGATATTATGGAAAATAAAGTTAAATTTACATATTGGTTGAAAGGATTAATTTTAAGTTATGCAATAAGCTTTACTTTAATAATAATAGTATCATTATTATTACATTTTACTAGCCTAAGAGAGAATAAATTATCTATGTTGAATAATATTATCATGATAATTAGTATTTCTATAGCCAGTATATATTTATCAATAAAAATAAAAGAAAGGGGCTGGTTGAATGGATTTTTATTAGGCTTTTCATACTATTTTGTGATAATATTAATAAATTTTATTGCAGATAGGTCTATATCAATTAATTTAATACTAGGAACTAAATTAATTAGTGCTAGTTTAATGGGAACTATTGGGGGAATGATAGGAGTTAATTTAAATTAAATCTATTTTGAATTATAAGATTTTTATGTTATAATTTATTAGTATATTTTGTATATTTATAATATAATTCAATTAAATTATAAGATAACTAATGAAGGTAATGGTACATACTATTACCTTCTATTCAATTGTTAAATTCCATAAGATTAAACAATTGAAAAGTATAAGGAGGAAAACTATGAAATCTAAAAACATTATTATCCTAGTTTTGATTTTAGCTATTGTTGGGGGAGGAGTATTTGTAGCATTAAACGGTATAGAGTTAAATCAGTTCAAAATTCCTAAAGCTAAAGACTCAGTAGATCTAGGTTTAGATTTAGCAGGTGGGGTATATGTCGTTTTAGAAGCAGATACGGATGCTAAAGGAGAAGAGCTTCAGGATATGATGAATCAATCTAAAACCATAATAAATCAGAGAGTTGATGGTTTAGGAATATCAGAGCCTAATATTTCTATCGAAGGAAGTAACAGAATTAGGATAGAACTAGCAGGTGTAGATGATCCTAAAGAAGCTATGGATTTAATTGGAAAAACAGCTCAATTACAGTTTGTAGAACCTAATGGTGATGTAGTAGTTACAGGGAAAAATGTAGTAAAATCAGATGTACAATTTCAACAAAGTGATTTAGGTTCTGATGAACCAGTAGTATCACTAGAATTTGATAAAGAAGGAACAGAAAGCTTTGCTGAAGCTACAGGAAGATTAGCTGTAGAGGAAAAGCCAGAAGATCGAATAATATCTATAGTATTAGATGATGAAGTTATATCTGCTCCTGTTGTAACAAGTGAAGCTGAAGGTGGAGGACCTATTTCAGATGGAAAGGCAGTAATTAGTGGAGGATTTGATTTAGAATCTGCTGATCATTTGTCTACTTTAATAAATGCAGGTTCATTACCTGTAGAAATGATAGAACATCAAACATCAGTAATTGGACCAACATTAGGACTAGAAGCTTTTGAAAAAAGTATAAAGGCAGCGGGAATTGCTCTGGGACTAATATTTTTATTTATGATTGTAGTATATAAATTACTAGGAGTAGTAGCTTCATTAGGACTAACTGTATATACTTTAATAGTTATTTATACAATGATAGGATTAGGTGTAAAATTAACACTGCCGGGGATTGCTGGCTTAGTATTATCTATTGGTATGGCAGTTGATGCTAATGTATTGATATTTGAAAGAATTAGAGAAGAGTTGCTTATAGGAAAAACAATAAGATCATCTATAAATTCAGGATTTGATAAAGCATTGTCTTCAGTATTAGACTCTAATATAACAACTTTGATTGCAGGCATAGTGCTTTATTATTTTGGAGTTGGACCTATAAAGGGGTTCGGTGTTACATTGATAATTGGTATTGTTGCATCTATGATAACTTCAGTATTGTTATCTAAGGTAATTTTAAAATTAATAGTATCGATATCAAATAGTAAAAATACCAAAATTTATGGAGCATAGTGGAGGTGTTAATATGAATATAGTAGAAAAAAGAAGGATTTTTCTTATAATATCGTTAATTATAATATTAATTGGAATCATAATGTTTTTTGTAAATGGTTTTAATTATGGAATTGATTTTACTGGTGGTACATTAATAGAAATTGGTACGGAAGAATTTATTTCAGTAGAAGAGGCGAGAGAAATAACACAAGATTTTGATCCAGATATAAGTATTATCCATGGTGGAGAGAATCAAGATGAATTAATCATCAAAAGTACTTTAGATTTATCAAATGATGATGTAACTAGTATTACGGAAGGATTTAAAGAAAAACATGATGTGAAAAATGAATCAGTATTATCAGAAAAGATTGGTGCGACAATGGGGAAAGAGATAAAGCAAAAAGCATTATTATCTATGATTGTTGCAACCGTAGCAATGCTTGCATATATAACATTTAGATTTGAGTTTAAATTTGGATTATCTGCTATTATGGCATTGATACATGATATATTAATTACTATATCAGTATATTCGATTTTAGGAATACCTATTAATAGTTCTTTTATAGCAGCAATTCTTACAATAGTAGGTTATTCTATAAACGATACTATAGTAATTTTTGATAGGATTAGAGAAGAAACTAAATTAGATAGAAAGAAAGATATAGAAGATGTAGTGAATGATGGAATTAAACATTCATTTAGAAGGACTATAAATACTACAATAACTACTCTATTAGCTGTTGTAATATTATATATACTAGGGGTTGAAGATATTAAGATATTAGCATTACCACTATTAGTTGGAATGATAGCTGGTACTTATTCATCTTTATTCTTAGCTCCAACATTTTGGTATGATTTAAAACAGCTTGAGACAAAAACTGCTAAATAAGCAGTTTTTTCTTTATAATTGTATATTCGACTAGCATTAACCGTATTAAGATGATAAAATTTAAATATTAAGAATTTTATGGAGTGATAATTTGGAAAGATGGTTTATAAAGAGTAATAATAAGAATTTTATGAATATATCTAAAGAATTAGGTGTAAGTAAAGTTCTAGCTAAAGTTTTAACTAATAGAGATATTGATGATTTAGAAAGAGCCGAGTATTTTCTGAAAACAGATATAAATAAGCTATATTCTCCTAAACTAATGAGAAATTTAATAAAAGCTGGAGATATATTAAAAAAGAAAATTGATAATAAAAAGCCTATAAGAATAGTAGGAGATTATGATGTAGACGGTGTTATGTCTATATATGTAGTATATACTATATTAAAAGATTTAGGGGCTGTAGTAGATTATGTCATCCCAGATAGGGTAAATGATGGATATGGAATTAATGATAAAATAGTAAATAATGCAAAAGAACAAGGTGTAGATACTATAATAACTTGTGATAATGGCATAGCAGCTTTAGACCAGGTAAGATTAGCTAAAGAATTAGGACTGACTATAATAGTAACTGACCATCATGATCTACCTTTTAAAGAAGGTAATGGAATTCGAGAGTATATAACTCCAGAGGCAGATGCTGTTATAGATCCAAAACATCCTGATTGTGAATATCCTTTTAAGGAATTATGTGGGGCAGGAGTAGCCTTTAAGCTTATGGAGTATTTAAGTAGCTTATATAATATTTCTAAATCTAAAATAAATAAATTATTAGAATATGTAGCTATTGCAACTATATGTGATGTAGTAGATTTAATAGATGAAAATAGAACTATAGTAAAATATGGATTAGAATTAGTGAATTCAACAGAAAACATAGGACTTAAAGCTCTTATAAAAGAGTCAAAAATAGATAAAGAAATAGGTGTGTATCATATTGGATTTGTAATAGGTCCGATGATTAATGCCTCTGGAAGATTAGAAACAGCATCTACAGCTGTAGAATTATTGTTAAGTAGGGATGAGTTAGAAGCTAAGAATAAAGCTCAGGAACTAAAAAAATTAAATGATGAAAGAAAAGATTTAACTGAAAAAGGTTTAGAAAGTATTATAGAAAAAATTGAAAATAGTTCTCTAAAAGATGATAAAGTATTAATTATATATGAACCTGATATCCATGAGAGTGTAGCTGGGATTATAGCTGGAAGAGTTAAAGATATTTATTACAAACCGACGATAGTGTTGACTCAGGGCGAAGAAGGGATCAAAGGGTCTGGAAGGTCTATTGAAGAATATAATATATTCGAAGAATTAACTCAATGTAAAGATTTATTAGACAATTTTGGGGGGCACCCTATGGCTGCAGGACTATCTCTACAGTACGATAATATTAAATATCTAAAAAATAAGTTAAATGATATAACTACTTTGACTGATGAAGATTTAATTAGAAAGATTTATATAGACTTAGGTCTTCCGATTGATTATATTAATTATAAACTAATAGAAGAATTATCTATATTAGAGCCTTTTGGAAAGGGAAATAGTAGGCCGGTATTTGGAGAAAAAGAATTGAAAATTAAGAAGATGTTTAAATTAGGAGTGAATCAGAATGTTTTAAAGTTTATTTTTCAATCTAAGAAAGGTATGACTATAGAAGGTATCTTATTTAATAATGTTTCTGATTTTGAAGACTCTATAATAGAAAAATATGGAGAAGAAGTATTAGATAAATTATACAAAGGTATAGATAATAATGTTTTTGTTGATATTATATACTATCCATCTATAAATGAATATAGGGGGAAGGTTAATATACAAATTGTAGTACAAAATTATAGAATGTGAATTTAATGAGAATACATGAAGAAGGTGATGAATATGTTGGAAAAATTAATAGATAAAGTTGAAGAATATAATCCAGATGCTAATTTAGATATGATAGTAAAAGCTTATAAATTTGGTGATAAAGCTCATGAAGGACAATTAAGAAATTCAGGTGAAAAGTTCTTTATTCATCCCTGTCATGTAGCTATGATACTAGCAGATTTAAATATGGATACAGAAACTATTATAGCCGGTCTTCTTCATGATGTTATTGAAGATACTGAAGTAACTTATGACGAGGTAGTAGAGGAGTTTAGTAAAGAAATTGCTGATTTAGTTGAGGGAGTTACTAAATTAAAGAAACTTAAGTATAAAACTAAACAAGAAAATCAAGCTGAGAATTTAAGAAAAATGGTATTAGCTATGTCTAAAGATATAAGGGTTATTATTGTTAAATTGTCAGATAGACTTCACAATATGAGGACCTTAGAATATATGACTGATGAAAAAAAGAAAGAAAAGGCATTAGAAACTTTAGAAATATATGCTCCTCTTGCCCACAGATTAGGTATTTATAAAATAAAATGGGAATTAGAAGATTTGTCTCTTAGATTTTTAAAAACGCAAGCTTATTATGACCTTGTGGAAAAGGTATCTTTAAAGCGAAAAGAAAGAGAAGATTATATTCAAATTATTATAGATAAACTTGAAAAAGAACTAAATAAGATGGATATTAATAATGAAATAAGTGGAAGACCAAAAAGTTTTTATAGTATATATAAAAAGATGTCTAGAGGAAAAGATTTCGAAGAGATTTTTGATTTAACTGCTATTAGAATATTAGTAGATAGTATTAAAGATTGTTATGGAGTATTAGGAATAGTTCATACTTTATGGAAGCCTCTACCAGGCCGATTTAAAGATTTTATAGCCATGCCAAAACCTAATATGTACCAATCCCTGCATACTACAGTCATTGGACCGGAAGGAGAAATATTTGAAGTTCAAATTAGGACTCATGAGATGCATAGGACTGCTGAATATGGTATAGCTGCTCATTGGAAGTATAAAGAAGGAAGCTCTAAAAAAGATAATTTCGATGATAAATTAGCATGGTTAAGACAATTATTAGAATGGCAAAATGATCTAAAAGATCCAAAAGATTTTATGGAAACATTAAAGATAGACTTTTTTACTGATGAGGTATTTATATTTACACCAAATGGAGATGTTATTAATCTATCAGAAGGATCTACACCAATAGATTTTGCCTATAGAATTCACACAGATGTAGGGAATAGTTGTGTAGGAGCTAAGGTAAATGGAAGGATAGTTCCTTTAAATTACAAATTAAAAAATGGTAATATTGTAGAGATAATAACATCAGTTAATAGTAAACCTAGTAGAGATTGGTTAGACATAGTAAAAAGTACTAGAGCAAAATCTAAAATTCGCCAGTGGTTTAAATTAAAAAATAGGGATGAAAATATTATAAGAGGTAAAGAAGATTTAGAATCAGAATTAAATAGGTTAAATTATGAACCAAAAGAAATGCTAAAAGATGAATGGCTAGAAGAAATAGCAGAAAGGACTAGTATTAATTCTATAGATGATTTATATGCTGAAATAGGGTATGGAAATATAAAATTGAAACAAGTCGTTACTAAATTAAGAGACAAATATCATAAAGAACATGGTACTCTTAAAGATGAAGATATATTAAGAGAATATTCAAGAGATAATGGTGAATCAAAACCTAAAGGTGATAAAGGAATAGCTATTAAAGGGGCAGATAATTTAAAAACTAGACTTGCTCAATGTTGTAATCCAGTACCAGGTGATGAAGTCATAGGTTATGTTACTACAGGCCGAGGAGTATCTATACATCGAAAAGATTGTCCTAATATTAAAAAAGGAGTAGATCCTAATAGATTACTTGAAGTTAATTGGGATAATGAAGAACAAGAATTTTACAATGCTAATATACAAGTTAAAGCATTAGATAGATCAGGATTATTAGCAGAAATATCACTAAAAATTAATGAAGAAGATATTGGATTATCATCTTTAAATGCTAAACCAAATAAAGATAATATAGTAGTGATAGATATGATATTAAGAATAAATGATAAAAGAGAATTAGAAAAGATAATAAAAAAGATAGAAAAGATTGATAGTGTAGTAGAAGTATTTAGAGTAACTTCTTAGGAGGAATTTAATGAGGGCAGTAGTACAAAGAGTAAAGAAAGCTTCTGTAACAGTAGATGAAAATGTAGTTGGGAAGATAAATAAAGGCTTATTAGTATTTTTAGGAGTAGGACAAGAAGATAATCCTAAAGATTTAGAATATATGGTAAACAAGATAATAGGTTTAAGAATATTTCAAGATGATAAAGATAAGATGAATTTATCTTTAGAAAATATAGATGGGGAAATATTGATTGTATCCCAATTTACACTTTATGGAGATGTTCGTAAAGGTAGAAGACCTAGCTTTACTAAATCAGCTAGTCCAGATATAGGAGAAAAACTTTATAATGAATTTATTGAAAGAGTAAAGTCAAAAGGGATTAAAGCTGAGAAAGGAATCTTTGGTGCAGATATGGATGTTGATTTAGTAAATGATGGTCCAGTTACTATTTTATTAGATAGTGATAGGAAATTTTAAGGAGGAACATAAATGGAAGTAATAAGAATACCAGCTGGGATTTATGCAGCTAATTGTTATGTATTATTTTCGAAAAATACTAAAGATGGGATAATAGTAGATCCAGGTGGAAATCCAGAAGATATTTTAAGAGAGATAGAAGAAAACAATGTAAAAGTAAACTATATTCTCTTAACTCACGGACATGCAGATCATATTGGTGGTGTAGAAGAATTAAAAGATAATTTAGATATACCTGTATTGATTCATAAAAATGATGAAATTATGATAAAAGATCCAGAGATAAATTTATCTGCTATGATGGCTATGGGTCCTATTTCTATTACAGCAGATAAAGTATTACAGGAAGGTGATACTATAGAATTTGGTGAGATAAAAGGTGAAGTAATTCATACGCCAGGTCATACTAAAGGTGGTATCTGTGTAAAATTTGATGAGTATTTAATAACTGGAGATACCTTATTTAGTGGATCTATTGGAAGAACAGATTTGAGAGGTGGAAGTCATGAAGAGATTATAAGATCAATAAAGGAAAAACTAATGATTTTAGATGATAATTTAATTACTTTACCAGGTCATGGCACACCATCTACTATATTAAATGAGAAAAGGTCAAATCCTTTTGTGCAATAAAATAAGATAACCACCTTAGTAATAAAGGTGGTTTTTTAATTTAATGAGGTGAGTTTTTGATAGATATATTACTGAAGAATCATAATTATAAACATGATCTTTTTGAACTAATACGTGTATTCTTTCCTGAAAAGGAGCTAAGGTTTATTGAAAAAGGAGATAATACAAGAGAGTTTTTAATAGAAAGTATATTAGTAAATAAACCTAAAGGGAAATATACGGTTACTAGAGTTTATAAGAAGAATCAGCTAGTAAAGGAGAATAAGGAACATATAGATAATATTAATATAAAAAATTATAATGTAGATAAGTTAATTAAGATAGGTATTAAAAAATCCATATATAATAGTTTAATAGAGTTAACAAATATTTCTGCTCCCTGGGGAATTTTAACTGGCATACGACCTATGAAAATAGTGCATAAGTTAATAGATTATGATTTAGATACAGATACAATATCGGATATATTGACTAAAGATTATAAACTACACAAATCCAAAGTAGATCAAATGTTAAGAATATCTAAAATACAAAGAAAATATATTTATCCTCTAAATAAAGATAGATATAGTATATACATAGGTATTCCATTTTGTCCTACTAGATGTTCTTATTGTTCATTTCCAGCTTTTAAAATTGGTAAAGATTATAATATAGTAAAAAGATATGTAGATACATTGCTCCATGAAATAGAAGCAACAAAAAACCTTATGGAAGGAAGAGTTTTAAATACTATATATATTGGTGGAGGTACACCTACAGCTATAAAGACAAAAGATTTGGAAGAAATTATTAAAATAATAAAATATAATTTTCCACAAAACATTCAGGAATTTACTGTAGAGGCAGGTAGGCCAGATACAATTAATAAAGATACTTTGAAAATGTTAAAATATTATGGAGTTAATCGTATAAGTATAAATCCCCAAACTATGAATGAGAAAACATTAGAACGTATAGAAAGAAGCCATGATATTAAATCTACAATTTCTGCTTATAGTCTTGCTAAAGATATTGGATTTGATATAATAAACATGGATATTATATTAGGATTACCTGGTGAAGGTGAAAAGGAAATAAAATATACCTTAAATGAAATAGAGAAGCTAGATCCAGATAATTTAACAGTACATACATTAGCTTTAAAAAAAGGATCTAAGCTTCTTAAAGAACAGCAGAGTTATTTGGATAACGAGAGGGTAAATATAATAGATATGCTTGAGGAAGTTGAAAAGTTTACTAAAAGCAGTGATCTTATACCGTACTATTTATATAGACAAAAACAAATATTAGGTAATTTAGAGAATATAGGATATAGTAAGGAAAATATGGAATCTATTTATAATATAGCCATGATGGAAGAGAAAGAAACTGTAATAGGATTAGGCTTAGGTGCTGTATCTAAAATATATAACCCTGAATCTGATAAGATTAAAAGAATACCTAATTTTAAAAGCCTTAAAGATTATAATGAAAGAATTGAAGAGTTAATGATAAGGAAAAAAAGAACCATAAATAAAATAATCAAAAAATAATTCAATTATAATATGAAAGGATGATTATTTAATGGACTATTCTAGATTAAGTTTAGAAATGCATGAAGAGAATCAGGGAAAGATTGATGTACATTCAAAGGTAAAAGTAGAGACAAGAGATGATCTAAGTATTGCTTATACTCCAGGAGTGGCAGAACCTTGTAGAGAGATACATAAAAACGAGGAGGATGCTTACAAGTATACTGCTAAAGGTAATTTAATAGCAGTAGTAACAGATGGAACTGCAGTTTTAGGTTTAGGCGATATAGGTCCTAGTGCTGCTATGCCAGTTATGGAAGGAAAATCTATATTATTTAAAGAATTTGCAGATGTAAATGCTGTTCCAATATGTCTTGACACTACAGATGTAGATGAAATAGTAGAAACAGTAAAAAGAATGTCACCGACTTTTGGTGGTATTAACCTGGAGGATATATCTGCACCAAGATGCTTTGAAGTAGAGAAAAAATTAAAAGAAGAATTAGATATTCCAATATTTCATGATGATCAACATGGTACTGCAATAGTAGTTAGTGCAGCAGTAATAAATGCTTTAAAGATTGTAGATAAAGACTTTGAGGATACTAAAGTTGTAGTTAATGGTAGTGGTGCTGCTGGTGGAGCTATCGTAAAGATGTTACTATCTTTAGGCATTAAAGATATAATAATGTGTGATAGTAAGGGAATAGTTTATAAAGGATCACCTACAAATAATTGGATTAAAGAGGAATTAGCTGAGCTTACTAATAAAGAAGGACTACAAGGTGATTTAAAAGATGCAATGGTAGATGCAGATATATTTGTTGGTGTATCTGTTGCAGATGTAGTAGATGAAGAAATGGTAAAATCTATGAGAGAAGATCCTATTATATTTGCAATGGCAAATCCAGTTCCTGAAATATTTCCTGATGTAGCAAAAAAAGCAGGAGCTAAAATAGTAGGTACAGGAAGATCAGATTTTGCTAATCAAATTAATAATGTGTCTGCATTCCCAGGAATCTTTAGAGGAGCATTAGACGCAAGAGCTAAATATATAAGTAATAGAATGAATATAGCTGCAGCATATGCTATTGCAAATTCTGTTAAAGATTCAGATTTAACTGAAGAATTTATAGTTCCAGATGCTTTAAATAAAGATGTGGCAAATGATGTTGCAAAAGCAGTTAAAAAAGCTGCAATAGATGAAGGATTATCTAGAATTTAGTATTACAAACTCACCTCTCGTCCCTGAATGTTGGAGATGAGAGGTTTTAATTTACTTTAGGAGGCAGGATAAATGTTGGAAACGATGGGGAATTTAAGTAGAACCAATATGTGTGGGGATTTAAGAAAAGAAGATATAGGAAAAGAAGTAACTTTAATGGGCTGGGTTCAAAGGGAAAGAAATTTAGGTTCATTAATATTTATAGATTTACGAGATATCACAGGAATTACTCAAATAGTATTCGATGATACTATTTCTAAAGATATATTTAAAAAATCCGAGAAGGTAAGATCAGAATTTGTTATAGCTGTAAAAGGTGAAGTTAGAAAAAGACAATCAATAAATGAAGAAATTCCTACTGGAGAAATAGAAATAATAGCTAATGAATTAAAAATATTAAACAAAGCTGAAACTCCGCCTATTTATATAAAGGATGATGATAATGTATCTGAAACTATGAGATTAAAACATAGGTATTTAGATCTTAGAAAACCATTTATGCAAGAAAATTTAAAATTAAGATCTAAGACTTATAAGGTAGTAAGAGACTTTTTCTATGAAAATAATTTTGTAGAAGTAGAAACTCCTACATTGACTAAACCAACTCCGGAAGGAGCAAGGGACTTTTTAGTACCAAGTAGACTTAATCCAGGCGAGTTTTATGCTTTACCACAGTCACCACAGCTTATGAAACAGCTTTTAATGGTGTCAGGTATGGATAGATATTATCAAATAGTTAAATGTTTTAGAGACGAGGATTTAAGAGCTAATAGGCAACCAGAATTTACTCAAATTGATATTGAGATGAGTTTTGTAGATATGGAAGATATAATATCTATAAATGAAAAGTTTTTATATAAATTATTTAAAGAATTAAAAGATATAGAAATAGATCTACCTATTAAGAGAATAACTTATAAAGAGTCAATGGAAAGATTTGGGGTAGATAAGCCAGATTTAAGATTTGGATTTGAATTAGTAGATATTTCAAGTGTAGTTAAGAATAGTGAATTCAAGGTGTTCAGTGAAACTATTAAAAATGGTGGATCTGTACAAGGAATAAATGTTAAGGGATATGGAGATAAATTTAGCAGGAAAGATATTTCTTCATTAGAAAAATATATCAAAGACTATGGAGCAAAGGGTTTAGCTTGGATAAAAATTACCAATGATGGTATAAGTTCTCCTATTGCAAAATTTCTTGAAGAAGATGAGTTAGAAGGTATCTTAAAAACTATGAATGGAGAAAAAGGAGACCTCTTATTATTTGTAGCAGATAAATTATCTGTAGTTTATGATAGTTTAGGAAACTTAAGAAATGAAGTAGCTAAAAGACTTAAAATAATAGAAAAAGATGATTTAAAATTAGTATGGATTACAGAATTTCCGTTATTTGAATATGATGATGAAGAAGATAGATTAGTGGCGAAACATCATCCCTTTACTTCACCTATGGATGAAGATTTAGATTTATTAGAAAAAAATCCTAAATCGGTAAGAGCAAAGGCATATGATATAGTTGTTAATGGTGATGAAATGGGTGGAGGCAGTATTAGGATTAGTAATACTGATCTTCAAAGAAAAATGTTTAAGGCATTAGGACTTACTGAAGATGAAGTAAATAGTAAGTTTGGATTTTTATTAGAAGCATTTAAATATGGAACACCTCCACATGGAGGAATAGCTTATGGATTTGATAGATTAATTATGACATTGACTAATAGTTCTAATATTAGGGATGTAATAGCATTTCCAAAAACCCAGTCTGCTACCTGTTTATTAACTGATGCACCTACTAATGTTTCTGACAGACAATTAGAAGATATTAATATAAAGGTAGATGTAAAAAAATAATGAGTAACAAATTTCAAAGAACAGAGCTTTTATTAGGAAAAGAAGCAATGGATAAACTAGAAAAATCTACAGTAGCAGTATTTGGAGTAGGTGGTGTAGGATCCTATGCTACCGAAGCAATTGTAAGAAGTGGAGTAGGAAAGATTATTTTAGTAGATTATGATAGAATAGATGTGACTAATATTAATAGACAAGTACATGCAAATATGACAACTATAGGACAATATAAAGTAGATGTAATGAGAGAAAGGTTAATGGATATTAATCCAAATCTTAAAATAAAAGTATTTAGAGAAAAATATAATAAAGATAATAAAGAAAATTTAATAAATAAAGATTATGATTATGTAATAGATGCTATTGATATGGTTAGTTCTAAAGTTGATTTGATTACTACTTGTAAATCAGCTGATATATCAATAATAAGCTCTATGGGGGCAGGGAACAAATTATCCCCTACTATGCTTCAAGTTGGGGATATTTATAATACTAAAATATGTCCATTAGCCAAAGTAATGAGAAGAGAACTAAGAAGAAGAGATGTAAAGGATTTAAAGGTTATTTGGTCAGAAGAAATTCCTATGAAGATTAATCTAGAAACAAGGGATCTTAGGAAGGCAATTCCTGGTAGTATTGCCTTTGTACCTCCAGTGGCAGGATTAATTGTAGCTTCTGAGGTTATAAAAGATTTAATTATTAAGGAGGGTTAATGATGGATCAAGTTGGATTTGTAAGAAAAGTTGAAGGCGATAGTATGGAACTAGAAGTACGAAGAATGTCTGGCTGTGGTGAAAATTGTAGTAACTGTAGTTCTAGTTGTGATGCCCCAGCTCATATTATTACAATTGAAAATCAATTAGATGCAGAAGTAGGAGATTTTGTTGAAATAAAAGGACATTCTAAAAATATATTAATGTATACAGCTATTGTATATATGATTCCATTAGCATTTTTAATAATTGGAATAGCCGTAGGGAATAGTATCTTTAAGTCAAAAGGATATTCTAATTATGAACTTTTAAGTTTTGGTACGGGAATGCTATCTTTAGCTATATCTCTATTAATTGTTAAATTAATAGATAAAAAGATGTCTGTAAAAAAGAACTCCACTCTTTCAATTACTAGGATTTTATAGAAGGAGGTGTTTATTTGACAGATAAACCAGCTATAATAAGACGGCTAAGAAGAATAGAAGGACAAGTTAAAGGTATACAAAAGATGGTAGAAGAAGAGAAGTTTTGTGGAGATATATTAATTCAAATTGCAGCTATAAGATCTGCATTAAATAATGCAGGAGGCTTAATATTAGAAAACTATATGAAAGGTTGTATAGAGCAGCATCTTCAAGAAAATAAAGATAATGGTGACTTAGATGAATTAATTGATGTTTTATTAAAATATTCAAAACAAAATTAGTATTTATTTTTAAATGACTTTATAGATTTAGAAAATGCTGTAGAAACTATTATACCTATAGATATAGCAGCAGCAAGAAATAAGGTTTCAGTACCAATACTAGCTGCATTAGTAAAATCTTCTTCAACTAAATATGACATTGTGTAGTACATACCAGCACCAGGTACTAAAGGGATTATCCCTGGAGTTATAAATACTGTTGCTGGTTTTTTTAATTTAATAGCTAAGTATTCTCCTGATATTCCTACGAAAAGAGAAGCTAAAAATGTTCCTATAACTTTGTTACTACCTATACTTAGTATAATATAGTGAATTACCCAAGATAATCCACCTACTAATCCTGATGCTAATATTGCATTAGATGGTATACTAAAATATATAGAGAAACCAGCAGTGGCAAAAAAGGCAAATATAAATTGTGATAATAATTTCAATTATAGAGCTCCTTTCATATAAAGATTTAATATTATACCGACACCAGATGCGATAGCTAGAGCAGAGAATATAGCTTCAAGGCCCCTAGATAAACCGGTTATAGAATCACCAGACATCGTGTCTCTGATAGAGTTTGTAATAGCTACCCCAGGTACTAGATACATTATAGATCCTATAATTATCTTATCAATATTATCTCCTATTTTAAGTAATACTGCTAAATAGGTAAAAGATGAAATAAGAAATGCACCTATTAGATTATCAAGAAAAAATGTTAATTTATATTTTTCGATTTTAAATAACACAATTAATACTAATATACTAATTAAAAAACTAGCAATAAAATCTTTAAAAGTACCACCAAACAATAAAGTAAAAAATGCTGCAGCTCCACTACCACTTAAAACTTTAATAAAGTTAGAATAGCTTTGTGTACTATTAATTTTTTCTATAGTCTCTATTCCTTGTTCAATAGAAATGTTATTATTAACAAATGTTCTAGAGAATTTATTGATTTCATGAATTTTATTTAAATCAATTTGTAGGCTTTGAACTCGACGAAAGTTAGAATATACTATGTCCTTATATTCTAATGTTATAAATATTCCTGTCTGAGTAACGAAGGAATCAACATTTGTAATATTACTCTTAGAATTACAGATTCGTATCATTGTATCCTCAACTCTATAGGTTTCAGCACCATTTTCTAACATATATTGTCCAGTAGTGAGAGATAACTCCATAAGTCTTTTAATTTCATTTGGATTTTTAATTGAAAAATTATTCATAGTATACACTCCATTAATTTATTTCATTGTATTTGTGGTATAATATAGGTATAATTAGATTATATTATTCAAGATAATAAATCATATTGATTATGATATAGTAAATTATATAAATAATCAATTTTTTATTAGATATTACTTTATAGAAGGGGGATATATAAATGGATTTTAAACATTTAGAGGAAAAGGACCCAAAAATCATGTCACTAATCGAGGAGGAAGTTGGAAGACAGGAAAGACATATTGAATTAATAGCATCTGAAAACTTTGTAACTCCCCAGGTAATGGAAGCAATGGGAAGTCAAT
>DATGUA010000067.1:0-39195 GCA_035301545.1 Tissierellaceae bacterium | reverse complement strand
AAATGATTCTCCTAAGATTCAATTAAATCAAGGTAGTGGACTTGCAGCTAGATTTTGGCAATATTCAATGACTAAAATTCATAATGGTTTAGACGGTATAAATAGCTTTAGCAAACCAGATGGTATTACTTCTGCTAAAGTATGTTCTAAATCAGGTTTATTAGCTAATAGATATTGTGCTAGGGCTTCCGATGCTTCTGTAATTAGTGAAATATTTGCCCAAGGAACTGTCCCAACTAAACATTGCGATATTCATACAGGCAAAAGTGTTAAACCTCCAAAATCAGATAAAGATAAGGATAAGAATAAGGATAAGAATAAGGATAAAGACAAAGATAAAGACGATAAAGAAGAAAACGAAGAAGATGAAAATGACAGTGATAAAAAAGACGAAAATAATAACGAAAACAGCAATAATAACAATGATGCAACCGTGCCAGACTCAAATGATAAAAATGAAGATGATAGTAATGATGAAGATGGTAGTAATGATGAGGATAAAGATGAAAATGAAGATAAAGATGAAAATGAAGACAAAGATGAAAATGAAGACAAAGATGAAAATGAAGATAACAATAGTGCCGAAGATGATGCCTAATATAAAAAAGACTAAGGATTTTTCCTTAGTCTTTTGTTTTTGGATTAAAAACTACAGCCATTATATATCCAAATATTATAGCAGCTGCAATTCCTCCTGCTGTAAATTCTAAGCCTCCAGTAAATGCCCCCATTACTCCTTTGGTTTTTGCTCCTTCTATTGCACCTTGAGATAAAGCATATCCAAATCCTGTAATTGGAATAGTTGCTCCTGCTCCTCCTATTTCTGCAATATATTCATATATTCCTAGTCCACCTAAGACTACACCAGCTAGCAAAAAAGATACTAATATATGTGCCGGCGTAAGTTTTGTTCTATCTAAAATTATTTGTCCTATTAGACATATAATTCCTCCAACTATAAATGCTCTAATATAATCCATATTATCACCTTACTCCTTATTTATATCTATAGTAATTGCATGACCTATAGAAGGTATAGATTCGCCTTGCTGTGTTATTAACTTAGAATGTAATGCTCCTGTAGCTAAAAATAGTACTCTTTTAAATACACCCTTTTTCATTTCCTTTATTATATATCCATTAAGAACAACAGCTGAACAAGCACATCCACTACCTCCTGCATGAGTATCTTGTGATTTTGGATCAAATATTTCTGCTCCGCAATCTGTGTATACTCCAGTTAAATCATAACCCTCTTTTTTCATCATATCTAATACTATAGATTTTCCTATTAATCCTAAATCTCCAGTAATTATTAAATCATAATCATTAGGTTTAAAACCAGTATCTTGAAAATGATTGATTAATGTGTCCATAGCTGCCGGTGCCATAGCTGCACCCATATTTGCTACATCTTTTATTCCTGGATCTACAATCTTACCTGGAGTTACATAAGTAATATATGGACCAGTTCCAGTAGAAGATAGTATTGTAGATCCTGACCCAGTTACAGTCCATTGTGAAGAAAACTCTCTTTGAGCAGCATACTCTAACGGAAATCTAAACTGTCTTTCTGCAGTAGAAAAATGACTAGAAGTTGCACAGACTACATTTTCTGCAAATCCTCCATCTATTAGCATCGCTGCTAAAGCTAATGATTCTGACATAGTGGAACATGCGCCATACAATCCAAAAAAAGGAATTGCTAGCTGTCTAGCTGCATATCCAGAAGCTACAATCTGATTTAATAAATCTCCAGATATAAGATAATCCATATCTCTTAGCCTTAATTTAGTCTTATCTATTGCCCTTCTCATTGCATCTTCTTGTATCTTACTTTCTGCTTTTTCCCATGAATCTGTACCTACTAAATCATCTTCTAATATTTCATCAAAATATTCTTTTAAAGGTCCTTTTCCTTCTTTAGATCCTACTATACTATAGGTCCCTAATATAGAAGGAGGATTCTTTAATTTCATAGTTCTTTTTCCTATTTTATTCAATGCCATTTTATCACCTATTTTTTAAATAATATACTTAATAAAGCTATTATAGTAGAAGTTCCTATCCCATATACTAATACCGGTCCTGCTATCATAAACATATTTGCAGCTACACCAAATATAAATCCCTCACTCTTAAATTCCATAGCTGGTGCTACTATTGCATTTGCAAATCCGGTAATAGGTACAGTAGCTCCTGCTCCTCCAATTTTTCCAATCTTGTCATATATTCCTAAACCAGTCAATAAAGAACTTAGAAAAACTAAGGTTATAGATGCTCCTGTAGATACCATATCTTCATTAAATCCTTGTTTTCTCAAATAGTTCATGATTATTTGACCTAATACGCAAATACCTCCACCAATTATAAAAGCAAAAAACATATTTTTAGCATATGTGGGTTCAGGTATTTTTTCATCAACATACAATTCATAATCTTTTCTATTTAATTTGTCCATAATTAAACCTCCATCACTCTATTAAAAATAAATCCAATAATAAACTGAACCTACTAATCTTCCAAATAATAAAACATAGATTATATAATTTATTTCTTCTCTCATTCCTAATTTCTTAGTCAGAATTGGAATAATATTTAATACTTCTGCTAAAGCTGAAGAAAACAAACCTACAAATATTCCAATAAATGTTCCTATTATAATAGCTATTATCTTAGATAATCCTAAGTTTGAATCACTAAAATAAGCTATAGTAAATATAACAGTTCCAATGGTAAATACAATTTCATATGTTTTTATAGACTTTTGAGTCTCTGTCATTTGACTCATTTGAGGTATTAATTTGATTAAAGTAATGAACGCAGATAATGCTGCTCCAGCTACTGCACCTCCACCTAATGCTATTAATACTACAACTACATTTCCTATCATATTACACCTCAACTTATTCTTCTTCCTTTTTTATATCTTGTAAGACATAATCTTCCACATCTGAATCATACATATACATTTCCAGTTCCATTGGTCCTGGTTCTTTTTTATTCTTCTTATTTGACCCTATAGATCTACTAAAAAACATAATTACTCCAAGTCCTAAACCTATAGTATAAGGAATCAAAAAAGTTAAAGGTTTCTTTTTATTTACACCAGTCAAAGAGTAATAAATCTTATTTAAAGATGGAATCATATCTACGTCTTCATAAAAGTTTATTATAGCTATACCTGCACCAAAAAATAGTACTAAACAAATAAATATAACTTTCATATAATGTAGTATTCCACTATCAGTTTCATTAGATTTAATTTCAATTATAATATCATCTGCACCTAAAATATCTACATCTAATTGTGGCCCATAAGATAATACTTTATTTATAATCTGAGTCTTTTCTATATAATCCCAATCTTCTTCCTTTTTAGTTCTCATTAATTTTAAATTCTCTACTTTTTCCTGTATCTTATCATCTTTACAATATACAGTTCCTACATCTTTTATTAAAATATTATAATCTAAATCAGATGAAAATTTTTCTTCTAATAATATAAACACTTTTTCTTTCTTCATAATGTAAATTCCCCCTCTCTAATTTCCATAACAAAAATTGCCTTCTTAGGAGGTTCTACATCTTTATTACTATTCTTTATCGATAAATAAAATAAGATGGATATAAAAATTATGAAACTAATCAAAATAAACTTTTTATTTAAATTGTATATTTTCATAATATCTCTCCTTCATGACTCTATTATTTCCAGTATTTTTTATTTAATACAACAAATAAAAAAAGGCATAAATTATGCCTTTTTTACCGATAGTTTCATTTCTTCAATTATTCTTTTCTCAATTCTTGATACTTGAACCTGGGAAATTCCTAAAACCTTAGCTACTTCTGTTTGAGTTTGATCTTTAAAATATCTTAGAATTATTACCTGTCTATCTCTCGGACTCAATTTAGATAGTATTTCTTTGAGAAAAATATTATCTATCATATCCTCATGTTCATCATCTTCTGCACTAATTTTATCTATTAAATATAATGGCGCACCATCATCTTGATGTATTACACTTTCTAAGTACTCAGGATGATAAGAAGCTTCTAATGCTGCTGCTATTTCTTCTTTAGGTATACCTATTTCATCTGATATTTCTTGAATAGTAGGATCTCTATTTAGCTCTTTAGACAATCTTTCTTCTGTTTGTCTAACTTGTCCTGCAGTTTGTTTTAGAGATCTACTTACTTTTATTAATCCATCATCTCTTAGAAATCTCCTAATTTCTCCCATTATCATAGGCACTGCATAGGTTGAAAATTTAACTTTAAAAGAAGTATCAAATTTGTCAATTGCCTTTATCAATCCTATACTTCCAATTTGAAATAAATCCTCCGAATCATATCCTCTATTTGTGAATCTTTTCAATACGGATCCAATCAATCCTATATTATGTTCCACAAGTTTTTCTTTAGCCTCATAATCTCCCTTTTGGGCTTTTTCTATTAATAACATTGTCTCATCATGAGATAATAATTTATTTTTAGCCATTCCCATACTCATATTTATCTCTCCTCGACATCGAGACTCTTTATCTTTTTCATCATTTTTATAACTGTTCCTGTTTCTTTTCCACTTTCTACTTTTAAATCATCCATAAAAGTTTCCATTACAGTAAAACCCATACCTGAACGTTCTAAATCAGGTTTCGAAGTAAAGAAAGGTTCCATAGCTTTATCTAAATCATTGATTCCCTTTCCAGAGTCTCTTATTATTATCTCTATATTTTGATCTTTTATCATTGATTCTATAATAATTGTTCCTTCCCCGTATTCATATCCATGAATTATAGCATTTGTTACAGCTTCTGATACAGCAGTCTTTATATCAGATAATTCTTCTAAAGTAGGATCTAATTGAGAAGCAAATGCTGCTACTACAACTCTTGAAAAGGATTCATTATTTGATTTACTTAGAAACTCTAACTTCATATAATTATTCTCCACTCTTTTCACCTCTTTATAAATTATTCAGAGCTATATCTATACTTGGATAAAGCTCTACAATTTTTAATAATCCTGACATATTTAAAATACGTTCAACATAATTGTTATCATTAATAACTATTAATTTCCCTTTTCTATCTATAGTATTTTTATATCGTCCCATAATAAGACCTATACCAGAACTATCCATAAATGTTAGACCTCTTAGATCTAATATTATACTTTGTAAATTATTTTCTAGGTAATAATTATCAATTTTTTCTCTAGTACTTTCAGAACTATGATGATCTAATTCCCCCTTAAATTTAGCAATCAAACATTTATTGTTTTTTTCTAAATCTAATAACAAAATATCCCTCCTTTATAGAACTCTATTGCTAGTATTCTATATAGAGGGATATTTATCCTTCAGAAAAATATGACTATTTTTGTATTTTTTTGCGAATATAGTTTACATTTACATTTACTTACAAGCATCTACTACATGTTTTAATAATAAACTAGTTGTAACACTACCTACTCCACCTGGTACAGGAGTTATGGCTTTTACTAAATCTTTTACTTCTTCGTAATTTACATCTCCACTCATTTTACCTTCATCATCTTCACTCATACCTATGTCTATTACTATAGAATCTTCATTAAAGTATTCTTTACCAAACATTTTTGCTCTACCTAAGGCAGTCATAACTATATCTGCATCTTTAGTAATACTTGGTAAATCTTTAGTTCTCGAGTGACATATAGTTACAGTAGCATTTTCCTCCAATAATAACATTGCTAAAGGCTTTCCTACTACTAAAGATCTATTTATTACTGCTACATTTTTTCCTTCTAAATCTATATCATTATATCTTAAAATTTCCATAGCTGCTTCAGGAGTACATGGAGCAAAACCTGACATATCTCCTTCAAATAATTTGTTTACACTTATTGGATTCATGCTATCTACATCTTTATCTGGACTTACTGTTCTTATAACCTTATCTTCATCAATATGTTTTGGTAATGGCCTAAATATTAATATACCTGATACTCCATCATCGGTATTTAGTTCGCTAACTATATCTAAAAGTTCTTCAGTTTGGATGTTTTCATCTTTATGAACTAGATGTGTACTTATACCTAAAGATTCACAATTTTTGAGAATACTTCTTTCATAATATACATCATCAGGATTATCCCCTAATCTAACTATTGCTAGTGTAGGACGTTTTCCATCCTTTTTCAGTTCCTCTACCTTATCTTTAATATATTGCTTAATTTCATCTCCTACTGGTTTACCCCTTAAATCTTTTGCCATGTTTATCCCTCCATGTTATATCTTTGCCCTTCTTTGTATAAATTATATCATAAGCTATCATATGGTTCAATATGCACCATACAATGTTTGACTTTCTCTACCTTATCTTCTACTACATCGTGTACATCCTCTGAAATATCATGACCTTCTCTTACAGTAATATTCGAAGCAACATATATCTCTAAATCCACATATATTTTATTCCCAAAAATTCTAGTTTTTAAAGACTTTATACCTCTTACCCCTTCAATACTATATACTACAGACTTTATATCATTTATTGTCTTAGTACTAGCAGATTCATCTACCAATTCTCTTATAGATTTGATATATATATCAATTCCTACTTTTATTATTAAAATAGAAACTATTATACCAGCAATAGGATCTAAAATTGTAAATCCTAATCTAGCACCTAATATTCCAATAAAAGTTCCAAGAGAAGAGAGAGCATCAGATCTATGATGCCAAGCATCTGCTTCCATAGATATCGAATTAGTCTTTTTAGCTGCTCTCATTGTATATCTATACATAATTTCCTTAACAATTATAGAAACTACAGCAGCTACTAAAGCCATAAACTTCGGTTTTACAATATTACCCTGACTAAGACTCTTAAAAGCTTCATATCCAATATATGATCCCGTTAATACTAAAAATATACTTAGTAATTTAGCAAATACTGATTCAAATTTTTCATGTCCATATTGATGATCTGAATCTGCCTCTTTTGACGATATTTTTAATCCTATTAAAACTATAATAGTAGATACTACATCAGACATAGTATGTATACCATCTGCTAACATAGCCTTACTACCACTTATAATTCCAATTACAGTTTTAATCATTGCTAATATTATATTAATTATTAAGGTTATAGTAGAAGTTACTACACCTAATTTATAATCACTCATATTTTCCTCCATCGTTTTTCGACATCTTTTTTATTATAACACTAATCATATTCTTCTTCTATATTTCTTTAAATATATTTAATAGATTTATCAAGTAGTATTACCGAATAAAAATATCTCCTGTCTGTTTGAAAACACATAGGAGATATTTTTATTTCTTAAGATATTTCAATATTTTTATTTTCAAATTTTAGGTCTTTTTCGTCATTATAACAAATTTTAGTAATAGGATATGCAAATTCTACATCTTCATGCTTCTCAAATTCATTTAATATATCTTCATATACTTTTTCTGCAGCCCCTCTTTTTCTTTTATAATGACAAATAAATCTTATAATAAATGTTATATTAGCAGATTCATAATCTATAGTAGTATACACCTTAGGTCTATAATCAGAATCTAGAAGTTGAAACATTCTAGCAGCATATTTTATACTAGCTTCTGCTTCCGGAATTATTTCTTTACTATTCTTATCTACAATATCTTCTAATATATTTTTAGCCTTCTTCCAATTACTCCTAAAAGGAACTGATATCTTAAACTCATTCCAAATATAAGGAGTTTCTTCATTAAAATGAGAAAATGATTTGTTAAATATACTTACATTTGGCATACGCACCGTTCTGCCAGTATATTTATCTCCATATATCCAGTTCCTGATTTCCATTATTGTAAAAGAGAATAATTCTATTTCTATTACATCTCCAGATATCCCACTTACTTCTACTCTATCTCCTACTTTAAAAGGAGCTCTTATTATTATAAACACCCATCCTGCAATATTTAATATTATGTCTTTCATTACAATGGCTAAAGCTGCTGAAAAAAGTCCTACAAAAGTCATAAAAGAGCCTACTCCCTCTAACCATATACGTCCTACTAAGATCAAGGCTAAAATTGTAATTACATAGGAAGCCGTTTTTCTAGATTTGTAATAGACTTTATCATCTCCAATTAGTCCGTATAAAAACTTTTTAAGTAACGAATATAATATCCTCATAATTATAATAACAATTATAGTTCTAAAAATATTATTTTGTATATCTGGACTTATATATAGATTTGTAGCTATCCATTGCTGGACCTTAGTCATATTATCACCTTTTTCAATAAACTTAATTTATTGATATTTATTACTTACAAAATATATTTAGAATCTTATATAAAAATTATACCCAAGGAGTATTTATTTTAACATAGAGAATTAACATATTAGAATCAAATAAAAAATACAACCTAAAGGTTGTATTTTTAAATATGTATATGAGAGCAAATCTATAAGCCGTGTTCTGTTTATATGGTCATCAATCTAAGTCCTATTGTTGCCAATAGATTCATGCGACCTACCATTAGAACGGTAGCGAGCAACTACCTCTTTATAGTTCTCTTTTGGTCTTGCTCCAAATGGGGTTTGCATAGCCACTTAGTCACCTAAGTGCTGGTAAGCTCTTACCTTACCTTTCCACCCTTACCTATTATATAGGCGGTATATCTCTGTTGCACTATCCTTAGGGTTGCCCCTACTGGACGTTATCCAGCATCTTGCTCTATGGAGCACGGACTTTCCTCATGCAATGCACGCGACCACACAACTTACTCTCACCTATCTAAGATTATATCATAGTTTTTATTAAAAAACAATTATTTTACACTATGACACTAAGGTATTAATCCTTTAATTTATCATTATAATATAATATTCTCCCACAATTGTCACAATATATTAACTCACTTTTATTTTTTAATGCTGATATTAAATAAGTTGGAATTCTCATATTACAACCACTACATATATCGTTTTTCACTTTAACTATTGGTCTTTCTTTTTGATTCTTTATATTATGATATGCCTTTAATATATTTTTTTCAATTTTTTGGTTTAAATGATTTATTATTTTTTCTTCTTCTAAAATTTTTTCATCTACTAATTTTAGATTTTTTTCATACTTTTCTTGTTTCTTTAACAACTCTTCTTTTTTATTATCTAGTTTCTGACCTAATTCTAAAATTTCTTTATTAGTTTCCTCTTCTACCTCCATCATAGATAATATCTCTAATTCAAGATCATTTATTTTACTGCTAATTTCCTTTTTTTCTTCATTTAAATATTCTAAATGTTTTAAATCAGTTATATTACCTGAATATAACTCATCCTCTATTTCTTCTATCTTATATCGAAAATTTTCAAGTTTCATATCCTCTTTTTTAATCTGTATATCATATTCTAATATATTCTCTTCAAGTCTTCTTATATTTTTTGTAGACTTTTTTATATTACTATCTATATTGTTTATTTCTTTTTTCTGAATTTCTAAATTTAACTTCATCTTATCTTTCTTCAATAAATCATTCTGTTCTTCCAATTTCCATAATAATTCTAATTGACTCATAATATAACCTCCATATTTAAAATATATTTCGTGGTATACTTGATTCCATTACAATTTTCGTTTCAACCTTTTCCCCTAAATATTCATCTAAATATTTCTTTATCGCTGGAAGAATAATCTTTTCTGTACCATAATGTCCTGCATCTACTACTGTTAAACCTAGATCATGTGCTAATTGGCCATTATGATATTTAATATCTCCTGTTATATATAAGTCAGCATTGTTTTTATAAGCATCTACTATAAATCCACTTCCACTACCTCCGCATACTGCTACATCTTTAATCTTTTTATCTATTTCTCCATATACAATTATATCTTTAATGTCTAATCTTTCCTTTATCTTAGGTAAAAATTCCTTTAATTCTATTTTATCTATTTTACCTATTCTCCCATAGCCTATATCTTCATCACCTATATCTGTACTAGCTAAAGGTTTAGTTTCTTTTAATCCTAAAACTTTAGCTAGTTCATCATTAACTCCATTTATTGCTACATCGAGATTAGAATGTGCATTATATGCCACTAAGTCTTTTTTAATTATATCCATTATTAATCTTTCTTCATAGTTTTCTGATGTAATTTGTTTTAAAGGTTTAAATATTATTGGATGATGAGTAACTACCATATCGAATCCATCATCTATAGCTATATCAAAAATATTTCTATCTAAATCTAAAGCAATTAAGATTTTATTTATCTCTTGATTTTTGTCACCTATTTGAAATCCTGTATTATCCCAACTATCTATTAAATATGGTGGAGCCCATTTATCCATTAATTCTATAACTTCATTTGCCTTTAACATTAGTTAACACCTCCTTATATTTTTTATTTAATTTTTCAAGTTCTAAATACTTATTTTTAGCTTTATTAGTATCTACACCCTCTAATCCATTCATAATATTTTCTGTTGAATTAATTTTATACTGTAAAAAATCTTCTAATAAAGGATGTTTCCCATCTGTTAGCTTTTCTCCTATCTCTAAATAAATATCATCACCTATTACTTCTAAGCCTTGCTTTGCATATATTATTTCATAAAATTTATCTTCTTCTTTTATTAAACCTTCTTTTATTATTTTAAATTGATTTTCTTTTAAGTATTTCCTTAACTCATCACCAGCAGTCATAGGCTGAAATATAAAGTTAGTTATAGACTTAGTTTTTTCTTTATCCTCTTCAAGTATCTCCCTAATTAAAACTCCACCCATACCTGCTATGATAAGAGTATCTATTTCATAGGGTCTAAAAGGTTTTAAACCATCACCTAATCTTGTTTCAATATATTTTCTATAGTCTAACTCATCTATATAATCTATAGCCTTTTGTAAACAATCTTTACTAATATCTGTAGCTATTACTTTTTTACTTATATTATACTTTATTAAGTATGTAGGTATATGCCCATGATCTGTACCTATATCTCCTACTATAGAGTTTTTAGGTACAAAATCAATTATTCCCTTCAATCTTTTAGATATTCCCATCATTATAGCCCCTTTCCCTTTATATACAACTAAAGATTCGCATAAAAATGCGAACCTTAACTATTCTAAAAAATCCTTTAATTTTTTACTTCTACTTGGATGTCTTAATTTTCTAAGGGCTTTAGCTTCTATTTGTCTTATTCTTTCCCTAGTAACATCAAATTCTTTTCCTACTTCTTCTAGAGTCCTAGATCTACCATCATCTAATCCAAATCTTAATCTTAATACACTTTGTTCCCTTGGAGTAAGACTATCTAATACTCCTATTAATTGATCTTTTAACATTGCAAATGCAGCAGCATCAGAAGGCGCTAATATCTCTTCATCAGGAATAAAATCTCCTAAATGGCTATCTTCCTCTTCTCCTATTGGAGTTTCCAATGATACTGGTTCTTGAGAAATTTTCATAATTTCTCTTACTTTATCAACTTCTAAATCCATTTCTTTTCCAATCTCTTCTGGAGTTGGATCTCTTCCCAATTCTTGTAATAATTGTCTTTGAACTCTAACTAATTTATTTATAGTTTCTACCATATGAACTGGTATTCTTATAGTTCTAGCTTGATCAGCTATCGATCTAGTTATAGCTTGACGTATCCACCAAGTAGCATAGGTAGAAAATTTAAATCCTTTTTTATATTCAAATTTTTCTACAGCTTTCATTAAACCTAAATTTCCCTCTTGTATTAAGTCTAAAAACAACATACCCCTACCTACATATCTCTTAGCTATACTTACAACTAATCGTAAATTAGCCTCTGCTAATTCTCTTTTAGCAAGCTCATCTCCCGCTTCCATTCTTTTAGCTATCTCTACTTCTTCTTCACCAGTTAATAAAGGAATCTTGCCTATTTCTTTTAAATACATTCTTACAGGGTCGTCAACACTAACTCCTGCCGGAGCTTCTAATACATCATCTTCTTTTTCATTATCTTCTTCTTCTATTTTGTCTTCTTTCTCTTCCTCTTTTACAACTTCAATACCCATATCCTCTAAACTTTTATAGATTTGATCCATTTCATCACTTTCTAATTCTATTTCTTCTAGAGTATCCATTATTTCTTTATATGTTAGCAATCCTGCTTTTTTACCTTTCTCTATTAACTTCTTAACTGATTCTTGTTTTGTTTCTAATATATTTTGAATCAATTATGCTACCTCCCTTATTCCTACTTAATAAATTTTATTTCATTGTTTAATCGGGTTAATTCTAAGATAAGATTACTTAAATAGTCATTTTCTTGATCATTTTCTACTTTATTCTCATAATCTGAAATTTCTTTAAGAATATCCTCTCTTTGTTTTTTCAAATTTTTATAAAGAATAGTATTAATTAGATCTTTAATACTATCTTCAATATTAGTAGGATCATACTTTATATCCATTTCAATTATAGACCTAAATATATAACTATAAATATTATTTTTCCTTGCTTTATCTATTATATCTTCAATCTTAATAAATTCTGAATTATTATATTCTTCTCTTATAAATTGAAATATCTTTTTACAATCTTCTGAAGATAAATCATTTACTGAAAGATTCTCATCTATATATCTAAAATAGTCCTTATCCTCTATCATAAGTCTTAACAAGTCTAGTTCTGCTTTTAGTTTTCCAGATTTAACCTCTGAATCTACTGGGGTAATATTTTGAGTTCCAGTATAAGTTTTTTTATAATTAGTTTTCTTCTTATAATTTATTTTCTTCATCTCAGCTTTTATAGCATCTATAGATATATCTGTATCTTTAGAAATCTTTTTTATATATACATCTTGTTCTATTGAACTTTTTAATTTTTTAATTAATTCACCCACTTCTGTAGTAAATTTAATTTTATCTTCTGCCTTAGTTAAATCATATTTACTTTTAATTATATCTATTCTATAATCCATATAATTATATGATTCAGAAAATAATTTTTCAAATCTAGCTAGACCAACTTTATTAATATAATCATCTGGATCCATATCATCAGGTAAAACTATAATTCTTGGTTCTATATTCTCTTTTGTTAATATATCTATAGCTCTTAGCGTAGCCTTTATACCAGCCCTATCAGAGTCATAACATATATACACTTCTTTTCCAAATCTTTTTAAAAGTTTAGCTTGTCTTTCAGTTAAACTAGTACCTAAACTAGCAACAGAATAGTTTATACCTTTAGAAAATAAAGCCATAACATCCATATAACCCTCTACTAGTAGTATTCTTTCTCTATTAGAATATTTATTTACTAGATTTAAGCCATATAGACAATTACTTTTATCGAATATTATACTCTCTTGGGAATTTAAATATTTAGGCATACTATCATCCATTATTCGACCACCAAACCCTATTACTCTAGATCTAGTGTCTATTATAGGAAACATTATTCGATTTCTAAATTTATCATAATATCCATCACTTTTTTTACGTGGGGCAATTAATCCTAGCTTTGCTATATCTTTAGCCTTATATCCTTTATTTGTTAAATGATTATATAAGTTATCCCAACTATCTATAGAGTATCCTAATCCAAATCGTCTCAACGTCTTTGAATCTATATTTCTCTTTTTCAAATAATTCATAGCTTTTTTATTTTTATTTAAATTATTGTAAAAAAACCTAGCTGTCTCTCTGTTAATCTCATAAGCTCTATCTTTTTCTTTTATATATTCAGGATCAACCTTTGTCTCTTTAATTTCTATTCCATATTTATCTGCTAACAATTTTATAGCATCTACAAATTCTAAATTTTCTTTTTTCATAATAAATTCAATACTATCTCCACCTACACCACAACCAAAACAATGAAAAAACTGTTTTGAATTTGAAACTGAAAAGGAAGGAGTTTTTTCATTATGAAAAGGACATAGCCCTACATAATTTGATCCAGCCTTTTTAAGTGGAAGATAATCTGAAACTACTTCTACAATATCACTTCTATCTTTTACTTTTTCTATTATTTCATTATTTATAAAAGATGTCATATCATCACCTTATTTTAATAAATTTTCCAAGGTTTTGGTATAAAAATTCTAGAAAAGGTATTAACTGCATACCTATCAGTCATACCAGCTATATAGTCACATATTCTATCCTCTATTGAGGATTTATATCCTTTATATTCCTTTTGATACTCTATAGGTAAGCTTTTGCTATTTTTTAGATAATAATTATATAATTCTGTAATAATATACTCAGCCTTATTATCTTCTGATTTAGCTGTCTCATTATAATATACATTTTCAAACATAAAATCTCTTAATTTGTTTGTTATCTCATCTATTTCTCTACTCATAGTAATATAGTCCTTGTCCATACTATTTTTTATTACATCTATTATCATTGTATTTATTCGATTACTATGGGTTTTACCTAAGATTCCAATACAATCTTTTGGTAAATCTTGTCCATTTATTATATTTCCTCTAATTGCATCATCTATATCATGATTAATGTATGCAATTCTATCAGCCATACCTACAACTTGTCCTTCTAGAGTATTACTTAAATTATTTCCAGAATGCTTTATTATACCTTCTCTTACTTCATATGTCAAATTTAGTCCTTTTTTGTCTTTATTTTGTTCTAATATATCTACTATCCTAATACTTTGCTTATTATGACTAAATCCATTTGAATGAAGACCGTTTAATACTCTCTCTCCTGTATGTCCAAATGGTGTATGTCCTAAATCATGGCCTAAGGCAATAGCCTCTACTAAATCTTCATTTAATCTTAAAGCATTAGCCAATGTTCTACCTATTTGAGACACTTCTAGAGTATGTGTCAATCTTGTTCTAAAATGATCACCTTCTGGGGCTAAAAATACTTGGGTTTTATGTTTCAATCTTCTAAATGCCTTTGAATGAATAATTCTATCTCTATCTCTCTGAAAGACAGTTCTTATTTCAGATTGTTCTTCAAACTCTTGTCTCCCTTTAGAATCAGCACTCAGACTTGCAAATTTTGATAATCTTTCTTTTTCATAATTCTCAGTTTGTATTCTAATCTTCATTTATTATTTACCCCATTTCCATATAAATAAAAATTATAATATATATTCCTTATATACTATATACAACATAAAATATAAAAATCCTTCTTTTTCAAACATTCATTCTTTTTTAGTTTAACAAATTAAAAAGAAGTGTTGGTATTCAACACTTCTTAAATTCTTACTTAAAAGTTTCTAACATATAATTAGTAATAATCCCTGCTGTTTCCTCAACTGCTTTATTAGACACATCTATAATCTTACAATCTAAATCCTTCATTATTTTCTTTGCATATTCCAATTCTTCATTAATTCTATCAAGATTAGCATAATTTGCTATATCATTAAGACCTAAAGATATTAATCTTTCTTTTCTAATTTCATTTAATTTATTAGGATTTGCTACTAATCCAACAATTCTCTTTTTATCTTTTTCCATTAATTCTTTAGGTGGGACCACTTCTGGAACTAAAGGTATATTTGCTACTTTATAATTTTTATGAGCTAAATACATACTTAAGGGAGTCTTAGAAGTACGAGATACACCTATTAAGCATATATCTGCCCTTCTTATTCCTCTAGGATCTTTAGCATCATCATATTTTACAGCAAATTCTAAAGCTTCTACTTTTCTAAAATAATTTTCATCTAATCTTCTTATTATACCTGATTCTCTTTTAGGTGGAAATTTCAAGATTTCTTCTAATGCTTCTAAAGGTGGTGTCATTACATCTACTGTTTGAATATTAAATTCTTGTCCCATTTTTTCAATATAGTTCCTATTTCTTCTTGATACAGTAGTATATATAATCATAGAATTTCCATCTTTAGCATCTTCAAAAACTTCTTCAATCTGTTCCTTTTCAGTAATATAAGGAAATCTTCTAATTTCATATCCTATTGAAAAAAATTGTTTAACTGCAGCTTCAGCTATTAATTCCCCTGTTTCCCCTATGGAATCTGATATAATATAAATTTTTAATTGTTTATCCATCTTTGGTTCCCCCTAATCATTATTGCCTATTTCAACAAATAATCTAGTTATAGTAGTTTTAGTAATTCTCCCTACTACTTTATATTGATTTTTACTATCTTCTATTTCTTCTACTACTGGTAGACTATTAACTTCATGTTCTATTAATTTATTAGCAGCATTTAATAAGCTATCCTCAGATTTAATAGATATTATATTAGGCATTCTAGTCATAATGATTCCTACAGGAACTGTATATAAGTCGGTTCCTCCCATAGCCGTTCTAATTATATCTTTCCTTGATATAACCCCAGAAAGAATCCCTTTATCTGTAATATATAAAGAGTCCACATTTTCTAAAAACATAAATACTATTGCATCATAAATAGAAGTTGATTCCTCTAATACAATTGGCATAGCTTTAACATCATCTACTACTATCTTTTTTACTTCATCAGAAGCACTACTAAACCTAAATTTTCCAGTATGGAAATAACCTACCCGTGGCCTAGCATCTAGTATTCCAATCATAGTTAATAAGGATAAATCTGGTCTAAGAGTAGATCTTGCTAGATTTAACTTACTAGCTATATTTTTTCCAGTAATAGGTTGATTGTTTTTGACAATTCTAATAATCTCTTCCTGTCTTTTACTAAAGTCTATCTTAATCACCATCCTATCCAATATAACAATGTGAACTATTAGTTATTTACAATCTTCGACAAATCACAAATCTTCATCATAATATTATAAATCTTTTTCAATAATCCTAATCTATTATTTTTTATTTCCTCATCTTCTACCATAACCATTACTTCATCAAAAAATCTATCTATAGGTTCTTTTAAACTTGCAAGCAATTTTAGAGCTTCATCATATTCTTTTTGTTCAATATATTCTATAACTTCATCTTCTATATTATTAAAACTATTATATAGTCTAATTTCTTCGTCCTCAGTTAATAAATCTCTAGATACTTCATTATCTTCTGCATCCTTGCCTAATTTAGCTACCCTATTAAATGCTGTTAATGCTTCTGATGAATCCTCTCTATCTAACCATTCACTTAATTTATTCGCTCTAATTTTCATATCATATATATCATCTATATCTCTGTGAACTACAGCATCGATTATATCATATCTTATTCCCTTATCTGAAAACATATTTTTAATTCTTCTCATAAAGAAATCCATGATTTCATCTTCTATTTCATTATAATTAAAAGCTAATCCTTGTTCATCAACATAAATATATAAAGAGAAGTCTATTAACTCTTTTAAAGATATATTAATCTTTTTATCTAGTATTATATTAATTATACCTAATGCATTTCTTCTAAGACCAAATCTATCTTGAGAGCCAGTAGGTTGAATTCCAACAGCAAATAATCCAGTTATAGAATCTAGTTTATCAGCTACACTTAATATAAATCCAGCAGTAGTAGATGGCAAGTCATCTCCTGCATATCTAGGTAGATACTGCTCAGCTATGGATAATGCTACTACCTCATTTTCACCAGATTCCTCTGCATATTTCATTCCCATCTTACCCTGTAATTCAGTGAATTCCATTACAAGCTTTGTAGTTAAATCTGCTTTAGATAAATAACTAGCTCTTTCTAGATTCCTCTTAGTTTCGTCTCTCACACCTAAATTATCTGCTATTCTATAAGATAATTTTTGTATCCTCATACTTTTATCATATAAGGTACCTAATTTCTCTTGAAATATAATTCTTTTTAAGGATTCCACATAATCTTCTAAAGGTTTACTAATATCTTCTTGAAAAAAGAATCTAGCATCTGCCAATCTAGCATCTAATACTTTTTCATTTCCTTTTATAACATTATCTATATACTCATCATTCCCATTTCTTACTGTTATAAAGTATGATGACAATCTGTCTTTATCATCTAATACAGGAAAATATCTTAAATGCTCTTTCATAGTAGTAGTAACTACATCTTTAGGTAAATTTAAATATTCTTTTTTTATTCTCCCTATAATAGGCGTTGGATATTCTACTAAATTAGTTACTTCATCTAATAGTTCTTCATCATGATCAAGCTTACCACCTGTTTCTTTGGCTAATCTTTCAGAAGAATACTCTATAATTTTTTTTCTTTTTTCCTGATCTAATATTACATAATTCTCCTCTAATTTACCCATATACTCATTAATATTTCCAATTTTTATTTCAGAATTTCCTAAAAATCTATGACCTTTAGTTACATTAGATACTTTAATACCTTCTAAATCAAATGGAACTACCTTATCTTCCAATATTGACATTATCCATCTTATAGGTCGGGCAAATCTTAATTGTTTGCCTCCCCATCTCATAGATTTAGGAAAGTTTACAGACTTAATAATTTTAGGCACTCTATCTTTTAATATCTCTTCTATATCCTTTCCTTTTTTAACAGTTTTAGTATATACATATTCTTCTCCATTATGTTCTAAATAAAAGATATCATCAATCCCTACCCCTTGTCCTCTCATAAATCCTTCTAATGCTTTAGTAGGATTTCCATCTTCATCTAAGGCAATCTTTTTTGATGGACCTCTAGATTGACTCTCTGTATCTTCTTGTCTATCATCTAATCCTTCAATTATAGCAGTCAATCTTCTCGGTGTAGAATATACATTTATATCTTCATAATTAATATTTTCTTCATTAAAAGCATCCTTAAACTGGTCTTTTATCTGTTTTAATGCGTCCTTTACATATCTTGCAGGAATCTCTTCAGTTCCTATTTCCAGCAAATATTTATTACTCATCTGATTCACCTTCCTTTGATATTAAAGGAAATCCCATTTCTTTTCTTTGTTCTAAATAAGTTGATGCTATAGATCTAGCTGCATCTCTTACCTTTCCAATATAATTAGTTCTTTCAGATACAGATATTGCTCCTCTAGCATCTAATATATTAAAAGTGTGAGAACATCTTAATGTATAATCATAACTCGGTATTACTAATTTGTCTTCTATTGTCTTTTTTCCTTCTTCTGCATATACTTTAAACAATTCTTTTAATGTTTCTATATCAGCTGTTTCAAAACTATATACAGAATTTTCATATTCAGCCTTATTAAATATATCTCCATAAGTTAAATCTTCATTCCACTTAATATCAAATATATCATTTACATCTTGTAAGTACATAGCTATTCTCTCTAATCCATAAGTTAATTCTGCTGATTCTAATTCACAATTTATCCCACCTACTTGTTGAAAGTATGTAAATTGGGTAATCTCCATACCATCTAACCATACTTCCCATCCTAAACCCCATGCTCCTAATGTAGGTGCTTCCCAATTATCCTCTACAAAACGTATATCATGTTTTAAAGGATCTATACCTATAGCTTTCAAACTATCTAGATATAGATCTTGTACATCTTCAGGTGATGGTTTTAAAATCACTTGTAGCTGATGATGTTGGTAAACCCTATTAGGATTTTCTCCATATCTAGCATCTGCAGGCCTTCTAGATGGCTCAACATATACAGTCTTCCATGGTTCTGGTCCTAAAGCTCTTAAAAAAGTATGTGGACTCATAGTTCCTGCTCCTACTTCTATATCATAAGGTTCTAAAACTACACATCCTTTTTCACCCCAATAGTTTAATAATTTTAATATTAAATCTTGAAAAAACATACATTACCTCCTAGTCTAATTAAAAATACAAAAAACCTTTTAATCCCATAGGGATGAAAGGTTAATTAAAAAGTTCCTTTCTAACTGGATTTCCATATTACCTTATCCTTAATAATTTAGCAAATAATTCCTATAATGTCAATACTTCACTTATCCTTCATTACAGTTTTCAGTATATTTAAAGAGTTAAATTCCTTCCTATCTGTATTAAACAGTATATATTCTTCTAATATATTTTGTACTCTATTTAATACATCAGACTCAATATTTATACCATCTAAATCCTCTAAAGTTACATATAATAATTTTGACATAGCCTCATACATTGGCCTATCCATAGTAATAGCTCTTACATCATTAGATATACAATCTTCACAAATAATTCCCCCATTAGCAATACTAAACTTCATTCGTGAAAATTTAGTACTATCACAAAATATACATTTTTTTATATAAGGTCTATAACCTAAAAAAGATATAAATTTCAGTTCAAATGCAATTATAAATTTTAAAAATCCTTCTTCTAATTGAGATAAAATTTCTAATGATTTAACTAATAACAGAAATAATAATTGATTTTCTTCCTCTTCAGGTGTAGATTTATTAATTAATTCTAATATATAAAATCCATATATCATTCTTTCCATATTTTCTCTTATATTATAAAATGAATCAATTACAGACCCATCATTTATATAATAAAAACTTCTTCCCTTATGAAGTCTATATTCACTATAGGCAAAGGGTTGAGTATGGGCTACTATTCTAGATTTAGGATTATATGCACCTTTAGCCATAATATTTATTTTTCCAAACTTTTTCGTATATATATTTATGATTTTACTAGTATCTTTAAATCTAAATTCATTTAAAACTACACCTTCTGTTCCTAACATATGAGCTCCTATCTATTGATAGCCAAAATATTTTAGCTTATCCTTTTTCTCACGCCAATCTTTTTCTACTTTTACCCATAATTGTAAATTTACTCGACTTCCTAATAATCTTTCTATATCCTGTCTTGATGTTTTTCCTATCTCTTTTAACATCTTTCCATTTTTACCTATAACTATTCCTTTATGAGATTCTTTCTCACAATATATATTAGCATATACATCTACTAAATCCTTATCATCTCTAGCTTTCATATTATCTACAGATACAAATATACCATGAGGAACTTCTTCTTGTAAATTTTCTAAAGCTTTTTCTCTTATTATTTCTGCTACTATGAATCTCTCTGGTTGATCTGTTATCATGTCATCTGGAAAATATTGTGGTCCTTCTGGTAATATCTCTTTCAAAACGTCTATATATTTATTTACATTATCATTATTTAAAGCTGAAATTGGAATAATATGTTCAAATAAATCCATAGATTTATATTTTTCTACTAATTCCTTTATTTCTTCCTCTTCTAATTTATCAATCTTATTTACCAATAATATAATAGGTGTAGATATAGATTTTAATTCTCTAATTACATAATTATCTAAATATCCAGTTTCCATACTTTCATCTACTATAAATGTTACTACATCTACTTCTTCTAAAGTACTCTTTGATAATCTTAACATATATTCACCTAATTGATTTCTAGGCATTTGAACTCCAGGTGTATCTAAGAATATTATTTGAAGACCATCTTCATTATATATTAATTGTATTTTATTTCTTGTAGTTTGCGGCTTGTCTGATATTATTGAAATTTTTTCACCTATTACTTGATTTAATAAAGTTGATTTTCCTACATTTGGTCTACCTATAACATTTACAAATCCTGACTTATACATTTAACTCTCCTTTCTACGAATCCTTCAAATCTTCTGGTCCAAAACTATAAGGTAATATTTGGTCCATTGTATACTCTTTATAATCATCTACTGAATTAGCTATTATTATATTAGTATCTTTGCCAAATTCTCTTATAACTTGTCTACATACTCCACAAGGAAAGGTTGGATCAGCATCTCCTACTACAACAATAGTTTTTATCTCTTTACTTCCTTCAGATATTGCTTTAAATATAGCTGTCCTTTCAGCACATAAAGATGGAGAATAAGAAGCTATTTCTATATTACATCCAGTATAAACTTTCCCATCATTCATTAGTACTGCTGCACCTACATGAAAATTTGAATATGGTACATAAGCTTTTTTCTGTGCTTCTAATGCTAAACTTATAAGTTTTTTATTATCCATTACTTAACCTCCAGATCTTATTATATAATTTATCCCTTTTCTTATCTATTTATCCAATTACTTGAAATAATAATATTCCAACAGTTAATCCTAATAATCCTCCTAATATTACTTCTATAGTAGTATGTATCTTTCCCTCTACTCTACTTTCTGCTACTAATATAGCTAAACCATAGCTTAAAGTAACTACAAGAGCATGCTCGACTAATAAAGCTATAATTGTAGCCATACAAAATGCTACAGATGAGTGTCCACTTACAGTTCCACCTTGAAAATGACTTCCTCTTTCTCTATAAAATAATACTTTTAATCCTATAGTGAGTAATACTACTAAGAACAAAGCTATAAAGGTTAAATAAATAGGTGAAGCTTTAATCTTAAATGCTACCATTCCTGTAAGATCATTTATTCTATCAAAAAATAATAAATAACCTACTATTAAGGCATTACCAGCACTTATAAGTACAGCTCCTGCAGAGATATCTTTTGCTACCTTAGCTAAAGGATGGTATTCTTTAGTAATCATATCTATAGTACTTTCTATAGCTGTATTTATCAATTCTAATGTTAGTACTAAAGAGATAGATAAAAGCAGTATTAAAAATTCTGCCCTTGTAAAATCAAAAAATAAACTTATTATAATAACTAGTATAGCTACAGTATAATGAATTCGCATATTTCTTTCAGATTTTATTGATGCCATTATCCCCGAAACTGCGTAATTAAAGCTATCGATTATGCTTTTTTTCATAATCTTATTCCCCTTTATTCTATTTGAATATTTTTAAGTTTTTCATTACTTGTTTTTCTTTTTCTCTCATTTTCATCTTATCTTCATTATCTATATGATCATAGCCTAATAAATGAAACATACTATGCGTAGTTAAATATGCTAATTCTCTCTCAAATCTATGTCCTAAATCTTTTGCTTGTTCTAATGCTTTCTCTGTAGATATTATTATATCCCCTAATAAAGGTAAAGGTATTATCATATCCTCTTCCATAGGAAATGATAATACATCTGTTACCTCATCTATTTCTCTATAATCTTTATTTAAACTTTTAATCTCTTTATTATCTACAAAGGATATAGATACCTCATAATCTAATCCTATTCCTTCAACTAATAGGGATTCCTTAACTACATTTTTTAATATATCTTCTATCTCATTATTAATTTCTACATAATCTTGCCTATTATCTATATATACTTCCATATTTTATCTTCCTTTTAAAATTATCTCTACTATTCTTTATTTTCATATTTTTCATATACTTCTATTATTCTTTGGACTAAAGGATGACGAACTATATCTGATTTAGATAAACTTACAATTCCAATTCCTTCTATATCTTTCATTATCTTTGTTACAGTCCTTAATCCAGATTTACTACCTGCTGGTAGATCAACTTGAGTTATATCTCCAGTGATTATAGCTTTAGAGCCATATCCTAATCTAGTCAGAAACATTTTCATTTGTTCATTAGTAGTATTTTGTGCCTCATCTAGTATAACATAAGCAGAGTCTAAAGTTCTTCCTCTCATATATGCTAAAGGAGCTACCTCTACTAATCCCATTTCCATATATTTAATATAATTATCATATCCTAGTATATCAAACAAGGCATCATATACTGGTCTTAAATATGGATCAACTTTTTCCTGTAAATCTCCAGGTAAAAAACCTAAATTTTCTCCTGCTTCAACTGCTGGTCTAGTTAATATAATTCTATTTACCTCTTTATTTTTAAAAGCTTGAATAGCTTTAACCATAGCTAAATATGTTTTTCCTGTTCCTGCTGGCCCTATACCAAATACTACATCATTATCTTTCATCGAGTCTATATATCTTTTTTGTCCTAATGTCTTTGGTTTTATACTTTTACCTGTAGAGGAAACACTTATTACTTCATTTAACATTTCCTTTATTAGATATTCTTTCCCATCTAACACTAATTCTAATGCATATCTCAAATCCTGTTTATCTAGGTTCTTTTGAATTTTTATTATTTCAATAAGAGTATGTATTAAAGTTTCTCCATACTCTACATCCTTTTTCTTCCCATTAATTTTAATATTTCCATCTCTAATATTAATCTTAATATCTAATTCCTTTTCAATTATATCTATATTTTCATCTAATTCTCCAAATATTTCACTTATAATTTGATTGTTTTCTATAGCTATACTTTTTTCATTTATATTCTTTGTCAAACTTTAGCCTCCTACTCTGATATTATTTGTACTTTTGATATATCTTCTAATGTTTCTACTATTACTTTAGTCTTTAATATATTATCTTCAATAGTATGTATTATATCCTTAGATATAATTTCTGTATCCTTAGATAATGTTTTATTTATTTCTTCTACTGCTTCAATTTGAGCCTTCTGTTTTAAATATTCTACATCATGTTTTACTTCTTCTGATTTTACTTCTACAAAAATATGATTTACTATCTTTATAGGTATATCTATTTTAGGCCATTTTAGGTTTATTATATCTTTTTCCTCTACTTCCTCTATATAGTCATCATAAGGTATATCACCAGAAAAGAATTTTATACCTTTACCTCCAAATTTTAATCCTCTTTGTCTATATATTCTTCCTGTTTCTTGCTTTTTTTCCTTTACTATAGGCTCTTCTATAGTATGAGTATATCTAGTCTCAGCTAATACTTCTCCTTCTGAATGCACTAGATAAGATTCCTCTGAATCTTCACTTTCCATTACTCCTGTAATTAAAATATCTCCTTTTTCCACAACCTTACCTTTTTTAACTACTGCACTACCATTAGTAGCCATTATCTTAGTAATAACTCCCTTTTTCTTAGCAACTAAATTACTAGGATAAGACTTATCTATTTTCTCAGGAGGAATATCTTGCTCTTTTAAATCTACTATTAATTTTACACCTGAAGTCCTCACCTCTAAAAAAGAAATATATTCAAGCTCCTTTAATAAGGCTTTTTCTATCTCTTCCGTGTCTAAATCCTTTTTCCATTTACCTACTTTTATACCATTATCTTTTAGGATATTATGAATCTCTTTTGGTGCAATCTGTTCCGTACCTAATACTTCAATTTCCCATACGACGGAAGATAATAATCCTACTAAAACTATAAAGATTATTACCCCAAAACCTAACATCTTTCTTTTTTTAATTCTTTCAAGTAAAAAAGGTATTCCTCCATTATCTTCTATATCTACTCTACAACCAGTCTTACTAACTATTTTTTCTAAGGCTTTATAGCCTTTTAGTGATACTGTTGCTTCTATCTCTACATTACTTATCCTATTTACATCACGTAAATAAATATTGTTAGCTAAAGCTAAATTTAATAATCGTTCTAAACTTAATCCCTTGATTCTAATAATAACATATCCTTTTAAATAATTCCATATTTTTATCGCTAGCATATATACACCCCTAGCCTATTATTTCTACTTTTTCTATACTTCCATTTATATTTATTTCTTCCTGAAGAATATTACTTATTTCTAAATATTCTCCTGTAATTTTTACAATTCCTATCTTACTATTTATTCTTATTATTTGATTATTATATTCGATTATTCCTTTATGATTAGAGATATCTACCTTTTGATCTCCAATAATAGTAATTTTAGGTAGATCTAAAGCAACATCTAAGGGTAGTTCTAGAGCATCAGTAAGAGTAAGCTTTAGACTATCCACATTCTTCTTCATAATTATCCCTCCTACTAATAATATGCTATATTTATTCTTACTATACATAAAAAAGAGGCATGTAATTACATGCCTCTTTTAGAATTCTTTATACTTTTTGGTTCTCCTAATATCTCAGAATATATTACTCCTCTTAATAATTCTTTTTTTAATTGAGAGTTTTCTTTCTCCTTACCACTAGAATCCATATCCTCTTTATATATTTGAGATTTTCTTAGATCCTTATATTTTTTATTATAAGTTTTTTCATATTTCTCATAATCTACTACATTTTCATCAGATCCATATTTTCTGGAATGATCTGTTTTCTCATATTTATCATAGCTTAATATGTTTTTTTCAGATCTAAATTCCCTATCTTTCAATCTACCTCCACTAGTTTTTCTTTTATCTTCTACCTTATCTACAGTAGAATTAATATTTTTTTCTAGTCTTTGTTTCCTTTTATCTTTAGCTTGTTCTAGTCTTCTCTTATCTCTTAAACTTTTTAAGACTAAATCTATTACAATTACTATTACAAAAAAGACTATAGCATTCATATGCTCACATCCTATTTATCTCTCTTTTCTCCTTCTTCATCATCAGCTATTTTAGATATGGAAGATCTCATATCTGTATCTGCTAAAACATTTTTCATATTGTAATGATCCATTACTCCTAGATTCCCTTCTTTTAAAGCTGCCGCTAATGCCAATGGAACTTCTGATTCTGCTTCTACTACTTTAGCTCTCATAGATTGTACTTCTGCTTTCATTTCTTGTTCTTTAGCTACAGCCATTGCTCTTCTTTCCTCTGCTTTAGCTTCTGCTATACGTTTATCTGCTTCAGCCTGATCTGTTTGAAGTCTTGCACCTAAGTTTCTTCCTACATCTATATCTGCTATATCTATAGACAATATTTCAAATGCAGTACCTGAGTCTAAACCTTTAGATAATACAGTAGTAGATATACTGTCAGGATTTTCTAATACGTCTTTATGTGATTCTGAACTACCTACAGTAGTAACTATACCTTCACCTACTCTAGCTATTATAGTCTCCTCACCAGCACCACCTACTAATCTTTCAATATTTGCTCTTACTGTAACTCTGGCCTTAACAATTACTTCTATACCGTCTTTAGATACTGATGCAATTTGAGGTGTTTCTATTACTTTCGGATTAACACTTACTTGAACTGCTTCTAAAACATCTCTACCTGCTAAATCTATAGCTACTGCTCTTTCAAAAGGTAATTCTATATTAGCCCTTTGTGCTGCTATTAATGCATCTACTACAGTATTTACATTACCTCCAGCTAGTAGATGAGCCTCTAATTCATTAATGCTTAATTTTAATCCTGCTTTAGTAGCTTTTATCATAGGTCTAACTATTCTAGCTGGTGCTACTCTTCTTAATCTCATACCTATTAATGTTGAAATTCCTATCCTAACTCCTGAGAAATATGCTGTTACCCATAATCCTACTGGTACAAAAGTAAAGAATAACATTACTAAAATAAGAATTACTAAGGCAATTCCAATTGTGAAAAATATTGACGCGCCTGAACCCATACTAATTCCTCCTTACAAAAATTTTTGATCCTTCTACTCTAACTACCTTAACCATAGTATCTTTTGGAATAAATCCTTCATCAGATAAAACATCTAATTTTTCCCCATCTATATCTACAAATCCACTAGGTCTTAAAGACGAAACTGTAATTCCTTCTTTATTTAACATCATGTCCTTACTATCAGAACTTATATACTTATTTTTTTTCTCTTTATTATCTTTTAGTATTATTCTATCAAGCATAGTACTTCTAAATCCAAGCTTGACTAATATAGTAGTTACTATTGATGTTATGATTATAGCTATACTCATAGATAGTAATGCGATTCCTAAGGAGTCCATAGCTAAAACAATTCCTACTAATACAAATATTATACCACTTATACCTGGTAGCCCAAAACCTGGTACTATTCCTTCTACTACTAATAGTATTAAACCAGTTATAAACAGAGCTAGTGAAGTCCAATGAGAATGTCCTGCTAAAATATTTCCTCCAAAATATAATCCAAAACCTATAATACTAATAGTTCCACCTATTCCAAATCCTGGAGTAAATATTTCAATAATCATTCCAACAAAAGCAATGGTTAATATTAAACTACTAACATAGGGATTTGATATATATTTAGCTAATTTAAGTTGAATACTTTCCGTCTCATGTACTATTTTTACATTAGACAAACCAAATTCATTTAATATATCATCATAATCATTAGATATATAATCTGTTACCTCTACCTCTAAAGCTTCTTGTGATGTTAAATTTACCAATTTCCCTTTTGGACTAATTCCTTTAATTTCAATATCCTTATCTGCCATAGCTTCTATTATCTCACTATCCCTACCCCTATATTGAGCCGTATCCCTTAAAACTGCTCGCCATAATGATAATTCTTTTTCTGTATTTGGAATAGTCTCTGCAGATCCTATAGTAGCATTTGGTGACATAACTACATTATCACTAGCTATAGTTATTAATACACCAGCTGATTCCGCCTTATTATTTACAAAAGATATAGTGGGTATATCTACATCTACAATAGCATCCTTTATATTAATAGCCTCATCAATCAACCCTCCATAGGTATCTATTTCAAATATTATTCCTTTTGCATTTTTCTTGTTTAATTTTTCTACAGTATTACTTACATAATTTCCAACTGCACGGTTGATTTCCCCTTTTATAGGAACTACATAAACCGTATCCTCTTCAGCAAAGCTATAAGAACTAAATAATATTAAAATGATCAATAATACGAAAACCTTTTTAGCATTTCTCATAATCTCACCTCCATAATTGTAGTGATATTAATATATACACTATTATTGTATCATTTATTATCTATATATGAAATTTATTCCCTAAAAAATTTTATATCAAACAAATTTCTTAGGGAATAAAATAAGAGCTATCTAATCTTATAACTATATTATTCAACTACTTAAATTGAAATGTGAAAGCTATAACAGACAATAATGAGGAATAATATCTTCATAGGTCCCGTCTTTCATCAAAAACCCATTAGGAATAACACCTAATCTCATAAATCCTAATTTTTCATATAGATAAAGTGCGGCTTTATTTGTTTTTACTACTGCATTGAATTGTAAAATTTTAAACCCTAGTTCCTTTGCTTTACTCATAGAATGAGTAACAAGCTTTTCACCAATGCCATGGCTGCGTATCCCTTTTTTTACAGCATAACTAGCATTACCAATATGTCCACATCTTCCAATATTATTAGGATGAAGTATATATAGGCCAATAATTCTTTCGGTATCTCTATCATAAGCGATTCCAGTAAATGATTGTTTACTAAAGAATTGATCACCACTCCTTTCTGTTAATAAATCTATTTGCGGAAAGGCATTACCATCTTTAACAATTTCATTCCAAATATAAATAGCTTCTTTAATATCATTTTTATCGTATGACCTTATTTGAATATCCATATATATCTATTCCTCCAAAATAAATTATATTTAAATAATAAAACCTGGGTATTTACCCAGGTTAGCTTACAATATTAATTTTTATAGTATTATCTAATAGTCTTATCTTTTCTATAAAAAATTTATCTTTTATAGATTTAATTTTAAGGGACCTGATTTGATTATTTAAATTAACGTCTTCTACGATTCTTTCTTCTTGCCTCTTCAGATTTTTTCTTTCTTCTTTCACTTGGTTTTTCGTAGTATCTTCTTTTTCTAGATTCACCTATAACTCCTGATCTTGCACATTGTTTTTTGAATCTTCTTAATGCATTATCAAGTGACTCATTTTCTCCTACTTTTATCTCTGACATATTTCTCCCTCCCCTCACTACTATTAGATATTCAAATACTATATTTTGATTGGGATTTATAATAAATAATTATACAATATATTGGATTTTTTTTCAAGGAATTCCAAATTAGTAAATTATATAAACATACCCATTATCACCGGTGTTATATAAGTTTCTACAATAGCCGCAATTATTAATAAAGGAATTACTTTTATTATAAATTCTTTTATTGTAAACTTAAATACAGTTTTAAAACTATAATACTTTTTCTTAAAAATCCTACTAGTTATATTTTTACATATAAATATTCCTAACAAAAATGCTATTAATAATGCCGGAATTTCAAATATTCCATGAGGTAATAATCCGGTCAGAATTGTTCTAAAAGGATTAGTTCCTGCAATTTTTGACATTCTTAATGCTATTCCTATCAACACCCCATTTATTCCTAAAGTAAGGTATGGTAAAAATATAAAAGGAATCCATCCTATAATCATCATTATAAAACTTGCTCGTAAATTATTATAAAATAATGCAAATGCATTAATAGTCATATCCTCATTAAAAACATGTCCTAAATTATTTAAAAACTCATCTATAACCTTTTGTACAATTTCATCTGATATAAAGATATAAGGTAATATTATAGTTATCAAGAGAAATAGAACTGTTATTATAATATTTTTCTTTGAATAAACCTTATCCTTTATTTTTAACCTGGTGGCCATTGTAACTGTCTCCCTCCTAACAGATGGAAATGTATGTGGTTTACAGTTTGTCCACCATGTCCTTTACAATTATTTACTACTCTATAGCCTTTGTCTAATTCTAAATCTTTTGCAAGCTTATTTATCACTTCAAATATATGAGCTATTAGATAAGAATTTTCTGATGTAATATCATCAACTGATTCTATATGATCTTTAGGTATTACAAGTACATGTACAGGCGCCTGAGGATCTACATCTTTAAATGCTACTACTTTATCGTCTTCATAAATAATTTCACTAGGTATATCTCCATCAGCTATTTTACAAAACAAACAATCTTTCACAGATTCACCTCCTAATTTCACCAATTAAATTACCTTTTTCATTTTCTATTACTTTTGTTTCTACTATACTATTTATTATATCACTACTAGATTTAGATTTCATCCTTATATAATTACTTGTGTATCCTTCATAATAATTGCCTCTTTTCTCTTCATATAATACATCTATATTTTTATCTATAAATTTCTCGTTAAATTCATTACTTAATTTTTCTTCTAATTCAATTAAAGTCTTACTTCTTTCGTTTTTAATATTACCATTAATTTGATCCTTAAATCTAGCTGCAGCTGTTCCTTCCCTTGGTGAATATTTAAATACATGTATCTTAGAAAATCTTATATCTTTTACAAGTTCTACTGTTTCTTCAAACATTTCATCAGTTTCGCCAGGAAAACCTACAATTATATCTGTAGTAATACCTGCATCTGGCATATATTTTCTTATAATATCTATTTTTTCTTTAAATTCTTCTCTAGTATATCTTCTATTCATTCTTCTTAATATAGGATTAGATCCACTTTGTAATGACAAATGGAAATGGTTACATACTTTATCTGTATCTACTAGTACTCTCATAAAATCATCATCTATTAAATTAGGTTCTATAGAACTTAATCTAATCCTTTCAATTCCATCTATAATAGATATTTCTTTTATAACATCCTTTAAATCTATATTTCCTAAATCTTTTCCATAAGAAGCTACATGGATTCCAGTTAAAATTATTTCTTTAAATCCTTTGTTAGCTAGATTTTCAGCTTCATTTATTATATCTTCAATTTTCCTACTTCTAATAGGCCCTCTTGCATATGGAATAATACAATATGTGCAGAATTGAGTACATCCATCTTGAATCTTCATATAAGCTCTAGTTTTTGATTCCATTTCATCTACAGATATTTCTTCAAAACCATCATATGTATTAATATCTCTCACTATATTAAACTTTTTATTTTTTTGTCTAGCTTCTTCACATAATTCTACTATTTTATTCCTATCACTAGTTCCTATTACAATATCTACTTCTTCTATACTTTCTACATCATCAGGAGACACTTGGGAATAACAGCCTACTACTGCTACTACTGAATCATTATTTGTCCTTTTTGCTCTCCTAATAAACTGTCTAGACTTTCTATCAGATAGATTTGTAACTGTACATGTATTTATTATATATATATCTGCTACTTCATTTTCTAAAACTATTTCATAATCCTTTTCTTGAAATAGTTTTTCCATAGCTTCAGTTTCATATTGATTAACCTTACATCCTAATGTATGAAATGCTACTCTGTCCATTATATCACCCCTATATTCCCTAAATCATATAAAATTATAGTAGATGCTACTACACCTGCTGTTTCTGTCCTCAAAATTCTATTTCCTAAAGTAAATATATCTCCACCTATATTTTTTAAATCATTAATTTCTTTATCTTCAAATCCACCTTCAGATCCGATAATTAAATTTATTCTTTTATTTTCATTTTTTCTAATTTTAATATCTTTCAAAACTTGGCCAATACTTAACTGTTCCTCATTTTCATAAGGAACTAATATATTTTTCTCATCTTTTAATAATTCAACCATATCGTTAAATTTTAATATACCATTCACCTTAGGTATATAATCTCTTTTAGTTTGTTTAGCTGCCTCTTCTCCTATAGACTGTAACCTATTGATCCTTGATTTTTCTTTCTTTTTATTCTTAATCTTTACAATAGTTCTTTTAGTATCTACTATATAAAATTCTTTTATCCCAACTTCAGTTCCTTTTTGAATAATATAATCCATTCTATTTCCTTTAGCTAATCCTTGATATAAAACTATATCTATATTTGGTTCATTAACTCCTTCTTCCTTGGAAATTATATCTACTTTGACTTTATCATCTTCAAAAGAAGATATTTCCCCATAATAATTTATACCTTCACAAGCAATCTCTATTTTATCATTTTCTTTTAATCTAAGAACATTTTTTATATGTTTTATATCTTGCCCTAAAATATTTATATGATCATTATATACCTGATCTGGTTCTACAAAAAATCTATGCATTTTATCATCCTACTTCCTAGCAATTATACATGCCCATTTCCCTAAGGTCCTAGTTTCTAATATGGTAAATTTATTTTCTATTAAAGAATCTTTAACTAAATCTATTTTATCTAGAATTATTCCAGAAGTTATAAATACTCCATCATCTACTAAGTATTTTCTTACATCTCCAGTCATTCCCGCTATTACTTCAGCTAAAATATTAGATACTATTATATCAGCCTTATCTTTTATTACATCTAAAAGATTTCCTTCTACAATCTCTACTTTATCTTCTACATTATTTATTTTAATATTTTCTTTTGATACTTTTATACTATTAGGATCTAAATCTACTCCTATTACATTAGATGCTCCTAATTTAGCTCCCACTATACTAAGTATACCACTACCACATCCAATATCATATACTTTATTATCACGGCTTACAAATGATTCTAGAGCCTCTGTACACATTATAGTAGTTTCATGAGTCCCAGTTCCAAAAGCCATACCTGGATCTAATTCTATCATTATATCATCAAACTCTATATCAAAATCTTCCCAAGAAGGTTTTATTACTATATTTTTACCAATTCTTAAAGGTTTATAATATTTCTTCCATGATTCAGACCAATCATTATCATTTATTTCATTAAAACTTATTTCACCATGAGATTTATCAATATTATTTATTATAAATTCTTTTATATTATCGAACTTCTTAGATTTTGGGAAATATGCTCTTATATATATATCCTCTACATTGCCTTTTATTAAACTTGCTTCTACAATAGTCCAGTCATTTCTAGGATTTTCAACTAGATTTATAATATCCTGCGGATCTTCAATTTCTAATCCATCGGCTCCAGCTTCATATAATATTGCAGATACATAGTCTTCACTTTCTGTAAAAGTTTTAACTACTACTTGGATCCATTTCATTTATATACACTTCCTTTATGTAAGTATAAATAATTATATCATAGAATGAAATTAATGACATAATAAAAAAGAGATAGCTTGGTAGCGTCTCTTTAGAATTAATAACCCTATTAAAATTTAATTAATTTTCAAGGATTAAGTCCCCTTTTAATATAAGTAATTATATAATATATACTTATAGAATAATCTCAATTTCAGTTCCTACTCCAATTTGACTTTTTATATCAATAGAACCATTATGTGCTTTTATGATATCCTTTGCTATAGCCATACCAAGTCCAGAACCTTTATGGATCTGTCCGGTATTTGTTCCTCTATAGTATCTTTCAAAAATGTATTTTAGATCTTCATCTTTAATGCCCTTTCCATCATCAATTATCCATATATGAACCTTATCACTTTTTTCTATTTTTACCTTTATATTAATATCTTCATTATTATGGATTATAGAATTATACAAGATATTAGTAATAACTCTTTTTATTAATATTTTATCTAGATCTTTTTCTATTACCTGTTTCCTAGTTGAAAACTCAATATTCACCTTACTATTTTTAGGATTATTTAAAATATCTATTATAATTTCCCTTACTAAAGATACAATATTTATGTTTTCTAGGTTTAAGGTCAATGCCTTATTCTTTAATCTAGTACTTAGATTTAAATCATCTATAAGTTCTTTTATATAATCAGATTTATTTTCTATTATTTCACTATATTCCTTTATTTCCCCTCTAGTAAATTCATATTCTTCATTAGATAAAGTCTCAGCATATCCTTTTATAGATACTAATGGTGTTTTTATGTCATGAGAAATATTTGCTATCCATTCTTCTCTCATATTATCTAAGTTCTTTCTTTCTTCTTCATTACTTCTAAGTCTTTTAGATAAATTATTTATATTTTTATAGATTTGTTTATAAATTCCCTTTTCTTCCCTCTGTAAATTATACTGTCCTTGAGAAAGATTTTGAACATCTCCTATTATTCCTTCTAATGGCTTTGTAAGTCTTCTACTAAATAAATAACCAAATAATAATGCTATAATAATACTTACAAATAAAACCATAGAGATCCCATCCCTTATAGTATTATATAGTTTATCATCCTCATAGGAAAAGACAATCCTTCCAACCTTTTCATATGGAAATCCTATAATATAACTATGATTCTTATTAGGAAAATCCTTTTCTGATATAAATATTGTAGACTCAGTTTCAGCTAAACTGTATTTGTACGCATGGATTAATTCCATAGGATTATAGCTCTCTTTAACTTTAATAGGTTTTTCATAACTATAAACTTCATTCCCATCTTCATCTAAAACCTGTATCCAAGCATTATACTTTTGTAAAATTTCTTCTCCATCCTTATGAATATATATTTGCTCTCCGTCATTCAATAAGTATTTACTAAATTCATCTGTGAAATCCTCTAATGAAAAATAAGCTATTTCATCTGTTCCATCAATATTATTTCCCTTATTAAACCCATAAATTATTCCTATACTTATATTAATAATAATAACAATAATTGTAACTAATGCTACTGTTAGAATAAATCTTCCTGTTATTTTTAAATTCATATCTATTCATCCTCTATAACCAACTTATATCCTAATCCTCTTATATTAATAATATACTTTGGATCAGAAGGATCATCTTCAATTCTTTCCCTTAACTTTCTTATATGAACCATTATAGTATTATCAAAACCTATATAGTCTTCTCCCCAGACTTCACTACATATTTGTTCTTTACTCAGAATCTGATTAGGATGTTCTACCATATATATAAACATTTTATATTCTTTTGGCTTAAATTCTATTAATTCATTATTTTTCCTAACTTCTACTCTAGATTTATCTATTTTAAATGGTCCGAGCTTAAGCAGTTCATTACTTTCCTCTTTATTACTATATTTATTTCTTCTTAAATGTGCTTTTACTCTATATGCAACTTCTTTAGGACTAAAGGGCTTGGTTATATAGTCATCTCCCCCTAAGGCAAATCCTAATATCCTATCAATTTCCTCTGCCTTTGCTGACATAAATAAAATCGGAAGATTAGATATTTCTCTAATCCTTTTACAGACCTCATAGCCATCTCCATCTGGTAACATAATATCTAAAAGAATAATATCCGGATCTTCCTTTTCAAATAAAGTATATCCCTCTTCTGCATCACCAGCTGTATAAATATTTTTAAGCCCCTCTTTTTTAAATACTGTCGACAGAAGTTTTAATATATCCTCTTCATCATCTATTATTAATATTTTCCCATAATTTAATAAATCATTCATATGAAACACTCCTATAATATCTTCCTAATATTACTATAATACCCTTGATAATATATATTAATTATACCATATAAAAAAAGAACCAATACTAAAGTTGTTTGGTTCCCTTATCATTCTTACTTTATATTAATTTTCATTAATAAACCTATTATAGCTTAGCTTGTAAAAAGTTATGCCACCTACTATTAATACAATGCCTTGAAACAGATACACTGAAGGACCTCCATTATTCCTAATTATTTCTGATGACATCATTCCGGATAATGGAGTAAAGATGTTTATTTCAGCTGGTATAAATCCCTGTAATATATATGGAGTTCCCATAATTAGTCCACCTACAATAAATGGCATAGTAGCTGATTTACTTCTAGATGATAGATATAGGCCTAATTGTGCAAAGAAAAATGATCCTATTATAACTGAAATAATTACTATTATCATCATCTGTAATACATTTAAATCTGAATTTGTTTCACTAAAATACCACAAATCCTTTAATGGCATATAAAGACCTTCAGGTCCTGCTTTTCTTACAGCATCTAAATATATAATTATGACTATAGATACATTTACAATAGAAGCTGCTATACCTGCCCCTATTGCCTTTGCTATAACTAACTTCTTCTTTCCGTTTTTTGTAGAATTTATTAAATCTTTCATATTAGAATCATATTCTATAGTATAAGAACCAGACAAAATCATAAACATAAGCAGTCCTATTATAGGAGTATAGCCATAACTTTTGAAGAAAGTATCTGCATAAACCTCACTTACTGTTCCATTGTGAATTAGTACTGTTCCTAATAAGAGAGATATTATCCAGCTTATTAAAACTCCTTTTCTAAATAGCATTTTTCTAATTTCTGCCTTTATAAGTGTAATCATTTTTACACCTCCTTTGTATTTTCTAAATCAAAGTAAAACATATAAACATCCTCAAATCTTGGCATTGCCACTTGTGAATCTTCATAATCAATAGATTTATCACTTACAATTCTAAGCTCGGTATAATCCATTCCACGTTGTAAATTAACTACTTTATACTTTCTCCTTATTTCTTCTATCTTATCTTCATCATGGATTTTTATAGTATATACCTTTCCATCCATATCAGATAAAATTTCCCTATTAGATCCCACCATTATTATTTCACCATTTTTTATCATAATAGTCTCTTTTGCAATAGATTCTATATCAGAAACTATATGAGTTGAAAGTATTATTATTTTATCTTTAGATATATCTGATAATAGATTTCTAAATCTTGTCCTTTCTTGAGGATCTAGTCCTGCTGTTGGCTCATCTAATATTATTATTTTAGGGTCATTTAATAAAGCTTGGGCAATTCCTATTCTTCTTTTCATTCCACCTGAAAATTTTCCAACTCCTTTATTTCTCACGTCATACAATCCAACTAAGTCTAATAACTCATCTACCTTTTTATTTACATCTTTTTTATCTAATCCTTTTAATGCTGCTATATATTTTAAAAATTTCCTAGCAGAGAAGTTTTTATAAACTCCAAATTCTTGTGGTAAATAACCTATAACTCCTCTATATTCATCATCCATTTTATAAATTTCCTTACCGTTATATATTATTTCTCCTTTTGTAGGTTTAGCTAATGTAGCAATCTGCCTCATAAGAGTTGTTTTTCCTGATCCATTAGGCCCTAAGAGACCATATACTCCATTTTCTAGTGTAAGATTTATATCTTTATTTACATTTCTATTTCCATAAGATTTTGTTAAATTTCTTATTTCCAGTCTATTCATTCTTAATTCCTCCTAATTTTATCTTGTTATAAATTTCTTAAATATAATTCTACATATAAATATTTCTATCAGACAAAAGACAATTAAAATACTTAAAGATAAATTTGTTATATCTAGATTTATAGAAAACAGCTTTACTTTTCCTGAATACATTAAAGCAAATTCATTAAATTTAAATAATAAATCTATATAGTTAATCCTTGAAATTACCATCATTATAGATTTTGGTAAGCCTTTAATTAGTGTCACTATCTTTCCTAAGAATATAAACATTAAAAATCCACTTATAGACTGTATAGAATTTTTACTAATAAATGAAATTAAACTTGCTAATACAGATAGGCTTATTAAAACTATTGAAAGTATTCCTATTTTTAATAGTATAAACTTATATATTGTATATGCCCCATTAAGCAGTAATGGAATGTCTACTATTCTTACAGCTTGGAGACTTCCATTAATAGGCCTTCCATATTGTATATAGGTAGTTATAAACTGGGCTATTAAATATCCAGCATATAAAACTATTGGCGTTCCTATACTAATAACCAACTTCGAATATAAAACCTTATATCTATTTTTAGATGATAAAATCAAACTATCTACCCCTGATATTATTTCATCAGTATATATATTAGAAAAAAGTACTGCTATGATTATAATCATGATAAGTATCATAAAAGGATGGCTAGATCTATAATTAAAAACTCTCCAAAATCTAGTATCCTTATATTTTTCAGATTCCATAGCATTTAATTTATCATTAGCTATCTCTTTAATATCTACTGAAAATTCATCTTTACCTTCACTTTGACTAGCTATTTTTAATTCTTCTAGATTACTCTCATATTCTTCTCTTATATTTATTTTTCTTTCATTTCCTTTGCTATCTATTAACTTTGACTTAGGTTTTATAAATACCATAGACATTAAAAGAATAAGAAACAATGATATTACAATCATTCCATTCTTTGATTTAAATATCTTTTTAATTTCCCAATTAACCATTTTTTATTCCTCCTGTACTTTCTGACTATAAACATATTATAATCTACCATACTTAAAGCTTAATAAAGACAAGCTTAAATAAACCTTAAATAACAAAAGCAAACTAAAATTGATTTTAGTTTGCTTTTATCTCTTTCATTAATTATAATATTTTGCCTGTAGTTCCCATAGTTCAGAGCTAAAGACTGAATATTTAGCCTTATCTCTCTTACCCTCCATGTGTCCATCCCTCTAAAAGACTTTCTTTAGATTCCCAGCCCTTATAATAAACATTTATTTATATATCTTTCTTTAAGTTTTCTAATTCTTCTAATTTTAATTTATATCTTTTATCTAATTCTTTTTTATTTTCTTGATTTTCTTCAATTGAAATCTGTCCTAACAATGATGAAATTTGGTTTTTTAATAATATTATTTTTTCTTCAATTTCTTTTTCTTTCATATTTAATTTAGGTTTAACTTTATCTTTCAAATATTCTTTATAAGTTCCTTTGAAATTTCTTATTTTTTTGTTCTTTATTATTAATAATTCTTCAGCTACATTTTCTATCAACTTCCTATCATGGGATACTAAAAGAATAGTCCCATTATAGTTTAGAAGTAGTTCTTCTACTACTTCTAAACTATTTATATCTAAATAAT
>DATGUA010000066.1:0-46414 GCA_035301545.1 Tissierellaceae bacterium | reverse complement strand
TAAATCTTAGAAATATAGTCCATTTAAAATTTAATTAAATAAATATAAAATTTATGTTTTAGGTATAATTCAAAGGGTATCTATTAAAATAGTGATTAAATATTTTAGGAGGGATAAGATTATGAAACTTAATAATAATCTACAAAATTCACTTAACAAACAAATTTCAATGGAGCTAGAAGCTGCATATAAATACTTAGGAATTGAACAATATTTTAGAGAAAGATCTCTACTAGGATTTGCTAAATTCTTTGGTGATCATGCTGTAGAAGAAAGAGAACATGCCGAAGACTTTAGAACTTTTGTCGAAGATGTCGATGGACATGTAGAATTCAACAGCATAGAGGAACAACCTACAGTTTATAATTCCGCTTTAGATGCTTTCAAGGCTGCTCTAGATCATGAGAAGGAAATTTCAGCAAGTATTAGAGGTATATTAAAAATAGCTATAGATGAAAACAATTATGCTGCTGAAAATTTTCTACGCACTTATGTTGATGAGCAAGTTGAAGAAGAAGATCTCTTCCGTGGTGTATTAGATTTGGTTGAATTTGCAGGTGAAGACAAAGCTGCATTACTAGACGTTGAAAATAGAATCAAAGATCTAGGATAAAGAAATCCTAGTCTAATAATTGAACTGAGAATGTAAAATGAATAAATTATAATTTGATTTTTAATTTATCTTTGCCAAGACTATTATATTATCGATAATATAATAGTCTTGGCAATTATTATATATTATTTAAAATTTTCTTGTAAGTAGGCAAACTGATTCAACGTGTGGTGTCCTTGGGAACATATCCATGAGCTTAGTCTTCTCAATCTTATATCCTCTTTCTATAAATACCTGTAAATCCCTTACCAATGTATTAGGATTACATGATACATAGACAAAGGTCTCAGGATTAAAATCTATTATCTTATTTATAGCCTTAGGATGAATTCCATCTCTTGGTGGATCTATTACTATTATATCTGCCTTATCTTCTAGTTTATCTACTTCTTTTAACACATCTCCTGCTATAAATTCCACATTATCTAATTCATTTAATTTAGAATTATCTCTAGCCTTTTCTACTGCTTCTTCTACTATTTCTATACCTATAACCTTTCTTGCTAGAGGAGCCATAATTTGAGCAATAGTACCTGTACCCGAATATAAGTCAAATATAGTCTTATCTTGAATATCCCCTGCAAATTCTCTCACTAGCCTATATAATTTTTCCGCCCCATAAGTATTAGTTTGAAAAAATGAAAATGGTGAAATCTCAAATTTCAAATCTAGAATCTCTTCTACTATATAATCTCTACCATATAATAATTCTAAATTATCTGCTTGCACTACATCTCCTAGACCATCATTTATCGTGTGAAGTATACCTATTATTTTACTTCCTTCTATAAGATGACTTTTCTCACAGTCTAATAAGATATTTACAAAATCTTCTTTATCTAATTCTTCTTGACTAGAAGTTACTAAATTAATTAATATTTCTCCAGTAGACAATGCTTTTCTTATAACTAGATGTCTTAAAAACCCAACATGTGATATTCTATGATAATGGGGCATCTCTAAGTCTCTAAAATAATTCATTACACTTTTTCTTATATTAGTAAAATCACTATCTACCATGTTACATCCATCACTATCTACAATCGAATAGAATTTTCCTCTTTCATGTAATCCTAGTATTAAAGGTCCATCTTTTACCTCATCTCCAAAAGTATATTCCATTTTATTTCTATATCCTTCTACATTAGGACTTCTTTCTATTCCCAAAAAATTAATATTCCCTATACCTTTTCTTTTAAACAAATCTAAAACTTGTTTCTCCTTTAAATCTATCTCATCTTCATATAATAATCCTGCATAAGAACATGCACCACTTTTATCTAAAGGTTGAGAAGTTATATTTTTCTCTAATGGAGACTTTTCTAATACTTCAAGTAGTTTCCCTTGAATATAATCTCTTCTTTTCCTTCCTAATAGGACTTTTACCTTTTGTCCCTTTATTCCACCTTTTATCTTTATAATCTTATCATTGTGTGTCCCTATTGATTTATTTGGAAAATGTGTTTCTATTATTTCCATTTCAATTACTTTACTTCTTTTTCTTCTTACCATTTATTTCACTCCTCCAAATAATTATATCAATTTTATTTTAAAAAAGATATATCAGTCTATATGTGTATAAATTTATCACTTAAATATCGTTAAAAAATATAAACTTTGTTTAAAATTTGACTTTTTTCAAAATATTTCATATCTGCTCAATGGCTTGAAATCATAAGGATTATAGAATAATTGAAAACGATATTATACAATGGCTCCAATCTCACATTTGCAAGGATTTCTATCTTATGTTATACTAATTTTTATGATGCTTTGAAATTAAATATAAATCGTATCGCCGAATTCTTTTATTAGAAACGGGGGAACCAATTCTTTGGGGTGAATCATTATTGAAGAGCTACCTTTTTTGCTCTAACCCGACAGCTAACCTCGTAGGCATTAAAAAGGAGTTGAGTTGCGCTTATTTAAAGCCATGGTACTCCATGGTTTTTTGTTTTTAAATATATCATATATCTACTTATTGTACTACATAGTAAACTGTAATTAAGAAAGGTGTGAAAATTAAAGGAATAGTGTGTATTTATTCATATAAAATAACCTATAGTATTTTAATATAAAGACATAATAAACATATTAGCAATTATTGTACATATTAATTTTTAAAATATGTTAAGTATTAAATTTGAAGTATTGATAAGTATTAAATTAAATTATGATTTTAATTATTACTTATGAAAAAATAGAAAGGAAGTTGAGAAATGCCTAAAGTAGAAGTAAAAGATTTATATAAGATTTTTGGGTCAAATCCTCAGAAAGCTATTCCTTTAATAGAAGAAGGAAAAACCAAGTCAGAAATATTAGACGACACAGGTAGTACTGTTGGAGTAAGTCAAGTTGATTTCCAGGTAGAAGATGGGGAAGTTTTTGTAGTAATGGGTTTATCAGGTAGTGGAAAATCCACTTTAATACGTTGTTTAAATCGTTTAATTGAGCCAACTCAAGGTCAAATATTCATTGACGGTACAGACATTACGAAAACTAATGCAGATGAACTTCTAGAAATTAGAAGGAAAAAACTAGCCATGGTTTTCCAAAACTTTGGTCTACTTCCACATAGAGATGTATTATTTAATGTAGGATATGGATTAGCAATACAAGGTGTTGACAAAGAAGAACGAGAAGAAAAATCTCGTGAGGTAATTGAATTAGTAGGACTAAAAGGGTATGAAAACTCTATGCCTGATGAACTAAGTGGTGGTATGCAGCAAAGAGTGGGATTAGCTAGAGCCTTAGCCAATGATCCTGATGTTTTACTGATGGACGAGGCTTTTAGTGCTTTAGATCCTCTAATCAGAAAGGAAATGCAGGATGAATTACTAGACCTACAATCTAGAATGAAGAAAACTATAATATTTATTACACATGATCTAGATGAAGCTTTAAAATTAGGGGACCGTATAGCTATTATGAAGGATGGTGTAGTCGTACAGACAGGAACTCCAGAGCAAATATTAAAAAATCCAGCAAATCAATATGTTAAAGATTTCGTCCAGGATGTTAATCGTTCCAAAGTTATTACAGCTTCTACTATTATGAAAAAACCAGATGCTATAACTTCTCATAAAGATGGTCCAAGAGTCGCCATAAGAAAGATGGAAGAAGCAGGTATATCAAGTATCTTTGTAGTAGATAAAGAAAGAACATTAAGAGGTATTGTAACTATTGATGATGCTACTGAACTAGCCCAAAAAGAAGAAACAGATATTGAAAGTATTATTAGTGATGATGTAGCTACTACCTCCCCTGATACTCTTATTGAGGATTTACTACCTATTGCTAAAGATACTAGACATCCTATAGCAGTTATAGATAAGAACAATAAAATGCTAGGTATTATTGTTCGAGTATCTGTTATTTCAGGAATTTCAGGAATGGAGGATGAAAAGGATGATTAATCTTCAAATTGGATCAGTTTTTGAATCTTTGATAGATTGGCTTACAAATAATCTTGATTTTATATTTGACGGCTTACGTACAGGGATTCTATTTATTATAGAGGGTATTGAAAGCATTCTATTATTACCTCCTGCTATCGTGTTAATAATTCTTATTGCATTACTAGCATGGAAAGTAGCAGGAAAAGGAGTTTCTATTTTTAGTTTCTTAGGATTATTGCTTATAGATTCTATGGAACTATGGACGGAAACTATGCAATCCTTAGGTTTAGTTCTTACAGCAACATTTATTGCACTTGTTATAGGGATTCCACTAGGTATATGGTCATCTAAAAGTGATAAGGTCAATAAGGTTATGCGGCCCATTTTGGACTTTATGCAGACTATGCCAGCTTTTGTACATTTAATTCCAGCAGTTATTTTCTTTGATCTAGGAGTTGTTCCTGGTGCAGTAGCAACTATTATTTTCTCTATGCCTCCTGTTGTAAGATTAACAGGATTAGGAATTCGTCAAGTTCCAGAAGATATTATTGAAGCATCTCGTTCTTTTGGAGCGACTAGTAGGCAGATGTTATTTGAAATACAAATACCTTTAGCAATACCTACAATCCTAGCAGGAGTAAACCAAACTATTATGCTTGCTTTGTCTATGGTAGTTATATCAGCAATGATTGGAGCTGGTGGTTTAGGTGAGGTAGTATTAAGAGGTATTACTAAACTCGAAATTGGAGTAGGTTTTGAAGGTGGAATTGCTGTAGTTGTATTAGCTATGATACTAGATAGAATTACTCAATCTTTAGGAGATTCAAAGACAAAATAATATTTTATTTATTATATGAAGTCGTAAATAAAATATAAACTTAAAGGAGATGATTTAATTGAATAAGAGTATAGTAAAAAAGGTAAGTATTTTTGCTTTAGTAAGTGTTTTATTATTAACTATGGTTGTAGGATGTGATTCTACAGATGGTGGTAATGGAGAAGGATCAGGAGGATCAGAAGAATCAAAAGGAACTGTAGAAATAGGATATGTTGATTGGGCAGAAGGTGTTGCCATGACTAATCTGGCTAAAGTTGTTTTAGAAGATAAAATGGACTATGATGTAGAAATTACCATGGCAGACGCAGGACCAATCTTCACTTCAGTTTCAAGTGGAAGTTATGATGCATTTTTAGATGCTTGGTATCCTATTACTCATGGAGATTATAAGGAAAAATATGAAGATGATCTAACAGATTTAGGATATAATTATGAAGGTGCTAGAATAGGTTTAGTTGTACCAGACTATGTAGATGTTGATAGTATTGAAGAATTAAAGGAGAAAGCAGATGAATTTGATGGTGAAATTATCGGAATTGACTCTGGAGCAGGAATTATGGATGGAGCTGAAAGAGCTATTGAGGCTTATGATTTAGATTTAGAGTTAATATCTGGTAGTGAAGCTACTATGCTAGCAGCTTTACAGAAAGCTATTGATAACGAGGATTGGATTGTTGTTACAGGATGGACTCCACATTGGAAATTCTCTGAATGGGATCTAAAATTCCTTGATGATTCTCAAGAATCCTTTGGTGATCAAGAAAATCTTCACTCTATTGGTAAAAAGGATATAAAAGAAGATATGCCAGAAGTAGCAGAATTTCTAGAAAACTTCCAATTAAATGATGAAGAATTAAATGATCTAATGGGTGCATTCCAAGATAGTGATGATGACGAATTAGAAATTGCAAGAAAATGGATGGAAGAAAATGAAGATTTAGTAGAAAGCTGGATACCATAAATAAAAATATTTAGATAATATGTCTTATAGCCCCTAAACTCCTATACAAGTTTAGGGGTTATTTTATATTAATTTGGGTATAAAAGTATTGACATTTTAAAATATAGTATAAATATAAGGAATTTAAAATAATCTTTTATATTCCTCTATAGCTTGAAATCATAATACTTACACTGTGTTTAAAATAACTATATTATACAATGGCTTGATTTCCACATTTGCAAGGATTCCTATCTTGTGTTATACTAATTTTTGTAATGGTTTTTAAAATTACATATAAATCACATCGCTTAATTCTTTTCTCAAGAAACGGGGGAACCAATTCCTTGGGGTGAATCATTTTGAAGAGCTTCCCTTTTGCTCTAACCCGACAGCTAACCTCGTAGGCGCTAAGGGAGTCAAATTGTTCTATTTCAGGCCATGGTACTCCATGGCCTTTTGTTTATTAATATATCTATTAAATATAAATACTAAATATCTTAGAGGAAGGTGTATAAAAGTGAAAAAACTTGTAAACAAGAAATTAGTAAGTATAGCTTTACTATTCTCTATGCTAGCCTTAACATTAGTAGCTTGTAGTGGAGATGATGGTGGTGATGGTGGTGGAAGTAAGGGTAAGATTACTTTCGCAGATGCTGGTTGGGAAAGTAACCAGTTTCATAATGCAGTAGCAGGGATTATAGCTGAAGAGGTTTTTGACTATACTTGGGAGGAAACACCTGGATCTACAGCAGTAATGCATGAAGGTTTATTAAGTGGTGAAATAGATATTCATATGGAGGAGTGGACTGATAATATACCACAATATCAACCTGATTTAGATGATGGAAAATTACAAGAACTAAGTGTAAATTTTGATGATAACTATCAAGGTATATACGTCCCTAGATATGTTATAGAAGGTGACGAAGAAAAAGGTATTGAAGCATCTGCACCAGATTTAAAATATGTTTGGGATCTAAAAGACTATCCAGATATTTTCCCAGATGATGAAGAAGAAGGAATGGGTAGAATCTACGGAGCTATCTCTGGTTGGGAAGTAGATGATATTCTAGAAAGAAAATATAAACATTATGATTTAGATGAAAACTTTGTATACTTTAGTCCTGGTTCAGATACAGCTTTACAAACAGCTATAATTGATGCTTATGATAAGGGTGAACCTATAGCTGCATACTATTGGGAGCCAACTGCTCTATTAGGTCAATATGATATGGTTCTTTTAGAAGATGAGCCATATGAAGATGATGAAAAATTCAAGGCCGGAGAAACTGAATTACCAGCTATGAGAGTAACTATAGCTGTAAGTAATGATTTTAATGATGAGGACGAAAATGCAGATTTTATCGAATTTTTAAGTAATTATGAAACATCTAGTGAATTAACATCTGAAGGATTAGCTCTTTCAGAAGAAAACAATGGCGATTTTGTAGAAGGTGCAAAGCAATTTCTACGGGAACATGATGAATTATTAGATGAATGGCTAAATGAAGAAGACGCAAATACTATGAGAGAAGCCTTAGGCGACTAGGAGGTAAATAATATGGATTGGTTATACGATTTTCCTATTGAGTTTCCAATCAATTTTAGAGCTATAGACGATGCTGTAAGGTCTTTTAGTGTGAAACACGATGCTTTTTTCAGTACTATTACTAGTGGTTTAAGAAGCTTCATAAATTTAATCCAGGGTATACTTGATCTTATACCTTGGTTTGTTTTAATAGCACTTGTATTTATAGCAACCTGGAAGTTATTAGGCCAAATTAGTAAAGGAATATTATATAGTGTACTATTATTTCTTATTGGTGCTGTAGGATATTGGGATTTGATGAATGAGACCTTAGCTATAATTATAGCCTCCGTCATAATCTCATTATTATTAGGATTCCCTCTTGGAGTCTTAATTTCGGCCAGTGAAAGGGCAAATAGAATCGTCCGTCCTATACTAGATACTATGCAAACTATGCCTGTATTTGTTTATCTAATACCAGCTTTATTATTCTTTGGTTTAGGTAAGGCACCAGGGGTCATAGCCACGACTATATACGCTATTGTTCCAATGATACGACTTACTAGTCATGGTATTAGACAAATTGATGAAGAAGTTATAGAAGCATCTATAGCTTTCGGATCTACATGGTTTCAATCTTTAATCAAAGTACAAATACCTCAGGCATTACCTACTATTATGACAGGAGTAAACCAAACTCTTATGATGGCTATATCTATGGTAGTTACTACATCTATGATTGGTGTTAGAGGTTTAGGTATGGAAGTATTAGACGGTGTAAATAAAATAGAAATAGGACGTGGATTAATATCTGGTACTGCAGTAGTAATCATTGCTGTTATACTAGATAGAATTACACAAGGTTTTGTACAACGTAGTGAGGTGAAATCAGATGGATAAAAATGTATTAAGTGTAAGAAATTTATCCAAGATTTATGGACCAGAAAAATCAAAGGCTGCAAAACTTAAAAAGGCCGGTAAAAGCAAAGAAGAAATATATGATGAAACAAAGACAACAATAGCACTTTGGGATGCATCCCTTGATATTAATCAGGGTGAGATCTTTGTTGTTATAGGATTATCTGGATCAGGTAAATCTACATTAGTAAGATGCTTTAATATGTTAAATAAGCCTACATTAGGAAATGTTTATTTTCATGGCGATGATATAGGTAAATTTAGTAAAGAACAATTAAATAATTATAGAAGAGATAATATTTCTATGGTATTTCAGCAATTCGGTTTAATGTCTCATAGAGATGTTATGGGTAATGTTGAGTACGGACTAGAGGTTAAAGGTATTTCTAAAGAAGAACGTAAAAAGAAAGCTCAGGAAATGATTTCTATGGTAGGATTAAAAGGTAAGGAAAATGAACCTATATCTAGTCTTTCTGGTGGTATGAAGCAAAGAGTCGGTATTGCTAGAGCTTTAGCAAATGATCCAGAAATTCTTTTAATGGATGAGCCATTCTCAGCTTTAGATCCGTTAGTTAGAAAAGATATGCAGTTTGAGCTTCTAACTATACAGAAAAAACTAGATAAAACTATAGTATTTATAACACATGATATTAATGAAGCATTTAAAATTGGTGATAGAGTTGCAATTATGAAGGATGGAGAAATTATTCAAATAGCCACACCAGAAGAAATGAGTGAAAATCCTGCTACTGATTATGTAAAACAATTTATTGATAGTGCAGATATGACTCAAGTAATTAGTGTAGAAAATGTAATGATTACTCCAAATAGTATGGTTCGACCAAAGGATAATTTAAGTTTCGCAATAAAAACTATGAGAAGAAATGGAGTATCTAGTGCTTATGTAGTTGGTGAAAGAATGAAACTATATGGGGTAGTTACTATAGATGATGCTATTGAAGCTAATAAAGAAGGAGTAAAATTAAAAGATATAATAATAGAAGATATAAACACTACTACACCAGATACACTTCTTACAGATATTATGGAAGTTGCAGCAAAAACACCATTCCCTATAGCCGTAATAGACGAAGACAAAAGTTTAAAAGGGATTGTGTCTAAAGTACATGTTCTTTCCTCAATGTTATAAAATAAAAACAAATAATTTAAAAGTAGCTGCTTCATTATAAAACAGCTACTTCCTTTTTTATCTTTTTTATATTTATTAAACTATCTTTAAATAGAACAAGGACTATATCCACAAACTGTACACTCTTCACATCCACCAGAATGTTTCAATTCTCCTCCACACATCGGACAATTATCTGGGTCAATCTCTAATTGTTCTGCTGCTAATTGATTTAATTCTGTTTGTAATTCATCTATTCTTTCTAATTTGTTTTCCACCTTATCAGAAATTAATATCCCACTTCTTGCACAACCATCTCTATATATAGTTACACCTTTTATACCTTTTTTCCAAGCATACATATATAGGTCTTCTACCTCATCTACAGTAAATTCATTAGGAACATTTACAGTAGATGAAATACTAGCATCTATATATTGTTGCCAAGCAGATTGAACATCAATTCTACATTTATAATCTAGATTAGAAGTAGTTATAAAGAACTCTGGTAAATCTTCCTCTGAGCTAATATTATTTGTATCCATATATTCTTTTACAATAGGAGTAAATACTTTGTAATATGTGTCTTCATGATGTAATGATTCTGATTTTCTAGTATATGATACTTGGAAAATAGGTTCTACACCATTACTACATCCTATTAATGTGGATATACTACCTGTTGGTGCTATAGTTAATAATTGACTATTTCTTAATCCATGTTCTTTTATTAATTTTAATACATCATTATCTACATTAGATTTTAAGAACTCAGATTTTAATACAGCCTCTTCTTTATAATTAGGGAATGATCCATCTTTCTCAGCTAATAAAGCTGATTGTCTTAATGCTTCATTAATCATAGTTCTACCGATTTGATCAATTAGATTTATAGATTCCTCACTACCATATTTTATACCTAATTTCACAAAGGCATCAGCTACACCCATAACTCCTAAACCTATCTGTCTTAAATCTCTTGACATTTCTCTTTGTTGTTTTAATGGATGTAATTCCATATTTTCATCTAGGATTTCATTTAAATATATAACTCCATGTCTGACCAATTCACCAAATTTCTCAAATTCAAATCTAGCATGTTTAGTAAATGGATATTTTACAAATTCACTTAAGTTTATAGAAGATAGATTACAGCTTCCAAAGGCAGGTAATGGTTCTTCTGCACATGGATTTACTCCTGCAAATTCAAAATCTTCATCTTCACTCATTAGATGCCATGAATCTGTTTTATCTTGATATAAAAGTCCTGGCTCTGCCATATTCCAGTTGTTTTTAGCTAGTGTTCTAAATAAATCTTTAGCTCTTATCATTCTGCTTATCTTTTCATTAGTAGCATCAACTTCAAAATGTAATTCATATTCTTCATCATTTTCTACTGCTTCCATAAATTTATCGTCTATATTAACAGATATATTGGCATAATTAACTTTATCTAAATCATTCTTAACATTTATAAAATCTTCAATATCTGGATGATTACAATCTAAATTTAACATTAGGGCACCTCTACGACCTCTCATCCCTATTAAACCTGTTACTAAAGAAAATAGATCCATAAAAGATACAGCACCTGTTGTAGTATTAGCTGCATTATTTACTTTTGCACCTTTAGGTCTTAAATTAGATAATGTAAGCCCACATCCTCCACCATAAGAATAAGTTCTAGCTAGATATTTTGCAGTATCAAATATTGCTTCAATATTATCTTCTACTTTTGGCATTACATAACAATTACTTAAAGTAATCTTTCTACCTTGTTTATCTAAACCTCGACCAGCTAAAATTCTACCAGCAGGCATAAGTTTCTTGTCTAAAATAGCCTTTTTAATAGGTCCATTTCCACCACTTACTCTTTCAAGGAATTCATCAAAGGATTCTCCACCATATCTATACTTTTGTTCGTATATATCTCTTTGTAGATCAGACATATCCCAACCTTGTTCTCTCAGTTTAGCTCTATCTTCTCTATATATAATATATTTTCTAGCTACATCAGGTCTAGATTTCATTAGATGTACTTCAACAGCATCTTGAATTTGTTCAATATGAATTACATCATTATCTTTGAATTCTTCAGCTATCTTTTCTGCTATATTATCAGCTAATTCCTCATCAATTCCTTCTTCCGTTTCATCCATAGCTTTACTGATAGCTATGGCTATCTTTTCATTTTCAAATTCTACTATATCTTCATTACGTTTCTCTACTTTTAACATCTATCTTCCTCCTATATATCAATAAAACTTTAATACCCACTACCACTAGTGTATTAAAGCCTCTTCCTCCACTATATGTATACTTTAACATATATATTATATAATTCAATAGAAAATATATATGTATATTTTTTTTAATATTTACTTCTAAATATCTTTATATAAAATTATGAACCATTACTTATACTATCATAAAATATAAAATTATCCTACTAATAAATTATAAATTTACCTACAAAATTATATTAATATTCTAAACTTAGTTATTAATTCTATAATATAAGAATATTAATAATTAGAGGGGTTGATACTGTGACAATGGTTTGGATAATTACTTTATATGGATTAATAGTTGGAATGGTTGGAACCGGATTAGGTGGATTAATCAGTCTATTTGTTAAAAATACTCATAGAAGATCTAGCTTTCTATTAGGGCTTACAGGCGGATTTATGATGTTTATAGTTACCTTTCATCTCTTACCTGAATCATTCCTGTTAGGAAATATTTATTCTACTCTGACAGGTATATTTATAGGCATATTACTTATTATATTTGTAGAAGTTGCTTTAAAAAAGAAAATGGAAAATACATATACTAAGACTGGTTTATTATTAGGTATAAGTATAGCAGTACACAATTTCCCTGAAGGATTAGCCTTAGGGTCTAGTTTTTTAACATTATCTGATCTAGGGCCTACTCTAGCTATAGCCATGTTATTACACAATATTCCAGAAGGTATATCAGTAGCTATGCCTTTAAAATTAAATAGATTATCACCCTGGAAGGTAGTTCTTTATACTATATTAACTGGATTACCTACAGGAATAGGAACCTTTGTAGGTTTTACTGTGGGAAATATATCCAGTAAGTTTATCTCTCTTTGCCTTTCTTTTGCTGGTGGTACTATGCTTTATATAATTTGTGATGAAATCATACCTAACGCGAAAGCTATACATAAAGGAAGAGCTTCATCTATCGGAATAATATTAGGATTTTCTCTAGGAATTATATTATATTTCTAGTCTTTTTTAAAATATAAGACTACTATATAGTAGCCTTATATTTTATTCTAATATTTTTTGAGCAATTTCTACTGCCATTTTTCCATCATTGCAATAAAAATCTGCACCTATCATATCTGAATATTCTTCATTAAGTACTGCTCCTCCTACCATTATCTTAATATCTGGGTTAACCCTCTTTAACTCTGTAATCGTATCTTCCATACTTTTAACAGTAGTAGTCATAAGAGCACTTAAACCTACTAATTTTATATCCTCTTTTAATACCTTTTCTACTATTTCTTCAGTAGATACATCCTTTCCCAGATCATAAACTTGATAATTATAATTTTCTAATAATATCTTTACTATATTTTTTCCAATATCATGAACGTCGCCTTTCACAGTAGCTAATAGTATCTTCCCCTTAGATATATTAGTATTAGATTCTTTAATAAGTACTTCCTTTAATACTTCAAAAGAAGCTTTAACTGTTTCAGCTGATTGAATTAATTGAGGTAAAAATATAATCCCTTTTTCATATTTTTCCCCTACAATATCTAGACCAGGAATTAAGTATTTATTAATTATTTCTACTGGCTCAATATCTATTAATAATCTTTCTGTAATAACCTTTGCTTCTTCTTTTATCCCTTTAATAATAATCTCAATTAAACCAAATTCACTTTTTATATCCTTACTATTCTTTTTTATATCTTCTTTATTATAATTACTATAACTTTCTAAATATTTCCTACCACCAATATCTTTATTCCAAAGAAGATTAGATGCTAATATTGTATCCATCATATCTTTATCTAATGGATCTATTATAGGTAAATCTAGACCTTCATAAAGTGCAGCGGCAAAAAACACTTGATTTACTAATTCCCTATTAGGTAATCCGAAGGATACATTAGATACTCCTAATACAGTTTTTACATTTAATTTTTCTTTAATTAATCTAATAGTTTTTAAAGTTTCCTTAACTTCTTTTTGTTGGGCTGCAGCTGTTAATGTTAAACAGTCTATATATATATCTTTTTTATCTATTCCGTATTCTTCTGCCTTTTTTATTATCTTCTCTGCTATTTTGAATCTTTCTGCTCCAGTATTAGGTATACCTTTTTCATCTAATGTAAGTCCTATAACTGAAGCACCATATTTCTTAACAATTGGTAATATAGTATCTAATATCTTTTCTTCACCATTTACAGAGTTAACTATGGCTTTTCCATTGTATACTCTTAATCCATTTTCTATAACTATTGGATTAGAAGAATCTATCTGTAAAGGAGTATCTATTATAGATTGTATTTCCTTAATTACCTTAGTCATGATTTCTGATTCATTTATCTCTGGTAAGCCTACATTTATATCTAAAATCTCTGCTCCTGCTTCTACCTGATCTATAGCTTCTCTTATTATATAGTCTAAATTTTCCTTTTTTAATGCTTCTTTAAATAGTTCTTTACCTGTAGGGTTTATTCTCTCTCCTATTACTTTAACATTATCTATTATTACGGCCTTAGTAGGAGTACATACTCCAGTATAATCTAGTTTATTAGGAATAATAGGTTTGAAATCTTTTACCTTCTCAGTTATATCTTTTATATACTCGTCTGTAGTCCCACAACATCCACCTATTACTCTTACGCCTTTCTCTAAAAATTTCTTTCCATAATCTCCATATTCTTCTGGCCCTATACTATATATTGTTCGATTATCTACAACTGTAGGTAATCCTGCATTAGATTGTATCATTACAGGTATATTAGAATATTTAAGTACTTCATCTAAAATTGGTTCTATTTCTTTAGGCCCAAGTGAACAGTTTATTCCTAATACATCTACCCCTAAGCCTTCTAATGTCATAATCATAGATAAAGGAGTACACCCTGTGAAAGTCCTCATATCTGATTCAAAACTCATAGTGGCAAATATAGGTAAGGAAGAATTTTCTTTAACTGCTAATATTGCTGCTTTCATCTCATACAAATCTGTCATTGTTTCTATAATAAACAAATCTACCTCATTTTTTACTCCTTCAATTACTTGCCTTTTAAATATATTATAAGCATCCTCAAATCTTAATGTTCCCATCGGTTCTAATAACTCTCCGATAGGACCTATATCCAGACCTATATATACATCCTTATCCTCTCTAGCTTTTTTAGCATTAGAGACAGCATTAGAGATTACTTCCTCTAGAGAATATGATAGATCTTTTAATTTTAATTCATTAGCCCCAAAGGTATTTGTAGTTATAATATCTGATCCTGCCTCTATATATTTTCTATGAATATCTATAATAATATCTGGTGATTCTATATTTAAAACTTCAGGTAATTCTCCTAATTTTAAACCTTTATCTTGTACCATGGTTCCCATAGCTCCATCAAATATCAATATACTATTTTTAAGTTTCTCTTTAATTCCCATATTAAAATTCTCCTTTGCGAAAATTACAATCATTATATTTAGAACAGTTTAAACAATTATATTCTATCTTTTTAAATTTATTATCCATTACACCTATAATTGCTGTAATTGATTTTCTAGGTATTAATATATTATGAGAAGTAAGATTTAATCCAATAGTCTTTGATGATTCTAATACATCTAATATATTTCTTTGAATATCTAAAGGCCAATCTCCGTATCCAGGGCTATATCTAGAGGTTAGTATCTTTTTATCTTTAGATACTATTGTTTCTAAATTCCCATTTATATTATTAATAATATCCTCAATAGCAACTGATGCACAAGAATCTAGTATTATTGCCTTTGTCATATCTAGCTTTTCATAATATCGGATAATAGTATCTACTTTATGACCTAAACTTACACCTATTAATATACAAGAATTTGAATTTTCTAAATGTCTTTTTATATCTCTACCTTTTAAAACAATATTGGTTCCATCTATAGAAAGTTCTTCTTCTCTATTTAATTGAAAAAACTTATATACACTTTTACCATCTATAGTTCTTTCCATTTCTTCAATAGATTCATCTATCAAAGTATTTAATCTACTGTCTATTTTTTGATTATTATAAAATAAATACCTAAGAACTTCTTCTTTATTAATTTCAAATTTAATCATTTCTATTACCAACCTTTATTAGACTACATTTTTACTATTTACAACTCCTATCAATGATTTTACACTATTATTTATACTATTAGCAATATAAGGATTATTCATTGTATATAAATGAATCCCCCTTACTCCTGAAGATATCAAATCTACAATTTGTTCTGTAGCATAAGCAATACCTGCATCTCTCAAAGCAATCTTGTCATGTTCGTATTTATTAATAATCCTGATAAACTTTTCCGGTAAACTTACACCACATAATTCAATAGTTCTTTTTATCTGAGCCTTATTAATTACAGGCATAACTCCTGCCTGTATAGGAGCTTTTATACCTTTTTGTTCCACCTTTCCTAAAAAATCATAAAAATAATTATTATCATAAAACAATTGAGTTATAAAATAATCTGCTCCAGCTTCTTCTTTTAATTTTAATATTTCAATATCCTTATCTTTAATCTTAGTTTCAATATGCCCTTCTGGATAACATGCAGCTGCTATACCAAAATCTCCCTTCTCCTTAATATATCTAATTAATTCTTGTGAATTATTAAAATCACCTCTATTAAATTTACCCTCTGGTATATCTCCTCTTAAGGCTAAGATGTTTTCTATAGAATTCCCTTTCAATTCATTTAATATTTTATCAATATTTTCCTTGGTAGCACCAATACAAGTTAAATGGGCCAATGCTTCTATATTATGTTTGTTTTTTATACGAGAAGTTAATATAGAAGTTCTATTATCTTGGGTACTTCCACCAGCACCGTATGTAACACTTATATAGTCTGGATCTAATTCACTTAATTCTCCAATTGCATCATATACTCTTTCAATAGGTGAGTCTAAATTTGGTGGAAAAACCTCATATGAATATACTAAATTCGCTTTTTCAAATAATTCTTTAATTTTCATAAATACACTTCCTCTCATTTTTTATATATAAAAAAGAGCTCCCATACCTTGCTAATGCAAGGGACGAAAGCTCCGCGTTACCACCCTATATTTATAAAGACCTTACGATCTTTATCTTATCAAGTACATATGAAAATATATACCCTATCGCTATAACATGCGCACACGTGAATATCTCAATAATTCGATATCCAAACTCTAAGACCATGTTCAGACTATTATCTTCTATTCCTTCTCAGCTAGTGGAATTCTCTGTATGAATATTCATAGTCCTACTCTTCTTATCAAAGTTTCATTTTTTTATTAAATTATATTGAGGAAGATTGTACCATAGTAAATTTACTATGTCAAAGTTTTTTAATAATTATATATGATTATTTTAATTTGTTATTGTTCAAATTTTATTATATTGTATATACTATTAGGTATAGAAGGAGTGGGGAGGATAAATAACTTGAACAAAAAACAAAGAAATATTATCTTATTTAGTCTGATAGGTTTAGTTTTTGTATTATTATTTGGTATTTTAGTAAAAAAATTTATAATAGATAGTGAAAGAGATAAAAAAATACATACAGAAAAAGATGTAAATGAAGATGAAACTACTACAGAGGAAGAGTTTAAATATGTACAAGAAGATTTAAAAGTAAGGGAAGGTCCAGGGACTGAGAATGAAATATTAGGGACTATACCTCAAGGTGAAGAAGTTAAAATTATTAAAAAAGATAATGATTGGTATAAGCTTGAATATAATGACCTTATAGGATATTCATCTAGTGAATATCTAGAAGATCCACCTACTATTATTAATGGAGTATTATTAGTAAATAGGGACCATGGAGTACCTGCAAATTATTATAAAGATATAGATCCTGAAGCTAAAGAACAATTAGATAAAATGCTTAAGGCTGCTAAAGATGAAGAAAATCTAGATTTGATTACTCATTCAGATCACAGAACTCATAATGATCAGAAAATCTTATTTGAAAATTATGCTAAAAGAGATGGATATGATGCAGCTTATATGTATTCAGCTCAACCTGGACAATCAGAACATGAGACAGGCTTAGCATTTGACATATGTGATAGTGAGAGGAAATATTATCTAAAAGAATCTTTTGGGGAAAGTGAAGAAGGTATATGGTTAAAAGAAAATGCTAATAGATTTGGATTTATTCTAAGATATCCAAAAGATAAAACTGATATAACAGAATTTATTTATGAACCTTGGCATTTTAGATATATAGGAATTGATCATGCTACTGAAATATATGAAAAAGGTATTACATTAGAAGAATATTTACTACCAGATGAATATTAAATTATTAAAAAACTTGTCAATAATCAGTTAAAATGTCATATAAAAGTAATTAATATTATTCAATAAGAATGTTTCGTTTTCCATAATTTATTATCTCCTTCCTATATGATATTTTATCAGAATAAATATAATATAACATTATCATAGAATAATTATAACAAATTAAAATAATCCTTGACAAATTCTAAATTTAATATTAAGATATTAAATAAGTTAATTTTCAGAATAAATTATAAATGACTTTGAAGAGAAGAGTAAGTATATGAATACTTTTACAGAGAATTCCATTTGGTGAGAAGGAATAAAGGATAGTATACTGAATATGGTCTTGGAGTTAGATTGTTGAATATTTAAACAATCTCGTTTGCACACGTTATAGTGATAGAGTATTTAGGGATTATTGTCCTGCGTACTTGATAAGGTACTTATACGTGAGGTAAGTATAAATTTAGGGTGGTAACACGAATCTTCAGCTTTCGTCCCTTTGCATTGGCAAAGGACGAAAGCTTTTTTTATTATATAGTATGGTTTAAATATTTAGGAGGTTATATTATTGATAGAATTTAAAAATATTACAAAAACATTTCATACTAAAGACAAAAATATAGATGCTGTTAAAGATGTATCTCTAGAAATAAGCAAAGGTGAAATATATGGAGTTATAGGATTAAGTGGTGCTGGAAAGTCTACACTAGTTAGATGTTTAAATAGATTAGAAGAACCTACATCAGGAGAAATTATAATAGATGGGGTAAATATTACTTCCCTTAATAAAAAAGATTTAAATAATCAAAGAAAAGATATAGGAATGATATTTCAACATTTTAATCTGCTAGATCAAAAAGACGTATATGAGAATATAGCTTTTCCTCTAAAATTAATTAATATGGATAAAGATAAAATTGAAAATAGGGTAGATGAACTTCTACAATATGTAGATTTACAAGATAAAAAATATACTTATCCTAGTCAATTAAGTGGAGGACAAAAACAGAGAGTAGCCATAGCTAGAGCAATAGCTACTAATCCTAAGATATTAATTAGTGATGAAGGAACTTCGGCATTAGATCCTAAAACTACCCAATCCATATTAAAATTACTAAAAGACATTAGAGATAAGTTTAATATAACCATAGTAATGATAACTCATCAAATGGAAGTAGTAAAAGAAGTATGTGATAAGGTTTCTATTATGGAAGGTGGAGAAATTATAGAAGAAAATTCTGTCGAAATATTGTTTAGGAATCCTAAGACAAATATTGCTCAAACATTTATAAATACAATGAGTTCGGATATTCAGGAGGAAATTATCAATCCAGGAGATTTTCAAGGTAGACTATTTCGATTAACCTATTTAGGTCATAGTGCTGAAGAACCATTTATATCTCAAATTTCTAGAGATTTTGATATAAATATAAATATATTATCAGGTAATATAAACAAACTTCAAAGTACTAATGTAGGCCATCTAATAGTAGAATTAACAGGTGAAGATCAAGAAGTAGATAAAGTTCTTTCCTTTCTAAAAGACAATAATGTTAATATGGAGGTGATATAATGGCTGATTTGATTTTAACTGCAACTTGGGAAACTTTATATATGGTAATCCTATCTGTATTCTTTGCATTAATCGTAGGTTTACCTTTAGGAGTATTATTATTTATTACAGAAAAAGATAATATATGGGAAAAACCTATGTTTAATAATATATTAGGTGGGGTTATTAATATTTTAAGATCTATTCCTTTTATAATCTTAATGATACTACTATTCCCATTAACTAAGATAATAGTAGGACGAAAAATAGGCATTACTGCAACTATAGTTCCCTTATCTATATCTGCAGCACCTTTTTTAGCTAGAGTTACAGAATCTAGTATAAGAGAAATCGATAAAGGGGTAATAGAATCTAGCCTTGCTATGGGAGCCTCTGTATTTGAAATAATAAAAATGGTTCTTATACCAGAATCTCTACCGTCTATCATCTCTGGTATAACATTAACTATTATAAATTTAATTGGTTATTCAGCTATGGCTGGTGCCATCGGTGCTGGTGGATTAGGAGATCTAGCTATTCGTTTTGGATTATATAGATACGATCTTCCAATAATGTTACTATCTTTAGTAGTCATAATAATCCTAGTTCAAGGTATTCAATATATAGGTACTAATTTAGCTTTAAAAATAGATAAAAGATAAAGTTTTCAAAAATATCAAAATATAAAATGGAGGAATCAAAATGAAAAAAATATTATCTTTAGTATTAGTTACATTATTATCAGTATCATTATTAGCAGCATGTGGAAAGGAAACTTCAGATTCTAATAGTATAATTATAGGAGTATCACCTAATCCTCATGAAGATATTGTAGAAGTAATAATAGATGATTTAGAAGAAGAAGGAATAGAAGTTGAACTAAAAACATTTAATGATTATAAAACCCCCAATATAGCTCTAGATGACGGAGAAATAGACGCAAACTTTTTCCAACATGAACCTTATTTAGATGATTTTGTAGAAAATGAAGGAGTAGATCTAGTATCTTTAGGTGGAATTCATATAGAGCCTATGGCAGTATATTCTAGTAGATTAGATTCTTTTGATGATATAGAAGATGGATCAGAAATAGCAATACCTAATGATACGGTAAATGGAGGAAGAGCTTTAATATTATTAGAAAATCATGGACTTATAAAACTAGATGAAGATGTAGGATTAGAAGCTACAGAAAATGATATTGTAGACAATCCTAAAGATATTACATTTACAACTTTAGAAGCTGCTATTATACCAAATTCATTAGATGATGTAGATGCAGCAGTAATCAATGGAAACTATGCTTTAGAAGCAGATCTAAATCCTGTAGGAGACGGACTAATTATTGAAGACTCTGATTCACCCTATGCAAATATACTAGCCGTAAGAGCAGGAGAAGAAGATGAAGATAAATTTACTAAATTATTAGAAGCATTACAATCAGACAAAATCAAAGATTATATAGAAAATGAATATAATGGTGCTATAGTTCCAGCATTTTAAGATAAAAACAGAGCATAAATATTTATGCTCTGTTTTCTTTCTATTAATATAATACTATCTAGTTCCTCCTCCACTACCACCACCGAAGGAACCTCCACCTCCAGAACTACTAAATCCACCACTACCAGATGATCTTTGTGCAGCGGCTCTAGAGGCAGCAGCTCTCGATGCACTTCTGGAGAAAGAATGTACCATATAAATACTATTTCCTCGATATACACTTTCTACTTCATAATCTGGATATAATTTTTTAAACTCTTTGGCTACAACTTCAGTTATACCTAAAACTCCAGCCCATATCATTAAATTATCCCAGATTCCTACATTTACAGACTTATGTTCATTTAATAATGAAAAATCATAAAGATAATTTACAAATTTGTGGACTTTCTTTTCTAATTCTTCACCTTTTTCTGTTTTAACAAAATCATTTCTCTTAAAGAATAATACTTTCTTTTCTTGAAAATTCACATAGTCTGAATCTTGTAACTTTTGTAATGAGGAATCTCTAGCCTTTTTCTCCCATTTTTCTATTTTTTTATAATGTTTTTTTGCCCATTTAGTAAATTCATTACTTTCTAATATTTCATTAGAACCGGCAGCTTGTAACATCATATTATATAAATCTCCTTCTATCGTGCTACTATCCATATCTTTTTTAATAAATTTAAGGGCTGTCTCCTCTTTCTTAAAGAGAGATCCTTCCTCTTCTTTCTCTACTGAAATATACTCTTCATGGATCCATTTTAATATAAACCCAGTCATTAATGTTTCTCTATCAGCTATTCTCATTTCATTTAAAATATAATAAATATCTTGAAAATCTCCATTATAAGGATAATCTCTATAATATTCTTCTTTATATTTCCTTTTATATTTCCTAGTCTTTCTGCCTTTCTTTTTAAAAATACTAGATGGAACTAATATTATAATTATTGTTAACAACATAATTATCGGTCTTATTATATCCCATATAAAATCAAAACCACCACTGGATTTACTATTAGAACCATAATCACTACCTTCAAAAGCTTCATCTTTTATCTCTTCAAAGGATTTATCTATCATTGCTGAGCCAGTGTTAAACATACCATCATCTAATTCTACTAAAATAGTAAGATAATCCCTTCTATCAAAAGATTCGCTACTAGTTGCTATTATTTTACCATCATCAAAATGAATATCTCCCTCATATCCAAAGGACCATATACCAGAATTAGAATCTAAAAATTCTTTATCACCTTCTATAATCACCTTTGCATTTTTAGGTGGTGTATTAGTATCATCATTTATAAATCGCCAAAAGATTCCTTGCCTATCTTGAAATTGCTTTACAAAATTCGTAATAGTATATTCTAATTCATAATTATGCTGTCCATATTCTCCGATGCCCCAAGATAATTCATATCCATCTGATTTTTCTATTATTCCATTTTTATTAGTTTTTTCTTCCCTTGAAGCATCTATATCCCAATCATCTACATAATCATATAGCCTTCCATCTTCCCATACTTCAAAATCTACTATTTCTGAATCTCCTAAATTCCCTATTACTATAAAATTTTCTGTCCCTTCAGTAAGATAGGCATCTCGCCTTTCCTTTATCCTAGCACTACCATCATCATTTACATACACCGATATCTCTATATCTTCAAGACTATGATCATCAGCGAATACATCTTCCATCGGAATTATTATATTTAAAACTAATAATACTGTTAAAATCCATAATACATATTTCTTTCTAAACATATAACCACTTCCTAATCCCAAGATGGCATATCTTGTTTAGATTCTGTTCCTTGAAAGTATTCCTTAGATCTAAATCCAAATAAACTAGCTACTATATTTGATGGAATTACTCTAACCTTCCTATTATATCTAGCAACTACATCATTATATATCATTCTAGATTGTCTAACATTATTTTCATATTTATCTATACTTTCCATAGTGTTTTGATATACCTCACTAGCTTTTAGATCTGGATAACTTTCAGAAACCGCAATCAATCTACTAACTACACTATCTAGTTGACCTGCATCTTTTTCCAATTCACTTACACTTGCACCACTTCCTAAAGATGCTCTAGATTCAGTTACGTTTTCTAAAACTTCTGCCTCATGTTGGGAATATTTTTTAGTTGCATCTATTAAACTTTTTACAGCATCCCATCTAGATTCTATTTGGGTAGCTATTTGTCCTTTAGCATTACCTACTCTTTCACCTAGGGTAATAAAACTGTTATAAGTGGAAATTATCCAAATAATTATTAATACTATAATTCCTATTACTATCCATAAAGCCATATATCTCACCTCATCCTTTCTTTAAAATCCTAATTATATTTAAGTTACAAAGTATATTTACCCTTTTTGGGTATATATAAACCATAAGAGTAAAGATAGGAGTGTATAAAATGATAGATAAGTTGCAGGGTCAATTTATTAAATATATAAACAAAGAAGATCTAAGTCTTAATCAGAAGGTTAAATTCTTAGATGAACTATATTGGTCAGATTTAAAAGCATTAAGTGATAGTCCAGATACTAATATGGATTCACTTTTCCAACATTTAAAATCTGAAGAATTAAGCATTGAGGAAATAGCTAAGGTTCTAAATCTTTATAATAATTTAGATGGTGCATATACACAAGAATTTGCTGAAATCATAGCAAATTTATATTCAAAAAATAGAATTAAATTCTTTAGAGCTCTTAATCTAAATAAAGATGAAGCTATAAATATAGTATATGTATTTAGAATAATTGAAGTGTTTGAAGATAAAAATATAGAACTTCAAGAAGTAAAAAACAGTAATAAATTAACTGAAGAAGAAATAGATACAGCTAATACTTTCTTTAATATGTATGAAACTATATGTAACACCTGAGTATAATATATAGAGAAGTTTTCTCTGGGATAAATACATTTCTCCTATTGTTAAATCTTTTAATCCTAATCCATATCTACTGTTCGCCTCTATCTTTTTGAAATTACCTGTAGAATAATTATTATCTTTTGTTATATCTTTAATATAATAACTAGCCTAGTTATTATATTAAAGATATATTTTTCCCAATTATCTCATATCATATAAAAAAGACTAATTATAAGCAAATTTCAATTGATATTATTCCATTAGTGCGTTACAATGGTAATATAATATTTTTAGAAATGGCAATTGTCAGAAGATTGTAAATATTGCTTTACTCTTATTATAATGAAGGAGGATACTTATGAGTTCAAAAGTCAGTAATGAAAACAAAGGATTTTTAGCTTGGGTTGAGAGAGTAGGAAATAAAATACCACATCCTTTCATCTTATTTCTTTGGTTAATTGGTATCATTGCGGTAATATCATTAATTTTAAGTTCATTAAATGTATCTGTTATAAATCCAACTACTAATGAAGTCATCGAAGTTAAAAATTTATTATCTGGTGAAGGTATTAATCACGCATTAACTACTATGGTTTCTAACTTTTCAGGATTTGCACCACTTGGGTTAATCCTTACTATGACATTAGGCCTTGGGCTAGCAGAGGAAGTAGGCTTTATGTCTTCATTAATGAGAAAAACTATGCTTGGTGCACCATCTAAAATCGTAACATTTGCTATTGCTCTAATTGGTATATGTGGAAATATTGCTTCTGATGCTGCAATTGTTATTATACCACCATTAGCTGCCATGATATTTTTATCTTTAGGTCGTCATCCTATTGCAGGAATAGCTTTAGGTTATGCAGCTACCACAGGTGGATTTAGTGCTAATCTCCTACCAGCTGGTACAGATGCACTATTGCAAGGTATAACAAATGAGGCTGCTGCAATAGTAGATGCTCCTGAAATCCCATTAATGGCAAATTGGTACATTATGATTGTATCTACTTTCGTTCTAGCATTTATAGTTAGTATCATGTCCGAAAAGTACTTGGAGCCAAAATTAGGCCAATATACAGGTTCTAAAGAAATCAAATCTCAAGAAGTAACTCCTGAGGAAAATGCTGCCCTTAAGTCAGCAGGAATAGGAGCTTTAATTTATATAGTTATACTAATTATAGCTTTAGTCCCTAAAAATAGTTTTCTAAGACATGAAGAAACTGGTGAAATATTAACTGGATCTCCTTTTATGTCTGGGATTATACCTATTCTACTTCTTTTATTTTTAGTAACATCTATACCCTATGCTATTAAAATTGGTAAGATCAAGTCATCAGGTGACATCCCAGAAATAATGACTAAAGCTATAAGTGGTATGTCTTCATTTATAGTATTAGCATTTATAATAGGACAATTTATTTCCTATTTTAACTGGACAAATCTTGGCCAAGTTTTGGCAATTAGCGGTTCAATATTTTTATCAAATATTGGATTTACAGGACCAGGATTGTTTATAGGATACATACTCCTTTGTGCACTTGTAAATCTATTTATTGGATCTGGATCTGCTAAATGGGCCTTGCTTGCACCTATATTTGTTCCCATGTTGGCATTAATGGATTATCATCCTGCATGGACACAATTTTTATACAGAATGGGGGATTCAGCAACAAATATCATTTCTCCACTATTTACTTATTTCCCTATTATACTTGCATATATGTATGAATATGATGAGGAGGCTGGTGTTGGTACATTATTATCTATAATGATCCCTTATTCGATTGCAATTTTAATCTCTTGGATCATTTTAGGATCTATCTGGTATTTCCTCGGATTACCTTTGGGCCCTGGTGGACCAATATTTATATAATAGGAGGTTATTAAATGAATGACACATTAGATAAAATGATTAATTATCATTTAGATGACGTTATTAAGATTAGAAGAGATTTACATCAATATCCTGAATTGGCTATGGAGGAAACTCGAACTTCATCTATAGTTAAAACAGAACTTGAAAAACTTGGATTTGAAGTAGAAGATAAAATTGCTAATACAGGGGTTGTAGGGTTATTAAAAGGAAAACAAGAAGGTAAAACTCTTCTTTTAAGAGCTGATATGGATTGCCTACCTATGGAGGAATTAACAGATTTGCCTTTTAAATCAAAAATTCCAGGTAAAATGCATGCTTGTGGACATGATGTTCATACTTCAATTTTACTTGGAACTGCCAAAGTATTATCAGAGTTAACAGATGATATTAAAGGTAATGTGAAGTTTGTATTTCAACCTGCAGAAGAAGATAATCCTGTCGGAGGCTCTAAGTATATGATAGAAGAAGGAGTTCTCCATAATCCTAAAGTTGATGCTGCTATGGCTCTTCATATTTGGGGCGATATTCCTGTAGGGAAAGTAGCACTAAGAAAGGGTACTATGATGGCACAATCAGACAGATTATTCCTTACTGTAAGGGGTAAGTCTTCTCATGCATCCCAACCACATAACGGATCAGATGCTATTTCTACCGCTGGTCAAATCATTACAGCCTTACAAACATTAGTGAGTAGAAATATAGATCCCATGGAGAGTGCTGTGGTTACAATAGGAACTATCCATGGTGGTAGTCGGTATAATGTTTTATGTGATAAAGTGGTGATGGAAGGTACAGTTAGAACCTTTAATCCTAAGGTTTCAAAAATAATGCCTAAAAAAATTAAAAAGATAGCAGAAAATACCGCTGAAGCTTTAGGGTGTAAATGTGATGTAGAATATGTACACGGATATAAATTAACAGTCAATGATGATGCATTATCTCAACAAGTTATTAATACCTTTAAATCTACCTTAGGCGAAGAAAATGTTTTAATCCCCAAACATCCAGCTTCTGGATCAGAGGATTTTTCTGAATTTGCAATGAGGGTTCCCTCAGTATTCTATTGGTTAGGTATAGAATCTGAGATTAATAAGGGATTTACTACCCTTCATAATCCAAACTTAATAGTAGATGAAAATAGTATTCCAATAGGCATTAAGACTATGTGTAGAGCCACTTTAGATTTTCTAAATAAACCCTAAAAAATCCCCATATGGGGATTTTTTATTTAGTCTCTATTTAGCCAATAATTTTATAGTTTTACTCAATGCTCCAAAGGCCATAGGTAATGTATTCTTATCAAAATCAAATTTATTATTATGATGAGCTGCTGCTAAATCAGATCCAAACATAAAATGTAAGGATTTCCCACCATTCTCTTCAACTTTATTCATCATATAAGTTACATCCTCAGACCCACCTAAAGATCTGGCTATATCTATATTAAAATCATTTTCTAAATATCCTGATACTAAATCTACAAGTTCTTTATCATAAGTATTATAGGCTGGTGCTCCTCCTACTTCTATAATTTCATAATCTACATCAAATGTCTTTGCTGATCCTTCTACTACATACCTAGCTTTTTCTTTTAACATTTGATTTATTTCTTCTTTATCTCCTCTAGTTTCAACTCTTAACATGGATTTATTAGGAACTATATTTCTGGAACTTCCTGCTTGCAACACTCCTACATTTAATCGACTCATTCCCGTTGAAAACTGTGGCAGAGTATGAAGATTAATAGCACAGTTGGCTGCCGCTAATAAAGCATTTTTGCCTAGTTCTGGATTTGCTCCAGCATGTGATGGTATTCCTTCAAAATGAATGTCTAACTTAGATGTAGCCAAAAAACCTATTGTTCCTAAACCTAATATTCCACTTCCTACCCCAAGCCCTATATGTCCAGCTAATAAATAATCTAATTCATCTACTACTCCAGCTCCTACCATACTTTTAGCACCTCGAACTCCTTCTTCAGCTGGTTGGAATATCAGTATAAATTTCCCTTTTAAATTATTTTTATTCTTCATAATCCATTCTGCTAAGAATAAACCAATAGTAATATGCCCGTCATGACCACAAGCATGCATAGCAAAATCATTTTTTGATCTAAAACCTTCTTTGTTAGGTCGATGATCCTCATCTTTTGTTTCTTGAATTTCATTAGCATCAATATCAAATCTAATACCTATAGTTGGTCCCTCTTTTCCAGTATCCAGTGAAGCCACAACTCCAGTATATCCTTCTAGTATTTCAAATTCCTCCTCATCAAAAGATACTGAAACCTTATTTCTATGCTTCTTAATTTCGTCTCCATCTGGTAAGCCCATTCTTTCACTATGAATTTCTTTCCCAAATTTTAAATTATATCCATAAGATTCAAGATAGTCTATTATGGTTTTTGTCGTTTCAAATTCTAACCAACCTGGCTCTGCAATTTTATGAAATTCTTTTCTCATTTGCCACATTCTTTCCTTTAGGTTATCCATCTAATATTCCCCCTTTACACTATTATATCAATTATAATTTATATATGTAAATAACAAATATTTGATAATATAAAAGGCCTTTTTTCTTGTAAATTATAATTTACATGAAAAAAGGCCTAACATTTATCTGGCTCTTCCAATTTGTTAAATCACTTCTCCTAAAGTTTTTTTACATATAGTGCCTTTTCTAGCTAATAAATGCATTTCTCCAATTGTTAAATCTTTTAATCCTAATTTGTCTGCTGTTCTTCCTATTTTCCTAAAATCTTTATTAGTCATAATTTCTGCCATATTTATTATAGTTGTAATGGCAGGTGTTTCTAATCCAAGAGCATTTGCCATAGACTCCATCGGTACTAGACTATGAGGTATATCTTCGTGAATATATCTAATAGATAATCCTTCTGGTGCTAATAGCCCTTTATATGCTGGATTGTTTTGGATAGCTTCATATATAGTATCTCCTTTTGCTCCATAACTTTCATATAACCAATCTACTGCAGATACTGTATTAATTTGAAGTAGTTTTCCCAATTCTATTCTTTCTCTATCCATCTTTTCTAAAAAATTTCCTATTGAAGGTGTTATACCTTCTATATAGTATTCAAATGGTGTTCCTCTTTCTATATGTCCACTATTAAAAAGTGTTGGTGCTGGATGAAATATTGCTCCATAATTATTAATACTTGTTTCTAATACATCTGTAGCAGGTATAAATTGAGGATAAGCATCATTAATTAAATCTAAAACATAATTTGTTTTTGTTGCTGGTATTGTTGCTAATGATACTTCTTTTTTTGATTTATAGATATGGGCTTTATTGTAATCTATTCCTCTAGCTGCATATATAAAGGTTTGTGCTTCTCCCACTATAATATTATTTCTTTTTCTTTCTCTTAATAGAGTTTCATATACTTCCAAAGCTCCTCCAGTTCTTCCTGGATTTAATATTATTATTTGCCCATCTTTCAGATATGGTACCATTTCTTTTGCTATATAATTATGACCTACAGCCGGGATAGTTACCATTATTACATCTACATCTCTTATGGCTTCCTCTATATTATTTGTTACTTTATTTAGTACCCCCACTCCTGTTTCTTCTCCACTTAAATATATTGTTGGATTTTTCATTAAAGAGGATATTTTTTCTAATGTTCTATTATATAAATTCACCTTATATCCTGTCATTGCTAGATAACCTGCCATAGCTAATCCACCATTCCCCGCCCCTATAACACAGTAATTTGTTCTTTTTTTCATAACATCATCCTTTCTAATCAATTCATAAGATCAATTTTTAGACAAAAAAAGACTATGGAGTCCCATAGTTTTAATATTAGTATGATAAACTCCCCTTTTTATATTTGCTTACGAGGTTAGCTGTCGGATTAGGGCTAAAGGGTATAATAGCCCATCCCTTTCAGGATTCACCCCTAGAGATTGTTTCCCCCGCTTCTTTTTAGAATTAAGCAATATTTAATTTTAATTTAAGGTGTAAATGTATCTACTTAATTATATCATAAGATTCGGTCTATTGTAAAGTTATCTTTGTAAGTTCTCCTTATTAATTCTACCTTAATATATAAAATAGATCTATTTTATATATTAAGGAGGCAAGAAAATAAGTATAAAAGTAATAAAATCAACTACACCTTGGAATGAAGGCAGCTAAGTTAGAATACAATCTATAAATAATAGTTTTTCATTAGAGATTAAATCTTCAAAATATAGAATTGAATTAATATAAAACCCTCCCAAAAAGGAGAGTCCTATATTACTCATGTAAAAAACAAGAAACAAAATGATCAGTTTCAATTTCAATTAATTCTGGGTCTGTACTAAAGCATTTTTCCATTGCATGATTACATCTTGGTGCAAATCTACAACCTGGTTTAGGTTCTATTGGTGAAGTTATTTCTCCTTTTATTAGAATCTTGTCTTTCTCTACATCTAAGCTAGGAACAGGTATTGCAGATAATAGTGCCTTTGTATATGGATGTAGTGTATTGTTAAATAAAGATTTCGTAGGAGCTTTTTCTACCAGCTTTCCTAAGTACATAACTGCTATAGTATCAGAAATATGTTTTACTACTGATAAATCATGAGTTATAAATAAGTATGTTAATTCTAGTTCTTCTTGTAAATCCATTAAAAGATTTAAAATTTGCGCCTGTATAGACACATCTAAGGCTGATACTGGTTCATCCGCTACTATAAATTTTGGATTAAGAGCTAAAGCTCTTGCAACACCTATCCTTTGTCTTCTTCCACCATCTAACTCATGAGGATATGAATTTATAAGTCTTTCAGCAAGTCCTACAGTATCCATTAATCTTAGGACTTCCTTTTCTAAATCACCATTTCTTTTTTTCACCATCTTATGTATAATAAGCGGTTCTGCTATTGCTTCTGATACAGTTGATCTTGGATTTAAGGAAGAAAATGGATCTTGGAATATCATTTGCATATCTCTTCTAGTTTTTTGCAACTGCCTATTACTTAGTTCTCCAATATATTTTCCATCAAAGTTTACCTTCCCTCCTGTAGGTTCTAGAAGTCTTAGCATTAATCTACCTATAGTAGATTTACCACAACCTGATTCTCCTACTAAACCTAAGGTTTCTCCTTTTTTAATTTCAAAATCAACATCATCTACAGCATGAAGTAAACCATCAGGAGTTTCAAAATATTTCTTAAGCCCTTCTACTCTCATCATAGATTCTGATTTTATGGCGTTTGACATTCTAATCCCTCCTTTGGCTCAACTAATCCTTCATATATTAAACACTTTACTTGATGTTCATCTTTTATAGTTACTAGTGGTTCTTGTTTAGTACAAATTTCCTCTGCATGAGGACATCTAGTGTGAAATTTACATCCAGATGGTAGGTCCGTAGGATCAGGCATAAGTCCTTTTATAGGATTTAATCTATCTATGTCTTCTTCAAGATTTGGTATAGAACCAAATAGTCCTCTTGTATATGGATGTTTAGGCTCTTCAAATAATTGTCTTAAAGTTGCATATTCTATTACTTCTCCAGCATACATAACTGCTACCTTATCACACGTCTCTGCTACTACTCCTAGATCATGTGTAATCATAATCATAGAAGTATGGAATTCCTCTTTCAATTCTTTCATAAGCTCTAATACTTGAGCCTGTATAGTAACATCAAGAGCTGTTGTAGGCTCGTCTGCTATAAGTAAACTTGGATTACAAGATAAAGCGATTGCTATTACTACTCTTTGTTTCATTCCACCTGAAAATTGATGAGGGAAGTCATTTGCTCTTTCTCTAGGTATACCTACAAAGTTTAACATTTCTCTAGCTTCTTTCATTGCTTCCTTTGGCTCTAAATTTTGATGAATTCTAATTCCTTCTGCTATCTGTTCCCCTACTGTCATAACAGGGTTTAAAGATGTCATTGGATCTTGAAATATCATAGATATCTTATTCCCTCTAATTTGTCTCATTTCTTCACTAGATGCTTCTAATAAATTTTTCCCTTCATAAAAAATCTCTCCTTGCATTATCTTTCCTGGAGGATCTGGAACAAGTCTTAATATACTTAAAGCAGTAGTAGTTTTTCCTGCACCTGTTTCACCTACTATTCCTAAAGTTTCTCTCTTTTTTAATTCTAAATTAAAATCATTTACAGCCTCTACTATACCTTCATCTGTTATATAGTGAACGACTAAATCTTTGATTTCTAAAATATTATCACTCATAAGTTTAACCTCCTTTTACTCCTTTAATTTTGGATCTAGTGCGTCTCTTAATCCATCCCCTAATAAGTTTAGTGCTAGTATAGTTATCATAATTGCAATACCAGGAAAGGTAGTAATATGAGGTGCTTTTCTTAAAAATTGACGACCCTCTGAAAGCATAGATCCCCATTCTGGTTGAGGTTTAGGTATTCCTAGACCTATAAATGCTAGACCTGAAGTTGATAATATAGCACTTGCTACTCCTAAAGTTCCTTGAACTATTACTGGAGCTAAGGAGTTTGGTATTATATGTTTTAAAATTATTCTAGTATCACTAGCTCCTGCTGCTCTTGCCGATTCGATAAATTCTTCATCTTTTACCGACAATACTGAAGCTCTAACTATTCTTGCATATTGTGGTATTGAAGATATTCCTACTGCAATCATTAGATTAAATAAACTTCCTCCTAATGCCGATACTATTGCAATAGCTAATAGAATACTTGGTATAGCTAAAAATACATCCATAATTCTCATTATTATATTATCTATCATTCCACCATAAAATCCAGCAATAGCACCGAGAGTCCCTCCAAATAATATAGCAAATCCAACTGCTATAATTCCAACCATAAGAGAGACCCTAGCCCCATGTACCATTCTTGCAAATATATCCCTGCCTAAATCATCTGTTCCTAACCAATTTGTACTATTCGGTGGTGCCATTCTATTTGTTGGATCCTGTTTTATAGCCATAGTGTCATAATCAGCAATTTGATCTGCAAATACTGCCAGTAATATAAGTACTATAAGTATTCCTAGACCAATCATAGCCATTCTATTTCGTTTCAATCTACGCCATACTTCTGACCATTGACTTCGTTTTTTAGTACCTTTTGCTGCTTTTGTATTAGTTTTTTGACTAGCCTCCATATATATCCCTCCTTAATTATAAGATTATTTATATTGAGATTTTATTCGAGGATCTAAATATCCATATAAAATATCTACAAATAAATTTACAATACTAAATGCTACTGATAAAAATACTACTGAACCTAGTACTGCTGGGGTGTCCCTTGTTTTTATAGCATCTACCATAAATCTTCCAACACCTGGCCAGGAAAATATAGTTTCAGTTAATACTGCTCCTCCTAATAAATTACCAAATTGTAAACCGATTATTGTCACTATTGGAATTAAAGCGTTTTTTAAAGCATGTCTATTTATTACTTTGTTTTCTTTAACTCCTTTTGCCCTAGCTGTTCTTATGTAATCTTGTCGTACTACCTCTAACATAGAGGAACGGGTCATACGAGTTATTATTCCAGCCACACCTGTTCCCAAGGTTATAGCAGGGAGGACTAAACTAGCAAATCCTGCATTACCTCCTGAAGGTAGCCAACCTAAATTTACTGAAAATAGAAGTATAAGCATAAGTCCTAGCCAGAAGTTTGGCATAGACACCCCGAGTAATGCAAATACCATAGTTAGATTGTCCATTATTGAGTATTGCTTAGTAGCTGATATTATTCCTATAGGTATTGCTATGACTACAGCCACAATCATACCTGCAATCGTCAATTTTAATGTAGATGGAAATCTTGAAAGTATTTCATCAAATACAGGTTTATTTGTAGCATAAGATCTACCAAAGTCTCCCTTTACTCCGTCTTTTACGAATCTAAGATACTGAACTAGAAAATTATCATCTAATCCCATTTCTGTTCTTAATTTTGCAACATCTTCTGCTCTTGCACTTTCACCTAAAATAATTTGAGCTGGATCTCCAGGAGTAAAATACATAATAGTAAAAACTAAAAATGTTACACCTAATATAACAGGAATTAAATACAATAGCCTTTTTAAAATATATTTATACATATAAATTACCTCCTATCTATATATTCATACACTTCTACCAAAATAAAAGCTTCCTTAAAATAAGGAAGCCTTTACTTTTAAAAATCTACTTAAAATTAGCTTCGTATATACTGTGATGTCCTGCTGGATTTAATTCAAAACCTTCTATATAGTTTTGTACTCCAGCATTTTGATCTTCAAAGTATAAGAATAATTGTGGAGCATCTTCTACAATTTCCTTTTGGGCTTCTTTATATAATTCTAATCTTTCATCTTCATCTGTGGAAACCCTTCCTTTATCTAATAATTCATCTACTTCTGGATTATCATAGAATGTTCTGTTTCCAGCCCCACCATGTTGTGAACTGTGGAACAATGCATATAGACCATAGTCTGCGTCACCAGTTACTGCAACCCATCCTAATATAAACATATCATGTTCTCCTGCTGATGTTCTTTCTAGATAGGTAGCCCATTCTAGTGTTTCTATTTCTGCATTTACACCAACTTCTTTTAATTGTCCTTGAACGACTTCTGCAATTTTTTCTCTTACAGGGCTATCATTAGTCCAAATAGTTGTATCGAGACCATCTGGATATCCAGCTTCCGCTAACATTTCTTTTGCTTTTTCTGGATCATATTCATATCCTTCTAAAGATTCATCATATCCAAATACTTTATCATTTATTGGCCCAGTAGCTCTAGTACCAGCACCTTCCAATACTACATCTATAATTTCATCAACATCTATAGCATGATTTAAAGCCTGCCTAACCTCTACATCATCATAAGGTTCCTTTTCTGTATTAAATCCTATATAGGATGTAGATAGAGATGGTCTTTCTATTAATTCTAAATCATCATTATCACTAATATCACTTCTATCTACTGGCTCTATTTCATAGGCAATATCTATTTCTTCAGTTTCTAGACCTATAACTCTATTAGTCCCTTCAGGTACATTTCTAAATTCAACATTTTTTACTTTAGCAGGTTCCCTGTAGTAATCATCAAATCTTTCTAAAATAACCTTATCTCCTGATTCATGTTCTACTAATTTATAAGGTCCAGTTCCTACTGGTTCATTTTGATAATCATCTCCAGATTCTTCAACTGCCTTTTCATTAAGTATGGATGCAGCTGTATGTGCTAAATGAGATAATAAAGGTGAAAACGGTTCCTCTGTTTTAATAATAACAGTATAATCATCTTCAACTTCTACACTTTCAACAGCTCCTATAATATGTGCAACTTCACTTGAATCCATCATTCTATCGAGGGTAAATTTGACATCATCTGCTGTTAATTCTTCGCCATTATGGAATTGAACTCCCTCTTCTAACTTGAACTCCCAAGTATTGTCATCTAATTGATCCCATTCTTTTGCAAGTCCTGGTTCTAATTCCATATCTTCATCAGTATAAATCAATGTATCATATATTTGCTTGTTTACTCTTGATGAAGGTTGATCATTTGTTGCATGTGGGTCTAATGATTTAACATCTGCCCCTTGTGCCACTACTAACGTATCTTCCTCTGGATCCTTTGCATTGGCTTCAGTACTTTCACCACATGCTACAAGTGTTAGTGCTAATACTAATAATAAAGACACTAATATTAAACTCTTTTTCTTCTTAAACATTTACCTTCCCCCTTGTCAATTGTTTGAATAATCTAATTTTTTTAATTATACCCTAATATTACAGTCTATGTCAAGCATCCTTGTAAAACTTCTCTTGTTGGTATGTCACAAAATTCAACATATTTAATCAATTTAAATTGTCAATTGAGTTTTTATCTAGATTTCCTCCTGTTAATACCACCGCTATATTCTTATCCTTAAACAATTCTGAATTTTTCTTAACAGCAGCAACACCAATAGCTCCTGCTGGTTCTACTACCACTTTTTCTTTATATAATAGATGTTTAACAGCTTCTAATATATCTTCTTCCTCTACAAGAAGAATATCATCTATATAATCTTTCGACATTTTATATGGAATATATCCTACTCCACCTACTAATGCATCACATATAGATTCTTTACTAGGATAAACTTGGTAATATCTATTCTCTTTCATAGAGGCTACCATTGCTGGACAAGCAACAGTCTGTAGACCAATTATTTTTATATCTGGATTAATAGTTTTAGCTGCTACACTTATTCCTGTTATTATTCCTCCACCACCTATCGGAACTAATATAGCATCTATATTAGGATTATCTTCTAAAATCTCTAATCCTATAGTACCCTGACCTGCTATTACTAGCTCATCAGAACAAGGATCTATAAATGTAGCTCCACTTTCTTTTATTTTTTCTAGTCCTATATTATTAGCCTCATCAAAGTTTATACCTAATTTCTCTATATTAGCACCATAATATTCAATTTTTTCTACTTTACTTTTAGGAGTAGTAGTAGGTACATATATACTAGCATTATCAATTCCTAATAATGAAGCAGCATAACTTACTGCTGCTCCATGATTACCTGAAGATATAGCTGCTATACCTTTATCTTTTTGTCCCTTATTAAGACTTATAATTTTATTAAATGCTCCTCTAATTTTTGCACATTTCATTTTCTGTTGATTTTCTAGTTTTAAGTATATATTCATATCTTTATCGCTTAAATACATAGATTTTTCTAAAGGAGTCTTATATATATACTTATCTATTCTTTTTTTAGCTTTTAATACTTCTTTAAAATCTATCATATAATTTCTCCTTAAAATATAATATGAGCTGCTCCTATAATTATTGGTAATGTGATTAATGTTCTTTCAATATATATTATAAATAAATCCATAGGACTTATATCTATTCTTGAACCTAATATTACTGCTCCTGCCTCTGATAAATATACTAATTGAGTAACAGACAATGTAGCTACTACAAATCTAGTCATTTCGCTAGGTATTGTTGAGCCTATAACTGATGGTAAAAACATATCTGCAAATCCTACCATTATAGTCTTAGAAGCTTCCTGAGCATATGGGACTTGTAATAGTTTTAATAATGGTATAAATGGCATACCTAACCATTCAAATATTGGTGTTGCCTCAGCTATTATTAATGCAATAGTTCCAAAAGTCATTATAGCCGGTAATACTCCTAACCACATATCTAATACAGTCTGGATCCCATTAATTAAAAATCCTTTTATATTACCACTTTTATTTGCTTTATCTATAGCTAATTTTAATCCCCATTGGGAATTTGTATATCCTTTTGGTACATTCTCTCCTAAGTCTTGACTTACATCATCATAATACTCTTCTGATTTTCTAGATAGTGGTGGAATATAAGGCATTATTATAGCTGCTGCTATTCCTGATATTATTATTGTTAAATAATAAGGACCAAATAAATATACTAGATCTACCTGTTCTAATACAACTAAACAAAATGTAATAGATACTGCTGAAAAAGTAGTAGCTATTATTGCTGCTTCTTTACCAGTGTAATATCCTTCTTCATATTGTTTATTAGTTAATGCTACTCCTATAGTTCCATCTCCTACCCAGGATGCTATACAGTCGATAGATGATCTACCAGGTAATTTAAATAATGGTCTCATAAGTGAAGTCAATAATGCTCCTATATATTCTAGTAACCCAAAATCAGTTAAAAATGGTAATAGAAATCCTGCAAATAAAAACATGGTAAATAATGTTAATATTAAATCATATAATATTAGTCCACCAGTATCATCTGACCATATCCATTGAGGACCGATTTTAAAATAAACCATATTTACAAGTACTACACCAATTATCCTCACTAATATCCATAGATTAGATACATTAAATACTCCCTTTAGAAACTCATTATCTTCAATAAATGATGGTCTTGATATTTTATAAACTAAACTAAATATTCCAGTAAACATTATAAATACCAAAATGATACTTGGTAGCATGCCTTCTAATATTTCTGTCATCTTTCCTGCTAATAATGCTACTACAATTGTAGTTTCTCCATCGTATTTAAAAGGAAACATTAGTAATAATACTCCTAATACCGATGGAAGAATAAATCTTAAATAATCTCCTAATACATAATTTTGTTTTTTAATATTATCCATAACTATCCCTCCAATATTTTTTCTATTCTTACATCTATCTCTTTAAAAACAAAAAAACCTTCGTTCCTAAGAGTATATTCTTAGGAACGAAGGTTATGCCCCGCGTTGCCATCCTAATTTACTTATATTTCACAATATAAATCTTATCAAGTACAACATAAAGTAGTTATACTCTGTCGCTATAACAGGCGAACCTGATGCAGCCTTGATACTTGATCTCGGTGCATGACTCTGAGGTCCTTTTCATTTTAATAGTCTCCATTCCCTTTCACCAATCGGAACTCGCTGTAGAAGTTTTCTTAAAATTACTCTCCTCTTCGAAGTTTTATCTTTAAATTTTAGATTATCATTAATTATATACTACACTAAAGTAAATGTAAAGGATTATTTTATTTATCCTTTTAAGTGGATATACACCTAATAATAGAGAGACAAGAATTACACCTATTATGTTATGCTATAGCCACATTATACCAAATAAGGTTGAAACTTAAAGTTCAATTTACTGGCCGGATTAGCAGTATCATATCTTTTCAAGTTTATATTTGATAATGATAAAGTAAGAGAGTAGGTCTAGATCTATTCTCTTATTTTAATTTATTTTGTAATATTTTTACAACTAAATTTGGATTTGCTCTTCCTTTTGTTCTTCCCATTACTTTCCCAATTATAGATTGTAATGCTTTTTCTTTTCCAGATTGATATTCTTCTACTGCTCTTTTACTAGTTTTTATAGATTCATCTATTATATCTCCTAAGACCTTTTCATCATTAATTTGTTCTAAATTTTCTTCCTCTATAATTTTCTCTGGAGTCTTTTCTTCCTTCCACATAATTTCTATTACCTTTTTAGCACTATTATAATTTATCTTTTCTTCTTCAAGATAATTCACTAATTGACTCAAATATTCTGGTGAAAATGGTAGATTAAATTCTTCTGGAGAAGTTAACCTAAATATTTCTGATATTATAAGATTAGCTAGTATTTTTGTGTTTTTTGCATCTTTAGCTGCTTTCTCAAAGTAATCTGCAACTTCTATAGAAGATATTAATTGTTCACTATCATAATTACTTAAATCGTAATCTTTAATATATCTTGACTTTCTATCATCAGGTAACTCAGGTAGTTTTTTTCTTATATTTTCTATCATTTCTTTCTCTATGACTATTGGCATTAGATCTGGATCAGGTAAAAACCTATAATCATCTGAATTTTCCTTATCCCTTAAGGAATAAGTCTTTCCTGTTTCTTGACTAAATCCTCTAGTCTCTTGCATTATTATTTCATCTTTTTTAATAGCATCTATCTGTCTTTTTTCTTCATATTCTATCGCTTTCATAATTGATTGAAAAGAGTTTAAATTCTTTATTTCTGTTCGAGTACCAAATTCTTTTGCACCTTTTTCCCTAATAGATATATTAACATCACATCTAAATTGTCCTTGATTCATTCTACATTGTGAAACATCAGTATATATCATATTAGCTCTTAGTTTTTGTAAATAAGCTATTGTTTCTTCTTTAGATCTTAGATCTGGTTCAGATACTATTTCTATTAGTGGTACTCCTGCCCTATTATAATCTATTAATGTTCCTAATCCCTTTTCATGGACTAGTTTACCTGCATCTTCCTCAATATGAATTCTAGTAATACCTATTCTTTTGCTTCCACCTTTTGATTCTATATCTAAATAGCCATTATAAGCTAAAGGGCTATCATCTTGGGATATTTGATAGGCTGTAGACGAATCAGGATAAAAATAATGTTTCCGGTCTTGTTTTCCTATATTTGTAATCTGACAATTAGTAGCTAATCCTGCTTTAATACCGTAATTTACCACTTCTTCGTTTAATACAGGTAAGGCTCCAGGTAATCCCATACAAATGGGACAACAATGTGTATTAGGCTCTCCACCAAACTCTGTACTACAAGAGCAAAATATTTTTGTTTTACTTCCTAATTCTACATGAACTTCTAATCCTATTACAGTTTCAAACTTTTTATTCATTATTTCTCACCACCTATCTTATCTTGTTTTAATATAATATCTTCATAAATATATCCTAGAGATAACAACTTCTCTTCTTCAAATGCAGGTCCTATTAATTGAATTCCTTTATCTGCACCTTTATCATTACATGGGAGTGATAAGGCTGGTAATCCTGCAAGATTAACACCTTTTGTAAATGTAGAGGATATAGGAGATAATAAAAAATCATATTCTTTAAATATATTATTAAATTCTTCTTTTATTAAAGTTCTTATTCTCTGTGATCTTTCATAATATTCCTTATAATTTTCACTACTTAAGACGAAATTTCCAAATAGAATTTTTTTCTTTACATCTTCACCTAAAGATTCGGATCTACTATTTTTATATAATTCATCTACATTTTCATAATTTTCTGTTCTATATCCATAACTAATCCCATCAAATCTTGCCATATTAGAAGCAAATTCACCACTAGATATTATCTCATGGACTTGAGATGCATATTCTAATAATGGTAATGAGATACCTTCTACATTTACATCTAACTTTCTTAACCCTTCTAGAAAGTTCGAAATATTTTCTCGGAAATCCTTACCTAAAACCCCTATCTTCAATCCTCTTATATCATCATTATCTATATTCAATGATTTATTATATTCTATATTTCCTTTACCTATAGAAGTAGAATCTTTAGGATCTTTATCTCCTATAATCTCTAATACTAAAGATATATCCTTTATACTATTTCCTAAAATTCCTATAGTGTCTATAGAAGATGATACTCCTATAAGTCCATATCTGGACACTAATCCATAGCTAGGTTTTAATCCATATATTCCATAATGATTAGCTGATTTTACAATCTCTCCTCCTATATCTGAAGCTACTCCGATTACCTTTTTGCCTTGAGCTACGACTTTAGCAGTTCCCCAATGCTCTTCACTCTCTCCTACTCCAAACTCCTTTATACTTCCCTTTTCCAGTTTTCTAGGATCTTCTTTCAATAACCTTTCTACTACTGTAGCATTAAAGGGTGGTATATAGTTTTGTAACATTTTAGAATTTGCTGTCGTTTTTACTCCTTTTATGGAAATATTGTCACTTATTGCCAGGGAAATATTTTTTAGTCTCATTATTATGCCTCCTTCTAGTTTTCTTCAATTAATTTAGGTACTAATATATATCCAGACTCTACTGTCGATCCATTTGATAATAATTCATCTCTAGTATATTCTTGATTTACTTTGTCTGATCTTACTACATTATCTACTGGATGTATGTTTACAGTTGGCTTATATTCTGACACATCTAACTCTTTAATCTTTGAAGTAAATTCAATCCTATCTTTTAAATGTTTCCTATATTCTTCTTTTTCATTTTTATCTATATTTAGTTGAGATAATTCACCTAATCTATCTATATCTAGGTTTGATGCTTCCTTTAAAGTAGTTGTAGTTTTATCTCTTTTCTTCTCATTTCCTGCCACCTCTAATTTCAAAGTTTCTAATTGCTCTGATGCTACAGTACTAGGTGCTTGACTTAGTAAACAGACCGCATCTCTGTTTTTAGGAAAAGCTATTACATCTCTTATACTTTCACTTCCTGCCATCATCATTATTAATCTATCTAATCCAAAAGCAAATCCTCCATGAGGTGGTGTACCATAGGAAAAAGATTCCAATATAAATCCAAATCTTTCTTCTATTTTTTCTTTACTAAAACCTAATACTTGAAACATTTTTTCTTGTATATCTTCCTTATGAATACGAATACTACCACTACCTAATTCTACTCCATTTAATACTATATCGTAGGCTTGAGCTTTTACTTTTTCTGGTTCACTTTCTAATAAATCAAGATCTTCTAAAGCTGGCATTGTAAATGGGTGATGCATGGCTACATATCTCTGCTCTTCTGAATTCCATTGTAATAATGGAAAATCTGTTACTATTAAAAACTTATACTCATCTTTATCTCTTAATCCTAATTTATCACCAATATCTAAACGTAGATTTCCTAAGGTCCTGTAAACTATATCTGGACTATCTGCACAAAATATAATTAAGTCTCCTGGTTCAGCTTTAACTCTATCTAATATATTATCTATTTCTTCTTTTTCAAAAAACTTTGTTAATACAGAACGTAATTCTCCATCTTCTCCTATTCCTATCCATGCCATTCCTTCTGCACCATAGGATATAGCATCTTCTGTCAGTATATCTATTTCATTTCTTGTAAAACTATTTCCACCTTTAATATTTAATGCTCTAACTAATCCTCCATTATCTACTACATTTCTAAATACTTTAAAATTACATTTAGCTGCAATATCTGTTAAGTCTACTATAGGCATTTCAAATCTAATATCTGGTTTGTCAGTTCCATATAAATCTATTGCTTCTTTATAAGTTAAACGGGGAAATTTTTCTTCTATCTTTATATCTAATACTTGGTAAAATATATTCTTAAACATTTCTTCTAAATATCCTAATACTTCTTCTTGAGATACAAAGGATAATTCCATATCTACTTGAGTAAATTCTGGTTGTCGATCTGATCTTAAATCTTCATCTCTAAAACATCTAGCAATTTGATAATATCTATCTATTCCAGATGCCATTAATAATTGTTTAAATATTTGAGGTGATTGTGGTAATGCATAGAATGAACCTGTTTGGATCCTACTAGGTACTAAATAATCTCTAGCCCCTTCTGGTGTACTTTTAGTTAAGATAGGAGTTTCTACATCTAAAAATTCTCTATCCTCTAAATACTTTCTAATGGATTTTACAGTATTATGTTTTAAGACTAAATTATTATATAATTTAGGATCTCTTAATTCTAAATATCTATGTTTTAATCTTAATTCTTCTCGTACATTAGAACTATCTTCTATTTCAAAAGGTAGAGGCTTTGATTTAGATAATATTTCAAATTCCTCTGCTTTAAGTTCTACAGTTCCTGTAGGAATTCTAGGATTATAAGTTTCTTCATCTCTTTCTCTAATTACACCTTTTACTCCTATTACATATTCGCTTCTTATTCTCTCTATAGTTCTAAAATCTTCTTCATCTATATCATTAGAATCAAAAACTATTTGTGATATTCCTGTTCTATCTCTTAAATCTACAAAGATTATTCCACCCATATCTCTTGTCCTATGAACCCATCCCATTAAAGTAGATGATTTATCTATATCTTCTTCTCCAATCCTGCCACAATAATGACTTCTAATTAAATCTTTCTCCACATTCTTTCACTCCTTTTAAAAAATACAAATAAAAAAACCTTTCAATCCTATAAAAGGACGAAAGGTTAAATTTCGTGGTACCACCTAATTTGATTATTTAAAATAATCACTTATTATCAATACAGGCATAAAACCGATATCTACTAATTTAACGCATTAGATACGTCTGGCTTACTAATCTTTAACTTTCAGCTCGAAACTCCCAGATGTTTTTCAGTTAAAAATCCATACTAGTCTCTCACTATCACTAGCTCGCTTTGATTACCATTTTAACTTACTCTTCTGATCCTTGTTTTTAGTTTTATAATTTATTGTTGTAACTACTTTATACTATTAAAGTATCTTTGTCAAGGACATTATATAATTATTATAAACATAATTCAGATAATTATGATACCATATATTTAATAGAACAAAGGAGGAGAATTTTATGGATAATATTTATAATGATAAGAGAAATTTTTTCAACGAAGGTAACACTTTAGAATATGACTTTAGATTAAAACAACTTAAAAATTTAAAGCAAAGTATTCAAGATAATGAATCTAGTATTATAGAAGCTCTCAAATTAGATCTATCTAAGCCTATATTTGAGTCTTATACTGGAGAAATAGGAATTGTATATGAAGAACTAAATCATGCTATAGAAAATCTTAAAAAATGGATGGAAATTAAGAAAGTATCCACACCTTTATATTTACAACCTTCTAGTTCTTACATTTATCCACAACCTAAGGGTATAGTGTTGATTATTAGTCCTTGGAATTATCCATTTCAATTAGCTATATCACCATTAATCGGCGCAATAGCTGCTGGTAATTGTATAATCTTAAAACCTTCTAATAAAGCTACTAATACTGAACAAATTATATCTAAGATTATTAAAAGTTGTTTTCCTAAAGAATATATTAGTGTATTAGAGGGTCCAGGTTCAGAAGTAATAGATCCTTTAATTAAATCTTATAAGTTTGATCATATATTTTTTACAGGAAGTATCCCTGTTGGAAAAAATATTATGAGATTAGCAGCTGAAGATTTAACTCCTATTACATTAGAATTAGGAGGAAAATCTCCTGTAATAGTCCATAAAGATGCTGATTTAGATAATACAGCTAAAAAGATAACGTGGGCTAAATATTATAATGCTGGTCAAACTTGCATATCACCAGATTATTTATTAGTTCATCAGTCAATCAAAGAAGATTTAATCTTAAAAATCAAAGGATATATATTAGAATATTATGGTAAAGAAAAAAGAGATAATCTATCTAGAATAATTAACCAAGATAGATTTAATAGATTAACTGAATTAATAAAACAAGGAAAGATCAGAGAAGGCGGAGAATATGATCTATCTTTTAAATATATATCTCCTACTATATTAGATGAAATCAATCTAGATGATGATATTATGAATGAAGAAATTTTTGGACCTATATTACCTGTATTAGATTATGAGGATATATCAGAAGTTGAAGAAATTGTAAATTTAAATCCTTATCCATTAGCTTTATATTTATTTACTAAAGATAAAAATTTAGAGGAATATATTATTCAAAATATTAGATTTGGTGGTGGCTGTATAAATCATACTCTTTCTCATTTAATAAATCCAAACCTACCTTTTGGAGGAGTTGGATATAGTGGAATGGGACAATATCATTCTAAATATAGTTTTGATACATTTTCTCATGAAAAAAGTATCCTAAAATCTCCAGGAAAACTTGAACCAAATTTTATGTATCCACCATATACTGATACAAATCTAAAAATTGCTAAGAAATTTATGAAATAAAAAAGTAGTAGTAACCAAAGTCCTCATTCTGGTTACTACTACTTTTCATTTAAATTACTCTTTTATTTTATAATTCATTTCTCTTACTTCTCTTTTTATTAATATAAAGCTTACTATACTAGATAATATATCAGCTATTGGATAGGATATCCAAACTCCCATAGCTCCTAAATTAAATACTTTTACTAAAACTATAGCTATTGGAATCATTAAAGTTAATTGTCTAAATATAGATACTAATATTGAAATCCTCGATTCTCCTAAAGCCTGATAATAAAATATAGATATATAATAAATACTTATTAATGGAAATACAGCTACCATAATCCTGAAAGCTGTTATGGACTCTTCTATAATATCTTTTTCTTTTACAAATATAGATATTAATTGAGGTGTAAATATCATACTTAAAGCCCATAGAAATCCAGATGTAATTAAGGCATATATTACTGTCTTTTTCACCACTTCTTTTAATCTTAAATAGTTTTGAGCACCTACATTATAAGCTGCTATAGGCTGCATTGCTGATGCAATACCAAACATAGTTATAAATAAAAACATATATATCTTTGTTATTATTCCTAATACTACTATTCCTTGATCTCCTACTGTATTTAATAATAGATTATTAAATAATGCTATAACTATTGCATCTTCAGCTTCTACTATAAATGCAGATATTCCTACTAATAGTATAGGAATAATTATCTTTTTATTAAATCTTAATCCAGTACGAATATTATATTCTTCCTTTATATTTCTATAGTAATAATATGTATAAATAAATCCTATTATTTGGGAAACTGTAGTAGCTATTGCTGCTCCTTTTACTCCTATTTTCATATGTACTACTAGTATATAATCTAATATTATATTTACGGTAGCACCTATAGCATTACTTATTATTGCTACTTTATTATCTCCTAAAGATATCATGATATTTGATATAAATATAGATAGGGATAAAAATGTACTTCCTAATATCACTACATTTAAATAATCTTTAGCATAAGGTAGTATTTGTGAACTTGCTCCTAAAGCTATCAGTATCTTTTCTAAAAATAATAATATTATAGTAGTTAATGTAATCATTATTCCAATAGATAGAGAAAAACCATTATTTACTATCTTTCTAGATTTTTCTATATCTTTCTGTCCATTAGCTCTAGAGAATGCTGTTGATGCACCTGTTGCTATCATAAAGCTCAAAGCGATTATAATTCTTTGTATAGGAAAGACTAAGACTAAAGCTCCTATACCTTGCCCACCTACATTACGTCCAACGAAAAATGTATCTACCATATTGTAAAGCTCAGATATTAAAATAGAAATTATTAAAGGTATAGAAATTTTTAATAATAAATTTCCTATCTTTTCTTCTTCAAACCTTTTACTACTCTTATTCATTAAAAAACCTCCATTTATATTACTATACTATAATAACATTTTGAAGGTTTTATTTCATAATTTTTAGTAATTAAATTTT
>DATGUA010000065.1:0-39807 GCA_035301545.1 Tissierellaceae bacterium | reverse complement strand
TCCCACTCAATTGTTGCCGGTGGTTTACTTGTTATATCGTATACTACTCTATTTACTTCCTTTACCTCATCTGTTATCCTAGCTGATACCTTTTCTAGTACTTCTAGTGGTATTGGGAACCATTGACCTTTCATTCCATCTTTGGAACTTACTGCTCTTAGAGCTACTGTATGGCAATAGGTTCTTTTACCATCTATAACTCCTACAGATTGTACATTTGGTAGTACTGCAAAGTATTGCCATATATCTAAATTTGCTTTATCTACTTCTTCTCTAAATATATAGTCTGCTTCTTGTAATATATTTATCTTTTCTTCAGTTAGTTCACCTAATATCCTTATTCCTAATCCAGGTCCTGGGAAAGGTTGCCTATCTACTATATCTGATGAAATCCCTAATTCTCTCCCTACTCTTCTTACTTCTTCTTTGTATAATGTTTTAAGAGGTTCTACGATTTTAAAATCTACATCTTCTGGTAGTCCTCCTACATTATGATGACTTTTTACTGCTAGTTCATCTTTACTTCCTGATTCTATTATATCTGATTTTATAGTTCCTTGGATTAAGTATTCTACATCTTCTAATTTTTCTTGTTCTTCCTCAAATACCCTAATAAATTCTTCTCCTATAGTCTTTCTTTTTTCTTCTGGATCTGTTACACCTTTTAATTTATTTAGGAATCTATCCTTAGCATCTACTGTTATTAGATTCATTTGGAATTCATCTCTAAATACTTTTTCTACTTCTTGTCTTTCACCTTTTCTAAGTAATCCGTGGTCTACAAAAACACATGTTAGATTTGGTCCTATTGCTTCATGGACTAATACTGCTGCTACTGAAGAGTCTACTCCTCCAGATAGACCACATAAAGCCTTGTTATCTCCTATTTCATTCCTTATTTCTTCTATACTTTTATTTACGAAATCTTTCATAATTAACCTCCTAATTAAGGGACAATACTTTGCCTCATGGGTCTGATTATTTTCTTGAATAATTTGATGCTTCTTTAGTAATATCAATATCATGTGGATGATTTTCTATTAAAGAAGCTGATGTTATCTTCATAAATCTTGCCTTTTCTTGTAAATCTTTAATATCTTTTGATCCTGTATATCCCATTCCTGATCTTAATCCACCTACTAATTGATATACTACATCGCCTAATGCACCTTTAAAGTGAATTCTACCTTCTACTCCTTCAGGTACATATTTTTTAGTATCTTCTTGGAAGTATCTATCTTTACTACCTGAATCCATAGCACCTGCAGATCCCATTCCTCTATATTCTTTATATCTTCTACCTTCATATAGTACTTCTTCTCCTGGACTTTCCTCAGTTCCTGCAAATAGTGATCCTGCCATTACTATATTTGCACCTGCTGCTATAGCTTTAGTTATATCTCCAGAGTATTTGATCCCACCATCTGCAATTACTGGGATTTCATATTCTTTAGCTGCTTCTGCACAGTTCATTATAGCTGTTATTTGTGGTACCCCAATACCTGTTACTACTCTAGTAGTACATATAGAGCCTGGCCCTATTCCTACTTTAACAGCATCTGCTCCTGCTTTTATTAAATCTACAGTAGCCTCACCTGTTGCTACATTACCAGCTATTACTTGTAAATCAGGATATTCTCTTTTTATTTTAGCTACAGCATCTATTACCCCCTTAGAATGACCATGAGCTGTATCTAGTACTACAATATCTACTTTAGATTTAACTAGAGCATCTACTCTTTCTAACATATCAGCTGTTACTCCTACTGCTGCTCCGGCTAATAATCTACCTGATTCGTCTTTAGCTGAATGAGGATGTTGGATAGACTTTTCTATGTCTTTTATAGTTATTAATCCATCTAGCTTATTATCTTCAGCTACTAATGGTAATTTTTCTATTTTATGTTGTTTCATTATATCTAGAGCATCATCCATTGATATACCTAAATTAGCTGTTACTAGATTTTCTTTAGTCATTACATCATTTATTTTTTTCTCTACATTTCTTTCAAATCTTATATCTCTATTAGTTATGATACCTATTAATTTTCCATCTTTGTCTACTATAGGTACTCCAGATATTCTATATCTTTCCATTAATTCTAAAGCATCTGCCACCATATGGTCTTTAGAGAGAGAGAAAGGGTCTGTTATTACTCCATGTTCTGATCTTTTTACCTTGTCCACTTCTAGAGCTTGATCTTCTATAGACATATTTTTGTGGATTATTCCTATTCCACCTTCTCTTGCCATAGAGATAGCCATTCTTGATTCTGTTACTGTATCCATACCCGCAGTCATTAAAGGTATATTTAATTTTATTTTTTTAGTTAAGTATGTGTTTAACTTAGTTTCCTTTGGTAATACTTCTGATTTGCCAGGAACTAAGAGTACATCATCAAATGTTAATCCTTCACCAACAAATTTCATTACTATTCCTCCTATTAAGCTTTTTATTAGTATATCATAGATAAGTTATTTTTCCATATCCATTATAATTAGAAACCTCTTTATTTAATAAGTAATTTTTGCCCAACTATTCTATTATCATTTTATCCCTATATCAAGAAAAAAGAACCTTTCGGTTCTTTATCTATTATAATTATCTTGTAAATATTCTTCGTATATTATCTTTTCTTCTCTAACTCTTAACTTTACTAAATCTAATATTCCTGTCTCCATAAATCCATATAATCCTATATTTACTACTAAAATTACCATTACTATAAACATAGAAAATATATCATATTTAATTACAAACTTTTCTTGATCTTTCTTACCTATATAGCTAAAGTATAGTATTTCTAACCCTATTATTATTAATATCATAGGCCAAAATTTAATTGCTAATTCTACTGCAGAAATCTTACTGAATTGAGCAATAAATAGTAGTATTCCAAATCCTATTAATACTATAGCCATAGATATAATTCCGACTCTTCTTGTTTTCATTATTTTACCTCCTCATTCTTACATTAGTAATATTTAATAGATATATTGGCTATTAAATATTACTAATCCAAAGGCTAAAAGTATAAATAATATTGATACAATTCCTACTCTTTTATTCGTCATTATCTTCTTCCTCCCTTGTAACTATCTCTTTATTGTCTTTGTTTTTATTTAGTATATATATTCCTAGAATAATAAATATTAGTGATACTATAGATGTTTGTATATAATGTCTGATTCTATAATCTATTAATGGGTAAAGAATTCTTTCTACTACTACTAGTATACCTATAGCTATAGATCCATAGCCTACCCATTCTGGTCTTATATTTGATAATTCAAAATCTTTATCTTCTACCTGCTCTTTATTCCCATCTACAGTATGCATAGTATCAAAAAAACTATAAAACCATAATAATGGTAGTAGGAATAATAGAAAACTCATACCTAACCAACCCATAAAAAATATTGAAAAGAAGAATCCTCCCATAATTATTAGCCCTTTTTTCTCATATCCTAAAAACATATGACCTGCTCCTGGAACAATAGATAATGCTAAGGCTGTAATTTTTTTATTGTTTTCTTTCATTTTTTCATTACCTATATATTGACTTTCTGGATCTTTATTTCTATTATCTTCATAATATCTTTTAGTCATATTCCATGATGAAAATAAATCTATTATAGCTATTAACCATAATAAACAATATCCTACTATAAATAAGAATAATCCTGCTCCTGCACCAGTAAATATATCTATTAATATACTTCCAAGCAAACCTGCTCCAAGCATTCCTAGAAATATTAAAGCTCTTTCTTTTAAACCAATATATAAATGTGCTAATCCTGGTATAAAAGATAGCATAAACCCTATTAATTTACTTCTGTCTCTCATTTTCCTTCCTCCTTATTTCTCTTTCTTCTATATTTTCAATATCATCTATAAATTTAGATGTTTTATCTACTATTCTTTCTGAGTATTCATGTACTGGATTTGGCTTTTCTATATTACTACTAGCCTGTATTTCTGTTGATATCTTTGGAACTGAATCTACTATATTATTAAATAGTCCTGCTGTAGTTAATATAATAGTGACTGATGCTACTGCTACATAATATCCAAAATTAATAGATTCCCTTTTTTCTTTTTCTTTTTCTATAGTCTTAACTTTTTCCTGAGAAATCTTATCTACTAGATTTTCAGTAAAGTCCTCAGGCACCAGGGAGGATGTAGCTTCTATTTCATCTTCATCTATTATTGATAAAAATATTTCTAAACATTGATCACAATTATATAGATGTTCTTCCATTTCTATCTCTTTATCCTCTGATATTAATTTGTCTTTATAAAATAACCAGTCTACATAATCAAAATGTTTCATCTTCCTTTCCTCCATTTCTCTTTTAAGATAAGCTTTCCTCTGTATAATCTAGAAGCTATAGTTTTTACAGATAGATCTTCCTCCTTAGCTATTTCTTCATAAGATTTATCTTGGAAATAGAATTTTTCTAATGTTCTTTTGTAAATATCTGGAATACTATTTAGGTAGGATAATAATAATTGACTATTTTCATTTTTTACTAGTATATCTTCTGGATTATCCTTATGATCAGTCTTTATTATGCCTATTAGCTCTTCTCCATCTTCTAAAGTTTTTTCCTTAAATTTACTTCTTTTACTTCTTAACCAATCTATTGATTTATTTGAAGCTATTCTACCTATCCAGGCTTTAAAATTATCATCTTTATATTTTGGTAGGGAGAGATATATTTGTAAAAATACTTCTTGTGCGACATTTTCTACCTCTTCATAGTCCTTTATAAAATTCAAAATAATTGCAAATACATAGTTTTTATAAATATCTATTAATTCTTTAAAGGAGTCTTCATCTCCTTCTATAGATTTTTTTATCAAGCTTGATTCATGAGTCATCTCTCCCCTCCTTCCCTTCTATTAATTATAACGAAAATAAAATTAAAAGTACTGCAAGAAATTTTATTTAATTCGAAAATCAAATAAAAAAAGACCTTCATAGGTTTTAACCTATGAAGGTCTTTGAAATTATCTAATTGTAGATAGGCTAGGGCCTTATTACATCATTCCACCCATGCCGCCCATGCCGCCCATTCCACCCATGCCGCCTCCGCCCATAGCTGCTGCGGCTGCTGCTGGGTCTTCATCTTCAGTATCTGCTACAGCACTTTCTGTAGTTAGTACCATAGCTGCAACACTTGCTGCATTTTGTAGAGCTGATCTAGTTACTTTAGTTGGGTCAGCTATACCTTCTTCTACCATATTTACATATTTTTCATTTAATGCATCGAAGCCAATTCCATTTTCTTCTTCTTTTACTTTTTCTGCTATTATAGATCCTTCTAATCCTGCATTAGATGATATTTGTCTTAATGGTTCTTCTAATGCTTTTACCAAGATGCTTACACCTGTATTTTCGTCACCTTCAGTATCCTCTAATAATTTTTCAATTGCTGGTATACTGTCTATTAGTACAGTTCCACCACCAGGAACCATACCTTCTTCTACTGCTGCTCTTGTTGCTGCTAAAGCATCTTCTATTCTTGATTTACTTTCTTTTAGCTCAGTTTCTGTTGCAGCACCTACTTGGATAACTGCTACTCCACCTGATAATTTAGCTAATCTTTCTTGAAGTTTTTCTTCATCAAATTCTGAATCAGTATTTTCGATTTGTGTTCTAATTTGATTTATTCTATCTTTAATATCTTTTTCTTCTCCTGAACCATCAACGATTACTGTTTCCTCTTTGTCTATTTTAACTTTTGATGCACTACCTAACATATCTAAAGTAGTATCTTTTAATTCATATCCTAAATCTTCAGATATTACTTGACCACCTGTTAATAGGGCAATATCTTCTAACATTTCTTTTCTTCTATCTCCAAATCCTGGCGCCTTAACTGCTACACAGTTAAATGTTCCTCTTAATTTATTAACTACTAATGTAGCCATTGCTTCTCCTTCTATATCTTCAGCAATGATTACAAATGGCTTTCCCTCTTCTACAATTTTTTCTAATATAGGAAGTATCTCTTGGATATTTGTAATCTTTTTATCTGTAATTAAGATATATGGATCTTCCATTTCTGCAATCATTTTATCTGTATCTGTTACCATATAGGGGGATACATATCCTCTATCAAATTGCATACCTTCCACTACTTCTAATGTAGTACCCATAGATTGTGATTCTTCAACAGTAATAACTCCGTCATTACCTACTTTTTCCATAGCTTCAGCTATTAGGTTTCCAGTTTCTTTATCTCCTGCTGATATAGATGCAACTTGAGCTACATCTTCTTTAGTTTTTACTTCTTTTGAGAATTCTCTTATTTCTTCTACTGTTTTTTCTACAGCTTTGTGAATACCATCTTGTAGTATAATTGGATTTGCGCCTGCTGCTACATTTTTTAGTCCTTCTCTTATTATAGCTTGTGCTAATAATGTTGCAGTAGTAGTTCCGTCTCCTGCTACATCTTGAGTTTTAGTAGATACTTCTTTTACTAATTGTGCTCCCATATTTTCATATCTATCTTCTAATTCTATTTCACGAGCAATAGTTACACCATCATTAGTTATTAAAGGTGCACCAAAACTTTTATCTAATACAACATTTCTTCCTTTTGGTCCTAATGTGATTTTTGTAGTATCAGCTAATTTATTAATGCCCTTTTCCATTGAACGACGAGCATTTTCACCAAATTTTATTTCTTTAGCCATTTATATATACACTCCTTTTATCAATTGATAATTAGATTATTCTACAACTGCTAAAATTTCGTTTAATTTTAATATATTTACTTCTTCTCCGTCTAATTTAATTTCAGTTCCTGCATATTTAGAAAATATTACAGTATCCCCGACTTTAACTTGTTCTCTTTTCTTTTCATCGTCTAGGATATCAGAACCTAAGGCAACTACTTCTGCCATTTGTGGTTGCTCTTGTGCTGAGCTTGGTAATACAATCCCACTCTTTGTCTTTTCTTCTACTTCCACTTTTTTAATAACCACTCTGTCTCCTAATGGCTTTAAATTCATATGGTAAATACCTCCTAAAGTTTTATTATATTTTGTTAGCACTTGATGCTATTGAGTGCTAAAACCTATTTATTATATTATATGAAATAACTACACTTATCAAGTGTATAATTTAATCACTTTTAGTTTATATATTAAGTTACATTGATTTATCTTCTATTACCTCTTTATTTCTCCGTTTTTCTTCATTTACCTTATAATTGCTATTAAATTAATTAACAATTGATAAATTACAGGTATGAATACGGCTGGTAGCATATTGCCTACTTTTATCCTTTTTATATCTAATAAGTTTATTCCTAATGCCATAATAAGTATACCACCAATAGATGACATCTCAAGTATTACAGTATTAGTTAATATATCTTTTAAATAATATGCTAAAATAGTTATACTACCTTGATATATAAATACTGGAATAGCAGCAAATCCTACACCTATTCCTAATGTAGATGCAAATATTATTGATGATATTCCATCTAAAATAGACTTAATATATAATGTACTATAATCATTTCTTAAACCAGATTCTAAAGCTCCTACTATAGACATAGCCCCTATACAAGATATTAATGACGTTGTTATAAATCCTTTAGCAAAATTAGAATTACCTTTTCCAAACCTCTTTTCCATTTTGTTTCCAAATTGGTTTAGCCTTTTTTCTATTCCTATTATTTCCCCTATTAAGCTTCCTAGTACTATACTTATTATTACTAAGACTATATTTTCTGATTTTATACCATCCATAATCCCAATTACCATTACAACTAGGCCTATTCCATCTATTATAGTATTTCTAGAATCTTCTTTTATTCCACCTCTTATATTTATTCCCAAAAGTGACCCTATTATAATCGATACACTATTTATTATAGTCCCTAACACTAAACCACTCCTCTTTAGTTCTTCCTTTCCTTAGATTAAGAACTAAATTTATTAAATTTGAGTATATTAGATTATTTTCCTATTTCTTCTTCTCTTGCATAGTAAAATAGATATTGTTGAGCAAGACCTGCTAAATCTTTAAATAATCTTGCACCATATTCACCTATATCTTTCACATTAGTTTCTTCTTTAAGATAAAAGTGTTCCATTACTCTTTTCACCCACACATCTACTGGAAAGGCATCGTCTTTATCAAAAGCAAATAATAATATACAGTCACTTACTTTTGGACCTACTCCAGGTAGAGTCATTAGTAGTTTTTTTCCTTCTTCACGACTTAAATTAAATATGGAATTTAAGTCTATATCTTTATTATATATTATTTGACAAGTATCTTTTATTCTTGGAGCTCTAAAACCTACTCTATATTTTTCCTTTATATATCCTGTATCTAGATTAGCTAATTTTTCAGCATTTGGAAACCCATAATAATCATTACCCATCCATGAACCTGCATACTCTCCTATATCTTCAGATATTTTTTCTATAGCTCTTTTAATCATAGGAATTCTATTGTTTGCAGAAATAATAAAAGAAATTGTAGTTTCAAATGGGTCTTGATTTAACACTCTTATCCCTTCTCCATATTTGATAGCTTCTTCTAGCACAGGATCTTTAGATAGGATTCTTTTTATTTCTCCATAATCTTTTTCTAAATCAAAGTAGTTATACCAGATATTATTAAAGTCATCTATATTAGTATTAGAAAATATGATATCTTTATTTTCCTTTTTTACATTAATTACTTTATTATATGCTACAGCTGTATAGCTTCCATCTTCTTCTACTTTCCACCTAAAAGCTTGGCCACATTCAAAAATATGTTCTGGATCAAAGTCCTCCATATCCTTTAAAATTATCCTATCTCTTTCCTCTATTATATTATATTTCATAGCATCCTCCTATATAAATTTACCATAATTATACCCATAAATATATATAACAATACAAAAAGAGCTTTTACAAGCTCTTTAGTCTTTTATTCTATATTTTCATCTTGACTTTTAATAAGATAGGATAATGTAAATAAACTTTCGCTTAATCTTACTGTTTCTAAATCAATATCTTCTGGTACTATTAAATCTATCGGAGCAAAGTTCCATATACCTTTTATTCCTGCTTTAATATAGGTATCTGCTACGTCTTGTGCCACATTTTTAGAAGTAGTTATTACTCCAATATCTACTTTATTTTCTTTAATAAAATCTTCTAACCCATCTATATGTCGTATCTCTAGATCATGATTTTTATATCGTGGATTATCTGGATTTCTATCAAAAACTCCAACTATATCAAATCCATCTTTCTTAAAACCTCTATAGTTAGCAATTGCATTTCCTAAATTTCCCGCTCCTGTTATAACTACTTTATACTTATTATCGAGACCTAGTATTTTTTCTATTTCATTACGTAATTCTTCAACATTATATCCATACCCTTGTTGCCCAAATCCACCAAAATTATTTAAATCTTGTCTAATTTGAGATGCAGTAAAACCTGTTAATTTACTTAATTCTTGAGATGAGATTCTATTTATCCCCTTATTAAGTAATTCACCTAGATAACGTCGATATTTAGGTAGCCTTCTTATTACAGTAATGGAAACTTGTTTATTCTTACTCAATCATTTTCACCACCTATACTATTAATTCAATTATTACGATTATATCACTCTAAGATGTTTAGGTCAATTTTTTAACTATTAGATTATTAGGAGTATATCAGATTTATAATTCTATTTCATCTGATCTATATTTAGAAAATAACCAACCTAAGATTAATCCTAAAAATGATATTAATATCCAAGGAAATCCTAATTCCCATAAAGGTAATTTAGAAGCTAATTTTACTAATAATATATTTTCATATCCTAAAGCTTCTATTCCTAATATTAAGCTTATTCCTAATGTAAAATATACAGTAGTTTTATAAATTAGGTCATCTTTTATATAATTATTAAATAAATTCAAAAAAGATAATACTATTACTACTGGATATATACTTATTAATATAGGTTCTGAAAACCTTATAATTCCTTCTACCCCTACAATAGATAATATCCCACTTATTATTACAGATATTACTACTATATATTCATACTTTAATTTATCTTTAGTAACTTTACTAAAGAATTCTCCAGTTGCTGAAATTAATCCTATAGATGTAGTAATACAGGCTAATGCCACTATTAAGCCTAATGATATTTTTCCATATTCTCCTAATAGGTAATAGACTATAGCATTTAATAATTCCGTCCTTCCTAATCCTTCAGGAACTATATCAAAAGCTTTTGCCCCTAAATAAGTTAATCCACCATAAATTAATGTAAGACTTGTAGCAGCTATTAATTCAGTATATATAGTATATGTAGTTAAGGTTTCTTTAGATCTTATTCCCTTTTGTCTAAAATTAGAAATTATCATTCCTGCTAGAACCATAGGAGATAATGAATCCATTGTATGATATCCTTCTAAAAATCCTAAACTAAACTGATTTTCTCCTATTATTGGTGTAGGTTTAATTGGAGTTAATATTCCTTTAAATATAATTATTAAAAGTATAAAAAGTAAAAATGGTGTCATATAATTCCCTATTATATCTATAATCCTAGATTTATTTATAGCAAAATATAAAGTTATTCCAAAAAATATAATAGAAAATAATATAGGACTAAAGTTTGGAAAAAATGGTAATATAGATATTTCAAAAGTAGTGGCTCCAGTTCTAGGTACGGACATTAAAGGTCCTATAAATAGTATTAATAAACTACCTAATATAATACTAAATTTAGACCCTACCTTTCCAGCAAATTTTTCTGGATCTCCTTGATTTTTTGCCATAGCTATCATACCAATACAAGTTAAACCAGGTCCAGATAAAGCAAATCCTATCCAAGCAGGTATCCAGTTTTGTCCTGCATTTATCCCTATATATGGAGGTAAGATTAAATTACCAGCTCCAAAAAATATTGCAAATAAGGCAAATCCTGATACTATAATATCTTTTATTTTTATCTTTTCTTTATTCAAATATATCCTCCTTTAGCTATCTTTCTTTGACTAGATTACTTTAAATTAATACAGTTCACTCTATTATACATTATTTTTATCTTTCTCCAAACAAATAATATAAAATTTACTGAATTAATATTTTTTGATACAATAGTATTAGAATTATTAGGAGGATTTGTAAATGTCAATACTATCATGTAGAAATATTACAAAAACATATATTATAGATACTATATTAGAAAATATTAGTTTTACAGTAGAAGATAGAGATAAAATCGGATTAATAGGATTAAACGGATCAGGTAAGACTACATTATTAAATATAATATCTGGAACCATTAGTCCAGATAGTGGAGATTTATTTGTATCTAGAGATCTTAAATTAGGATATTTAAAACAAAATATTAATATAAATAGTACAAAGACTATCTATGAAGAGTGTTTAGAAGTATTTAAAGATTTAATAAAAATGGAAAATCAATTAAGAAAATTAGAAAATTTAATTTCTGAAGAAGGATCAAAAGGAGAATCTGAAAAGTTAAATAGATTAATGGAAAGTTATGGTCGACTCTCTGAAAATTTTGTTGAGATTAATGGTTATGGTTATAAATCTGATATTAGAGGAGTACTTACAGGCTTAGGATTTACTGAAGAAGAGTTTGCTAAGGAGGTTAATTTATTAAGTGGTGGACAAAAAGCTAGAGTAGCTTTAGCTAAACTATTATTAAAAGATCCAGATCTTTTATTATTAGACGAGCCTACTAATCATTTGGATATTGAGGCTATAAATTGGCTGGAAAAGTTTTTAAATGAGTTTCAAGGAACTGTATTAATAATATCCCATGATCGGTACTTTTTAGATAACGTAGTAAATAGAATATTTTACTTAGAAAATCAGGGTATCCATATTTATAATACTAATTATACTAAATTTATGATTCAGAGGAAGAAAGATCTAGATCTTATGAAAAAACAGTATGAAGATCAACAGAAAGAAATTAAAAGACAAGAAGAAATCATCGAACGGTTTCAAAACTATGGGGATGCAAGATATAAAAATCAGGCGAGAAGTAGACAAAAATTATTAGACAATATGAAAAAATTAAATAAACCTCTTAATTCTACTAAAACTAAATTAAGCTTTGAACCTAAATTCAAATCTGGACGAGATGTTTTACATGTAGAAAATCTTAAAAAAAGTTTTAGTGACTTTACTCTACTAGAAAATATAGAATTTAATATATATAGAGGAGAACGAGTTGGACTTATAGGTCCGAATGGTATAGGTAAGACTACATTATTTAAAATGATCTTAGGAAATTTAGATTATGATGGAGGAGAAATTAAACCTGGTCATAAAGTTCATATTGGTTACTTTGATCAAGAAATGAAAAACTTAAATTTAAATAAGACTGTTATGGATGAAATTTGGGATGAAAATCCTAAATTAACATATTATGATATTAGAACTCTTTTAAGCCAATTTCTTTTTATAGGAGATGATATACTAAAAGAAATATCTACTCTCAGTGGTGGGGAGAAGGGAAGATTAAGCCTACTTAAGTTAATGTTATCTAAAGCTAACTTTTTACTAATGGATGAACCTACTAATCATTTAGATATAGATTCTAAAGAAATACTAGAAGATGCTTTATTAGATTATACAGGTACTATCTTTGTTATCTCTCATGATAGATATTTCTTAAATAGAACTACTACTAAAATATTAGAATTAACTGAAGATGGAATTAGTGAATATCTAGGTAATTATGATTATTATCTAGCAAAGAAAAACGAAATCCTATATGAAGAAGAAGAGATAGAAGAAAAAACTAGGACTCAAATTAAATTAGAACAAGAAAAAGAAAGGGAATTACTAAGAGAGAAAAGAAAAATTAAAGAAGATATTTCTAATTTAGAAGAAGAAATTCGTCTATATGAGAATAAAATAAAGGAAATAGATAATACTCTAAGTAAGTCTGAAACATATGATGATCATAAAAAAGTTATCGAATTAACTCAAAAGAGAGAGTCTATTCAAGTCGATTTAGATAAACTATATGAAAGGTGGATATTGCTAACAGAATAACAATATCCACTTAAAACCTATGCTTATAAACAGTATCCACATACTTATCCACATATTCCTATGGATTTTCTACAAGTTTGTGAACTAATTCCACATTATCCACAGCTTTCCTATTAAGAATTATAAGAAACTTGTGTATAAATTGTGGTTTATTTTGTTGAACTTTGTTAATCTATACCTAAGTTAGGCTCTACTTTAAAGTCTAGATCAGATTCTACTCCATCCTTATAATTGAAATATCCTGCTGCTCCAATCATAGCTGCATTATCTGTACATAATATTTTTGAAGGATAATAGATTTCTATTCCTTCCTCTTCCCCTCTAGCTTTTAGCATATTTCTTAAACCTTCATTAGCAGCTACTCCTCCTGCTAGAGCTATTTTTTTAGAATCTTTTTCTTTTGCTAATTTAAATGTTTTATCCACAAGTACATCTAATACTGATTGTTGAAAACTTGCTGCCACATCTTTTATTACTATTTCCTGATTCTTTTGTTTAGCTTGATTTAAATAATTTAATACAGCAGTTTTCAATCCACTAAAACTAAAATCATAAGAATCTTTTTCTAAAAATACTCTAGGAAAATCTACACTTTTATTATTTCCTTCCTTAGCTAATTTATCAATATATGGTCCTCCTGGATATGGTAATCCTAGGGATCTTGCTACCTTATCAAAAGCTTCTCCTGCTGCATCATCTCTAGTTCGTCCTATTAATTCATAATCTGTATAATCATTTACTTGTATCAGATATGTGTGCCCTCCTGATACTATTAATGAAGTAAACGGTGGCTTTAAATCCTTATATTCTATATAATTAGAAGCTACATGACCTTCTATATGGTTGACTGCTATTATAGGCTTATTTAGCCCATAAGCTAAAGCCTTAGCTGAAGATATTCCTACTAATAATGCTCCTACTAATCCTGGACCCTGAGTAACAGCTATTAAATCTATATCTTCAAAAGTAGATTTAGACTTATCTAGTGCTTCTTGTATTATATTATTTATACTTTCTATATGTTTTCTAGATGCTATTTCTGGTACTACTCCCCCAAACCTTTTGTGAATATCTATTTGGGAGGATATTATATTTGATAAAACTTCCCTTCCATCTTTAACTACTGCAGCAGATGTTTCATCACAGGAAGTTTCTATAGCTAATACTAACATAAAATCACCTCTTCTTATTACTTCTCCACATTATAATTGCATCTTCATTATCTTGATAATATTTTGGTCTTATTCCATATTCTACAAACCCATACTTTTTATATAAATTTTGAGCTATATAATTAGACCTTCTCACTTCTAAAGTCATATGTCTTATACCTTTAAGCTCACAATAAGTAATTAATCCTTCTAAAAGCTGATTTCCTATACCTTGTCCTTTGTAAGATCTTCTAACTGCTATATTAGTGATGTGACCTTCATCTAAAATAAACCACACTCCTGCATATCCTACCACCTTTTTATCTAACTCAGCTACTATATATCGAGCTAAAAGATTATCTTGAAGTTCTACTATAAAAGATTCTCTAGGCCATGGATTGGAAAAAGCTTCTTTTTCAATCTTTACTATACTGTCTATGTCTTCTTCTATTATAGTTCTAATATTAACCTCCATCTACTGGCCTCCTTTGTTTTAAAATATTATAAATTTGATTCTCTTTCAGCTTGGGTCTCTCTTAAATAATCTGGAGCTAAAGTATAATAGTTATCAACTTTTCCCTGCTTATACTCTATTTCAGCCAATTCTGCTATACTAGAAGCTTTACATATATTTTGGCCTACTGTAGAAAATCTAACCTTATCTTTTAAATTCTCTTTTAGATATTTCTTGTAAACTTCTACTCCATTTCCATTAACACTTATATTATCATATTCTTTTAGTTTATTTACTAGATCTTCTATAGGTACAACACTCGGTTTCATTATTTCATTAATATTTTCCTTCTCCCAAGAGTATATTCCTGTATATACTCTATCTCTTCTAGCGTCTATCATAGGTAGAACAATATCATTATAAGCTAAATTATAAGCTAATCCTTTTAAAGTAGATACTCCTACTATAGGTTTGTCAAATAGATGAGCTAATGATTTCATAGTTGCTATACCTATTCTTAATCCTGTAAAAGATCCTGGACCTATAGCTACTCCATAAAGATCTATATCTTTTGTTTTTAAATTTAAACTATCTAATACTTCTTTTATCATAGGAACTAACTTTTCTGAATGGCTCATATCTTGACTTAAGGAATATTCTCCTAATAGTTTACCATCTTCTATAACTGCACAGGTAGATGTCATAGTAGATGTATCTAATCCTAGCACTTTCAAATTTATTTCAACTCCTTTAGTATTTCCTTATATCTATTTCCTGATCCATGTATATAAAGAATTCTTTCATCTTCAGTATTACCTTTTTTTATATCTATTATTATTCTATCTTTCGGTAACATTTTCTCTATCTTTTCTGCCCATTCAATAATAGATACTCCCTCTCCATAAAAATAATCATCAAATCCTAAATCATCTAGTTCTTCTATATTTTCTAATCTATATACGTCGAAATGATATACAGGTATCCTACCTTTATATTCATTTATAAGTGCAAAGGTAGGACTAGTAATATATTCTTCCACTTCCAAGCCTAGACCTATAGATTTAGTCATAGTAGTCTTTCCTGCTCCTAAATCACCATTTAAACACAGTATGTCTCCAGATCTTAAAACTTTCCCTAATCTAATTCCAAATTTCCCCATATCTTCTAAACTATTTAATTTAATTTCCAATATATCACCTTCTCAAATTTATAGTTTATATCAATACTCCATTATACCATAATAATATATTAAGGGATAATCTAAATTAGATTATCCCTTAATGTTTCAATATAAATCAAAAAATTTAATATTAAAGATTAAATTTTTCAATTTGTTTTTTTGCTTCCTCTTTAGATATGCCATATCTTTCTTGTAATCTTCCTATTAGCTTTTTAGTATCTCCTTTTATAACATCTAAATCATCATCAGTTAGTTTGCCCCAGTTCTTTTGTATACTACCCTTTACTTGTTCCCATTTTCCTTTAAAAATATCTGTATCCATTATTTGATTCCTCCTTCTTTTTCTTATACTGTATTATTACCTATCCAAGGATAAAATAACCATAAATATAAATCAAATACTTACGAATATCAGATTATAGGGAAACAAAAGACAACCTATTTATAAATAGATTGTCTTTAAATAAAAACTTAATTATTAATATTGATTAATATTGATTTCTAAAATCCTCAATTTGTTTTTCTGCTTCTTCTTTGGACATACCATATCTTTCTTGTAGTTTACCTGCTAGTTTTTTACTATCTCCTTCAATAATATCTAAATCATCATTTGTTAATTTACCCCAGTTTCTTTGTGCACTTCCTTTTAATTGTTCCCACTTGCCTTCTAGTTTATCTGTATCCATACTCTTATTCCTCCTTTTTATTCTATTAAGTTATTACCCAGTAACAGGAAGAATAATCATAAAAAACATATTAGGAATTTAAAATCTTAAGTTATTGTAACTTTAAATCCTATTTCTACTGCTATGTCTTTAAGTCTATTCATATAGTTATCAGAAGGACTTTCAGTATCTTTAAGTCTTCCTTCAACACCGTGATTTCTAAATTTAATTAATTTCAAGTTAACATTATTAATCTTATCTCTAATAGTATCTTTTATTCCTTTTAAAGCCTCTTCTACATCTACCTCTCCTGGAATACATACTATTCTTATTTCTTCTAATTTATCCATATCTGATAAGAACCTTAAATTTCTTTTTACAACTTCATTACTCCCACCAGTTAGATTTTTATATTTTTCTTGATTCCATGCTTTTATATCTAAGATAACACCACTACACAATTCTATAAGCTTTGGAAATCTAGATAAGTCTACAGTTCCATTACTATCTATTAAAACAGAGAGTCCAGCCTCCCTACTTAAGATAGATAATTCTTCTAAAAATTTAGGATATAAAGTACATTCTCCTCCTGAAATAGTAATTCCTCTTATAAATGGAATATCCTTCTTAACTTCTTCAAACACTTCTTCTGATGTCATCCATTTAGTAGCTTCTGGAGAATTAGAATAATCGGTATAGATTTTTTGCGTTTCAGGATTATGACAGTAGTCACATTTAATATTACACCCTTGTAGAAATACGGCAGTACGATTTCCTGGACCATCTACTAAACTATTGTGGATTATATTCCGAATTAGGTATTTCTTCATACACCACGTACCTTTCTATCTTTTAGATTATTATTATCGTAATTTGGCCCTCCTAAATGTGTAGTATTTTGTAAGACTGCTTCATCATTTTTATATTTTTCCATTTCACTTCTTTTTACTAAATATCCTGTTATTCTTACTAGATCACCATTTTCCTCATAGAAACTTATATATTTAACTCCAAGATTAAATGCTCCTTTTACCACATCTAATATTGCAGATGGATTCTTTCTTGCTGTAGTTTCCATTGCAAAAATATCACTACATCCTGTAGGTATCAATTCATGGAATCTAGCACTATGACGTAGATGATCAAATATATTTTCTGGCTCATCTCCTACTGGAATTCTAACACCTGCTGTTATTCCTTTATCATAATCCATACCTACTTGTGCATGTAACATAAAGTGTCCATTAGAAATCGGAGAATATTTAGCTGTAAAACCTGTTACAAATTCTGATATAGTGTGGATGATCTTATCAGCTAAATCATCTGCCTCATCATCATGTCCATATTTTTTCCCTTTTCCCTCTAATAATATATTTGTGCAATCTGCTAAACCTACAATTCCAAACATCCCTATAAAATTATCTTTATGGATTAACCCTTCTTTAACTAAGAATGAACTTTCAAAGAATCCTGATTCCTCTACTAAAAATCTAACTCTTTCATTCATATAATCTCCCATTCTCTTAAGAGATTGTGGAAGTATATTTTCAAAAAAATCATCTATATCCTTTGCTTCTTTAGCTGCCTTAGGTAGTACTATTCTTGAAAGAGTATAAGCCCCTCCAGCTAATGGTAATATATTGTAACAACTTGCTATTCCATAATCAGTGGTATAAGTATCTTTAATAAGCTTATGATTTGCCATTGCAGGATTAGCACAAAACATACTAGTATATAAGGCTAGTTCAGCTATTTCATCAGATGTAATATCTGAATCATATTTAAAGGTAAAATTAGGTACAGCATTCTGTAAGTCTTTTTCTACTTGTAAAATAAGTCTCCCTGCACGAGTATCTTCTGGTCCTAGATTTGCATGACAAAAGCTATCTGTAATAGTTCTATCTAAATAGTTTAAAAATAGTTTTAATTTTTTCTTTATTTCCTCATCACTATATCCATCAAGAAATGGGTCTATCATTTTATCTAAATTTCCTAAGTATACTGGAAAACTTGTAATAGATGGAACATGACGATAAAGAATCATTAATGAATTTAACAATTCATCTAAATCCTCTGGAGGATCTAATTGTAAAAACTCACTTCCATTCTTTATAAATTTATCATAGTCTGGAAGTATATATCTTGGCCTATAAGGTGCATTTCCTTCAAATAGGTCATCAATTATATTCTTTTCAAAATAATATTCAGTTTCTTCTGGTATATCTAATACATTTAGAGTATTTTCAGCAGCACCTGCTAAAGATGATACTTTTTGTTCATAAGTAAGTTTTTGTGATTTTATTATTTCTAAAACTTCATTCATTATATATCCTCCTTTTTAAAATAAAGTTTTTTGTTTCAAATTTACCTAGTATGTATATTACTATAAATTAGATAAAAAGTCTTCTAAGCTTTTTTCGTCATTTGGTACTATTATTTTCCCATCTATAATATCTTGTTTAATTTCTTCTACTTTTTCTAATATTTCAGTTGGTACATTTTCTTCTGATGATGGTGCTATATCTACTGCTCCTTCATCTTCTAAACCATAAGTTACAGTTTGTCCACTTGGAAAATCATCATCCACTAAATCTTCTACTACATTATATATACCTACATCTACTCTTTTCATAGCTGATGTTAATACATTATCTGGAGCCATATAGTGTTGGTCCTTATCTACACCTATTACCCATTTATCTTCCTCTTTAGCTGCTTCTATAACTCCATCTCCTGCCCCACCTGCTGCATGGAATACTATATCTTTTCCTTGTTGATACATACTAGTAGCCATAGATTTACCCTTACTTGCATCTGAGAAAGATTCTACATATTGAATTGATATATCTATATCTTTATCTAATTCTTTTGCTGCATAATTTACTCCTGCTTGATATCCATAATCAAATAATCCAATTGCATCACCTTTGTCTCCGCCAATAAATCCTACACTATCGCTTTCTGTCATCATACCTGCTATATAACCTACAAGAAATGAAGGTTGTTCAGCTTTAAATAATACTCCAACTAGGTTTTCCGGTGTTCCTTCTGGATAATCAGGATCATCTTCAAATGAATAATCTACTATACCATATAAAGTATCTGGATTATTAATTGCTGAATCATAAGTTTCATCTGCTAATTTATAACCTACACCCCATATTAAATCTGATTCAATATCAAGTAATATTTCAAAATTTGGTGCATAATCTGCTGCTTGATGTGATTCTTGATAATTTATATCTATACCAAAGTCTTCTTTTACCTTTTCTAAACCTTCATGTGCTGTTTGATTATAGGACTGATCATTTATACCACCTTCATCTGATACCATAGTAACTGTAAAGTCTTCATCAACTGAGCCACTAACCTCTGCCTTTGACTCTTCTGTCCCTCCATCATCACTATTACATGCTACTAAGGTAAATACTAATAATAGTGATAAACCTATTGTCAACCATTTTCTTCTCATTAATAATCCTCCCTCAAATAAATAATATAATAATTTAATAATTGAATTTAATTACTTTATTACATACGAAGTATTGGTGATACTCTTTTATATATTAAAAGTGTAATTATAGAAACTATTGTACCCTTCAATATATTAAAAGGCACTACTGCATATAATATTAATGTTTTATAATCGTACACAAATCTATTTACTAAACTTGCTGCGTGTATTATTTCATCTAAAGGCATTAATTTAGCATATATAGGAAACACTACAAAATAATTACTAAAACTTGCAAATAATGTCATTAAAAGAACTCCACATACCATTCCTATCACAGCATTCTTAAATGTTTTTTTCCTATAATATATAAATCCTGCAGTATAGACTAAAGCACTACCTACTAAAAAGTTAGATAATTCTCCTACTCCTCCAGTTGACGAACCTTCGATAAAGAGACTTAACATATTTTTAACCAATTGCACTAATACTCCTGCCATAGGACCCATGGCAAAGGCACCTATTAATCCTGGTAAATCTGATATGTCTAATTTTAAAAATGATGGTGCAAACCAAGCAGATATATCAAAAAACATCAAGACCATTCCTATTACTGCAAGTACAGAAATCTTTACCATGTTTTTTGTATTCCAACAATCTTTACTTAAAGTATACATTTAAATTCCTCCTAAAATATTCTATTATTCTAGGGATTAAAAAACCCCAGAGTATCTCCGGGGCAATTAGACACAAATTATATAGGTCAAATGCATCTTCTTTCATCCAGACTTTAACTGTCGGCCTTGGAATCTAACCAAGTCAACCACATATGGGCTCGCGGGCTATACCGCCGGTGAGGATTTACACCTCCCCCTGAAGATATTATTTAAATTCAATTATATTAACTTAATTATATTCATTATTTAATGATTTGTCAATATTTATAATTATAATATTACTTCTTTTCATATACTACTTTTCCATCAATAATAGTTTTGTAAGTTTTATAATCTATATCTTTAATTGGATTACCATCAAATATTACTATATCTGCATCTTTACCTGGTTCTATACTACCTATTCTATCTTCTAATCCGAGAATTTCTGCTGGGTTTATAGTTATAGCTTTTAAGGCCTCTATTTCCTCTAGTCCTGCTTTATGAGCTAATCCAGCACATAAAGATAGATAATGTAAAGGGATAACAGGAGAATCTGTAGTTATAGCTATTTTTATTCCAGCTTCATTTAATATTTTAGGAGTATTAAAAGTTTTATTTTTTAATTCAAATTTAGATTTATTACCTAATGTAGGTCCTACAATTGCAGATTTACCTTCCTTAGCTAAATCATCTGTAATTAAATGTCCTTCTGTACAGTGATCTAAAGTAATATTTACATCAAATTCCTTAGCTATTCTTAGGGCTGTAAATATATCATCTGCTCTATGTGCATGAGCTTTTAATGGTATTTCTTTTCTAAGTACTGGTAATAAAGCTTCCATTTTTATATTAAATTCTGGAATTTCTAATTCATCATTAGCATTATCTTTCTTTTCCATATATTCTTGAGCTTTAAATAATGTTTCTCTTAGTATTGCTGCTGTAGCCATACGAGTTACTGGAGATTCTTTTCTAGAATTATAGACTCTTTTTGGATTTTCCCCAAAAGCTATCTTCATAGCAATAGGACTCTTTATAATCATATCATCTATCCTATGGCCATAAGTCTTAATAGCAGCGAAGGTTCCACCTATTATGTTAGCACTTCCTGGACCAGTAATGGCTGTAGTTATCCCTGCTTGATAAGCTTCTTTAAAAGCTTCATCCATAGGATTTATTCCATCAATGGCTCTCAATTCAGGAGTAATTGGATTGGTCTGCTCATTTACATCATTTCCTTCAAATCCTATACTTTCTTCATGCATTCCTATATGACTATGAGCTTCTATAAATCCTGGTGTTACCATTCGTCCTTCAGCATCTATTACTTTAGCATCTAAAGGCGCTATAATATCTTTCCCTACTTCTGTAATTTTATCATCCTTAATTAATATAGAACCATTCTTAACTATTTCATCATTCATAGTATATATAAGCCCATTTTTAATAAATAACATATAAATCCCCCTTATATGATATCACTACAAATCAGTATCTTATACAATTAACTCTTATCAAATACCACTGTAAACTTACTACCATATCCTATTCTACTTTCTACTGAAACTTTCCCTCCATATTCTTCAAATGTTTCTTTAGATATGCTTAATCCATAACCTGTCCCATTTTTCCCCTTCGTAGTAAAATTAGAATTAAATATATGATTTTGATCTTTTTTAGGTATACCTACTCCTGTATCTGAAATTTCTAATATCACTGCCCCCTCTCTTTCATATAGATTTATCTCTAAGATTCCACAATTATCTTCCATTGCATCTAAAGCATTTAATACTAAATTTAAAATAGCTTGTCTCATCTTATATTCATTACAATATATTTTTCTTGAAGAATTTAAATTTAAATTTAATTCTATTTTATTGCCATTTTTAGACTTATTTATTCTATGCTTTACCATTTCTAATGTTTTAATTACTAGATTAGCTAGAGATAAATTATCATTTTTCTCTACATCGAATCCTTTAATTAGATTATAAAACCTATCTAATACCTTCTTACTTTCTAGTGTTGATTTGTTAATAGTATTTAAATTATCTTTGGCTCCCATTGATAAATTTTCTTCTAATACTGTTAGTTGAGATAGTCCTGAAATTGTTGCTAGATTATTTTTAAAATCATGAAATATTTCTTCTGATAAATTAATCAAAATATTTAAGGACTCTTCCATTTCCTTGTCATATTTTATATCTTCTATAAAATCCTGATTATAACTTTCCATTTCTTTCCCCCTTATACTTCCTTCATACTTAAAGCAATCCTTCCTCGTTCCTTCTCTATTTCAATTATTTTAACATTAACTATATCTCCTACAGTCACTAGCTCTTTAGGATGTTTAATATATTTATCTGATAATTGTGAAATGTGTACAAGTCCATCATCATCTACACCTATATCTACAAATGCTCCAAAGTCTACTACATTTCTTACAGTACCTTTTAGTATCATTTCAGGTTTTAAATCATCTATACTTAAAACATCTTGTCTAAGTATTGGTGTAGGCATTTCATCTCTAGGATCTCTTCCTGGCTTTTCTAGCTCTTGAATTATATCTATTAAAGTTGGCTTTCCTACTTCTAACTCTTCCGTTAATTTATCTATATCTAAGTCCCTCATATCTGATTCTAATATTTTAGATGCTATATTATATGACTCTGGATGAACCCCAGTATTGTCTAAAGGGTTATCTCCTTCTAAGATCCTTAAAAATCCTGCACATTGTTCAAAAGTTTTAGGTCCTAATCCTTTTACTTCTAAGATTTGTTTTCTAGATTTAAATCCTCCCTCCTCTTCCCTATATTTAACTATATTATTAGATACTTTATTAGATATTCCAGCTACATATCCAAGTAGAGAAGGACTGGCCGTATTTAAATCTACACCTACTCTATTTACACTGTCCTCTACCACTCCTGTTAATGCTTCATTTAGTTTTTTCTGGTTTAGATCATGTTGATATTGACCTACTCCAATATGTCTAGGATGTATCTTTACTAGTTCTGCTAAAGGATCTTGTAGCCTTCTTGCTATAGAGATAGCTCCTCTAATAGTTACATCTAGATCAGGAAATTCCTTTATCCCTACTTCAGATGCTGAATATACAGATGCACCTGCTTCACTTACTATAGTGTAGGAAGTATTTTCATCTATTTCTTTTAATGTTTCTGCTACTACAGATTCTGTTTCTCTAGATGCAGTACCATTTCCTATTCCAATTATATTCACATTATATTTTTTTATTAATCTTTTTAATTCTTTTTTAGTTTTTTCTACTTGATTTTGAGGTTTAGTAGGGAAAACTGTTATGTAATCTAAAACCATACCCATTTCATCTGTAATAGCTACTTTACAGCCTGTCCTATATCCTGGATCAATTCCCATTACTATTTTATTTTTAATAGGAGCTTGCATTAGTAATGGCTCTAAATTCATAGAAAACACCTTAATAGCTTCTTCCTCTGCTCTTTCAGTTAGATTATTTCTGATTTCTCTTTCTATAGATGGAAATAATAATCTTTTATAACCATCATTTATAGCTTCTGATATATATTCAGTAGTTATAGAGGATTCATCTTTAATCATCTTACTTTTAATATAATCAATTATCTTTTCATCATCTAGATTAATGCTTACTCTTAATTTCTTATCTTTTTCTCCCCTATTAATGGCTAAGATTCTATGATTTACTATATATTTAATAGGTTCATTATAATCGTAATACATTTCATATACAGTTTTCTCTTCTTCATCTACTGCTTTAGTTTCAATACTTCCAGTTTTATCTGCTATTTCTCTAATCTTCTTTCTATATTCTGCATTATCTGAAATTACTTCTGCAATAATATCCATTGCACCTTGTAATGCTTCTTCTCTATTATTTACATCTTTTTCTTCATCTATATATTTTAAAATTTCAGCTTGAAAATTTTCCTCATTAATTTCTTGCTCTAATATAATATTAGATAGACCTTCTAAACCTTTTTCCTTAGCCATAGTAGCTCTAGTTCTACGTTTTTGCCTATATGGTCTGTATAGGTCTTCTACCATTTGTAATGTAGTAGATCTTTCAATTTTATTTTTTAGTTCTTTTGTTAGCTTATCTTGTTCATCTATTAATCTTATAACCTCTTCTTTCCTTTTCTCTAAATTACGTAGATATTCGAGTCTATTGGATAATTCCCTTATAGTAGTGTCTTCCATTTCTCCAGTTTGCTCTTTTCGATACCTAGCTATAAAGGGAATCGTATTTCCTTCATCTAATAAATCTACTACATTTTCTATATGTCTTTTCTTTAATTTCAATTCATTTACTAAATTGTCTATTATATTCATATTTTACCCTCCACTAATTACCATTAATTGTAAGTTACTAGATAAGTCTGTCAAAGTCCTTCTTTTCCATTGTTAATAATTGTTAATCTCTATAAAAAAAGCCCTTGTTTAAAGGACTCTTTGTGTTAAACATTCGTTTATAAATATATCTATATCTCCATCCATAATCTTCTGAACATCTCCTACCTCTATACCTGTTCTATGGTCTTTTACCATATTGTATGGGTGGAATATATAGGATCTAATTTGTGACCCCCAAGATATTTGTGAATAGTTTCCTTGTAAATCTTCTATTCTTTCTTTTTTTTCTTCTTCACGAAGGTGAACTAGTTTTGCCTTTAACATATTCATAGCTGTAATTCTATTAGTATGTTGAGATCTTTCAGATTGACATTGTACTACTATACCTGTAGGTATGTGGGTCATCCTAATAGCAGAATCTGTAGTATTTACATGTTGACCTCCAGCTCCAGAAGATCTATAAGTATCAATCTTAATATCTCTTTCATTTATTTCTATATCTACATCCTCAGTTAATTGAGGAAATACATCTATACTTGCAAAAGAAGTATGTCTTTTTCCTGAAGAGTCAAAAGGTGATATTCTTATAAGTCTATGGACTCCTTTTTCACATTTTAAATACCCATAAGAATTACTTCCCTTTATTAGAAGTGTAACAGACTTTATTCCACCTTCTGTATCTGCTTGTATATCTAAAGTATCTATTCCATAACCTTTAGCTTCAGCCCATCTTCTATAAAGTCTTAGAAGCATCTCTGCCCAATCTTGAGCTTCTAGTCCTCCAGCTCCTGCATTTATAGATAGTATAGCATTATTATTATCAAATTCTCCATTCAACAAGGTAGTTAATCTAAAATCATCAGCCTTTTTCACTATATCTCTTAGACTATTATGAACCTCTTCGTATTCATCATAAGATTCTTCTTCTACCATTAACTCCATCAAGATCTCTAAGTCCTCTATCTCAGACAATACATCTTCATATTCCTTTATTTTATCAGTAAGTTCCTTAGTCTCTTGCATTATTCTCTGTGCTTCAGTCACATCATCCCAAAAACCCTCTTGAAAAGACAGCTCTTCATTTTTAGCTGCCTTAGTACGAAGCTCATCTATGTCAAAGAGACCTCCCTAATTCCTTCATCATCTCCTTAGTTTTTTGTAACTTTTCCTTATTTAAATAAATATCTTCCATTCGATACACTCCTTATACTACTCATATCATATATTATTACATTAATAATCTTTATTAATCCAACATTTTAATGCTCCTGGAGAAATTATAATTTATCCTATACTATTTTTATAATTAAATAATATCCTAGTATATGTGGAATAAAATAATTAAAATAAGCTTCTGACTGCAGTGAAGTAACCGCCGGAAGAGCGTTTTTAATTATTTTATTCCTATCTGTTACTTATATAAAGATAATTTAATATAATTAAAACAGATAACTAATTAGCTCCACAACATTTTTTATATTTCTTTCCACTACCACATGGACAAGGGTCATTCCTTCCTATTTTTTTCTTTTTAACTACAGTTTGTTGTGTTTTTCCCTTTTTATTAGGCGTGATAGGTTTTGCTACTCTTTCTCTTTCTACTTTTTCTGGTTCTTCTACATGGAACAGTACTCCTACAGTTTCCTCCCAAATAGACTGGTTCATCTCTTCAAACATATCATATCCTTCTATTTGATAAGCTCTTACTGGGTCTTCTTGACCATAAGCCCTTAGTCCTATTCCTTGTCTTAATTGATCCATAGCATCTATATGATCCATCCATTTTGAATCTACTACTTTAAGAAGTATAACTCTTTCTATTTCTCTAAAGTTTTCTTCTCCTATTTCTTCTTCTTTTAGTTTATATAATTCTTTCCCCTTATTTATTATATCTTCTATTAAAGATTCCTTAGTTAGGGATTGTAAATCCTTAGATCTTATAAAACCTCTCTCTGTTTTCATTAAGTTTGTACAGAAATTTTCTAAACCATCTAGATCCCAATCTTCAGGGTATTCACTTTGACTAGCATATATTTCTACACTAGATTCTATTAGATTTGTAAACATACTCATTATATGATCTCTTAAGTTTTCACCCTCTAATACCTTTCTTCTCTCTCCATATATAACTTCTCTTTGCATATTCATTACATCATCATATTGTAATACATGTTTCCTAATTGCAAAGTTGTTCCCTTCTACTTTCTTTTGTGCTCCTTCTATAGTTCTAGTTAACAATCTATGTTCTAAAGGTTCATCCTCTGGCATATTCATTCTTTCGATTAAGCTTTGTAACCTCTCACCACCGAAAAGTCTCATTAAATCATCTTCTAATGATATATAAAATCTAGAACTACCAGGATCACCTTGTCTACCTGAACGTCCACGAAGCTGATTATCTATACGACGTGATTCATGTCTTTCAGTTCCAATTATATGAAGTCCACCTGCTTCTATTACTTGTTTTTGTTCAGCATCTGTCTTCTTCTTATGTTTTTCTACTAGTTCTTCATATACTTTTCTAGCTTTTAGTATTTCTTCATTATTTGTATCTACTGAACTATCTATTTCATTAATAATATCATCTTCATATTTCTTTTTCTTCATATCTAATTTTGCTAAATATTCAGGATTTCCACCTAGTACTATATCTGTACCTCGACCTGCCATATTTGTGGCTATAGTAACTGAACCTAATCTACCTGCTTGAGATACTATATCTGCCTCTCTAGCATGATGTTTAGCATTTAATACTTCATGAGGAATTCCTTCTTTTTTGAGCATTTTACTCAATAATTCAGATCTTTCAATAGTAATAGTACCTACTAATACTGGTTGACCAGTCTTATAACTTTCTTTTATATCTTCTATTACTGCCCTATACTTTGCTTCTATATCTTTATAAACTACATCTGAGAAATCCTCTCTAATTACCGGTTCATTAGTTGGTATTTCTACCACATCCATATTATATATCTCCCTAAATTCATCTTCCTCAGTCTTAGCTGTACCAGTCATACCTGATAATTTATCATACATTCTAAAATAGTTTTGAAATGTAATAGTAGCTAGTGTTTTAGATTCAGATTTTACATTTAAATTTTCTTTTGCTTCTATAGCTTGATGTAATCCATCACTATATCTTCTTCCCTGCATTAGTCTACCAGTAAACTCATCTACTATAAGAACCTCACCATCTTGTACTACATAATCTGTATCTCTTTTCATTATATTTCTTGCTTTTAATGCTTGATTAACATGATGTGCTAATTCCATATTTTCCATATCAGCCATATTTTCTACTGAAAAGTAAGATTCTGCTTTATTGTTACCTTTCTCAGTTAAGGAACATGATTTAGCTTTTTCATCTATTAAAAAATCTACTGTCTCCTCTTTTATTTCTCGATCAAAAGGATCAGTCTTTCCTTCTTCTGGACTTACTATTCTCCCTTTTAAATTCTTTACAAAATTATCTGCTCTACTATATAACTCTGTAGATTCATCACCAGCTCCAGATATAATAAGAGGTGTTCTAGCTTCATCAATTAAAATACTATCTACCTCGTCAACTATAGAAAAAAATAATGGTCTTTGTACCATTTCCTCTTTATAAATTACCATATTATCTCTTAAATAATCAAATCCAAATTCATTATTAGTTCCATAGGTGATATCTGCTTGATAAGCTTCTCTTCTTTCCTTCTTAGTAATTCCATGTACTATACAACTAACAGATAATCCTAAAAACTCGTAAACTTTACCCATCCATTCCATATCTCTTTTAGCTAGATAATCATTTACAGTAACTATATGGACTCCTTTACCTGTCAAAGCATTTAAATAAGCTGGCAATGTTGCTACTAAAGTTTTACCTTCACCAGTCTTCATTTCTGCAATCCGTCCTTGATGCAGTATAATTCCACCTTCTATTTGTACAGGGAAATGTTTCATTCCAAGTACTCTAGTAGAAGCTTCTCTAACTACAGCAAAAGCCTCAGGTAAAATATCATCTAATCTTTCACCTTTTTTTAATCTATTTTTAAATTTTCCTGTCATTTCCTTAAGTTCTTGATCACTTAATCTTTCCATCCTAGTATCAAGTGCTAATACTTCTTTTACTAATGCCGATATTTTTTTCAATTCTCTTGAACTATATGTTCCAAAAATCTTTTCAAATATACTTGCCATTAATTTGAACCACCTTTCATCTTCTACTATTGTATTTTATCACTAAAAATATACTCTGTAAACTAAAGCACAAGAAAAAAAGGATGTTGATTAATCAGTTTGTTAATTAATCGACATCCCTTTTATTACTATATACATATATCCAATTTTATTATTTAATTAATTTATAAATTATATTACATATAAGATTCTATTAAGCCATAATTTCCATCTTTTCTTTTATACACTATATTTACTTCCCCAGTTTCCCCTTCCATAAATACAAAGAAATTATGTCCAAGAAGCTCCATCTGTAGTACCGCTTCTTCCTGATTCATAGGTTGTAAATTAAACCTTTTTGTTCTTACTATCCTCGGTTTGTCATCTTCCTCTTCTTCTGATAAAGGAGTAACATTTTCAAATCTTATTGTATTTTCATTCTGATATCTCTTTTGTAATCTAGTCTTATACTTCCTAATTTGCCTCTCTAATATATCCACAGCCTTATCAATAGATGCATACATATCATCACTTGATTCCTCAGCCCTAATTATAGTACCAGGAAGATTTATGGTAACCTCGATTATTTTTCTGTTTTTTTCAGTACTAAAGGTAACATCTCCTTCGATATCTTTATCAAAATATTTATCTAATTTACTTAACTTTTTTTCTGTTACTTCCTTTAACGAATTAGTTAATTCCATATTTTTACCAGCATAAATTATATTCATAAATCCAACTCCTCTCATATAAGTAAAACTTATATTGTTTATTATTATAATACCCATATTACTATGACTTTCAAACATAAATTATAATAAGATAAATAATTAACTTTTAATAATATGTGGACTGGGTGTGGGTAAACCTTTGTATAAATTTGTGGATAATGTGTATAAGTCTGTGGAAAACTCTTAATATACCTTTTTTTCATGTTGATAACCCTGTTGATTTTTTATTATACTTAATAAGATTATGTACTTAGTATAATTTTCATGTATAATGTCTATATAGAATTATCTTGCAGGAGGTATTATGAAAAATTTAGACTATAAAAAATTAAAAAAAATAGAAATGGAAATTACTAAAAAATTATTAGAATTTATTAATTCCTCTATTAATATAGAAGAATTACAAGAAGAAATAGATTTTATAACTCCACATTTATATGATGAGGCTAGTAGGCTTGCTTTTAATATATGGCTTTCTACAGATTATATTGGAAATGATGGAAAGACCTTTATTGATAAATTCTTAGAGAAAAATTTTCTTTCTCTAACTGATATTGAAATACAAATTTTAAAAGGAAAATCTCATTCTCATGTATCTATATTTCAAGTATTAAAATATGAGGAAGAATACATGTATATTAAAGATATTTTAAATAATAAAGAATATAAATTATGGGAACCACATTTAAACAATACGATTTATGAAGAAGAATTTTTATTTTCTAGGATAGGAAAAGTTTTAGATATATATAATTTCATAGGAGACATTAACTATATTCCAAGTTCTAGTAAAACAATTTTCTTAGATAAAATTTTAAAAGAATTTAATCATCTTAGAAAAGAAAATCCTTCACTAACTATGAAAGATTATCTAAAAAAATATTCTTTAAATATATACAAGATCTATAATGAATCTATCTTAGATGATATGAATATAGATGGAGATATACATTCTAATTTATTTGATGAATTAGAAGAATTTGAATCATATTTAATGACTAAAAATAAAGGTTCTAGCATTCAAAAACATTTATCTAATCTTGTTAATATATTTGAGTATTATTTATCAGAGAAAAGTATTACTCTAAAAGGTTTAGATCAGGTAGATATTCACAAATTATTTACAAATGCTATAAAAGATAAATTTATAAATTCTCAGGATGAATTAAATTCTTATATTAGTACTTTGAAATTATATTTATTATTTTCAAGTAATAAAAACAGTAATTTTAAAAAATCTTATAAAGAAATATTAGATATTAGTAAAAATAGATTTCACTATATGAATCAATTAGACTCTAATAACACTTTTAATATAGATACTAATTTAATAAATAGAATTGATTCAAAATTAAATAATAATGCTTTAAATATTATAATGGACTTTGAAAACTTTTTATTATTTATAGGTGAAAGATCTTTAGAATTAACTGATAAAAATAAATATATCAAAAGGAAGTATTTATTAGATATAGATGATCTCTTAATACTTAAATCTTTTATAGAAAGTTTAGCTCCTAATCAAGATAATTTTCCTTTAATTCATTTGTTTTATCATGCATCTTTAAATCTTGAAATTTCACAAATTGATGGAGATTTTCTAATGTTAAATGATAGATCAATAAACTTTTTAAAATTAAGTGATGAAGAGAAATATTATCTGTTATTTAATTATTTATTAAGTGAAGATTTTTTAATTGATATACTAGTAACTGAAAATATCAATTATTGGCAGACAGAAAAACTACAATTCATTAAAAAACTTTCTAAATTAAAAGCTAATAAGAAATATAATATAGATTCTAATCTTCCAAAGTGGGAAAATATACTTTCCTTCTATTATAAATACTTGAAATTTTTTGGAGTAGTAAATTATAACTCAAAAGATAAAGATATAGTAATATCTAATTTAGGCGAAAAAATATTTAAGTATTTAAATATCAAGAAAGAAGATAAAGGACCAACAGTTATTAATATAAACCAATATAGAAAGAAAAATTAAAAGATATAATAAAAGATAGGAGGTTAATATGGAAAATTTATTTTTAGAAGATTTTATTAAATACAAATTTTTGTCAAATATTAAATTTTCACCTAATGGCCAATCTACTGGCTTTTTAGTATATAAAATTGATATGGATAATAATAAATATATATCAGATATTTATTATTACAATCCTATCTATTCTAATCCTAAAAAGCTGACTGATTTAACCACTGTGAACTTTTTTGTTTGGTTAGATAAAAATACTATAATGTTTAGCTGTGTAAATAATGAAGAAGATTCTACTGTCTTTTATAAGATAAACATTCATAAAAAACAAGAAGAAAGATTATTTAAACTTCCTCTAAATATTAGTAATTTTAAGATTATAGATAGTAACAATATCCTTATCCAAAGTAGATCCTCTTTAAATAAATCTAATAAAGAAAATTTAGATAGCAATATAGGAGATGTTACAATTCTTGATGAGATTCCATTTTGGTCTGATGAACATGGATTTACTAATAAAGTTCGTAATAGACTCTATATTTATAAGATTAAAGATAATACTTTTAAATCTATAAATGATGAATTTACCAGTGTAAATAGTTTTGAATTAAATTCTGATAAATCCCTAGTTATTCTAACTACAAATTCATTTATAGATAAAAGACGTCCTAAAGACCAGCTACAGTTATATGATATAAAAAAAGATAAATTAATTAAAATCTCACCTGATAATGAATTTAATTACTCTTATGCAAATTTTTTTCAGGATAAGATTTGTTTTATAGCCAACAGTATGGCTACTTATGGTATCAATGAAAATCCTCACTTCTATATTACAGATTACCAGGGTCAAGAAATGACTCGGATATCTCATGATAATTTTGATTTTGGCATAGGTAATACTATAGGATCTGATTGTAGATATGGTAATTCAAATTCTATTGTTTTAGATGGGGAATATATATATTTTTCTACTACCGAAGGTGATTCTTCTTTTATTAATAGAATTGATATAGATGGTAATATAGAAAAACTCACTAATAAAAAAGGTTCTATCGACTCTTTTGATGTATATAATGCTCATGTTCACTTCACTGGATTAAGAAGCCTAAGACTTCAGGAGTTATACAGTCTAGATAATAAGATAGAAAAACAAATCTCATTTTTAAATGAATGGGTTATGAAAGATAAAACATTATCTATTCCAGAAAAACTTACTTTTAAAACTGAAGATGAAACTCTAATTGAAGGTTGGGTTATGAAGCCTGTAGGCTTTGAACAAGGAAAAGATTATCCAGGAATTTTAAGTATTCACGGAGGTCCTAAGACTGCTTATGGTGAAATCTTTTTCCATGAGATGCAATATTGGACAAATCAAGGATATGTAGTTTTCTTCTGTAATCCTAGAGGTAGTGATGGTAGAGGTAATTATTTCTCAGATCTGAGGGGAAAATATGGTAGTATAGACTATGAAGATATAATGGATTTTACAGACTTAGTTTTAGAAAAGTATCCTTTTGTGGATAAAGAAAGATTAGGAGTTACTGGAGGTTCTTATGGTGGATTTATGACTAATTGGATTATTGGCCATACAAATAGGTTTAAAGCTGCAGTATCCCAAAGAAGTATCTCTAATTGGATTTCTAAATTTAATACTACTGATATAGGATACTATTTTGTAGATGACCAAATAGGTTCTACCCCTTGGGATGATATTTCTAAACTATGGGAAAAATCACCTCTAAAATATGCTAATAATGTAGTTACTCCAACATTATTTATCCATTCTGATGAAGATTATAGATGTTGGACAACTGAAGTTTATCAGATGTTTACTGCCCTGAAATATCATGGTGTGGAATCTAAACTATGTATATTTAAAGGTGAGAATCATAATTTAAGTCGGTCTGGAGGTCCTAAAAATAGAATTAGAAGATTAGAAGAGATTACAAAATGGTTTGATCAATATTTAAAGAATATTGATATTTAACAAATTTCAAATTTTAGAAATAATAGGTGATTAATATTAAAAAAATTATTGAAGGTTTAGCTAAGCTAAAACCTATAGTATTTTTAGATCAATTAGCATATAGAGTTATAGAAGACAGAGTACTGGCTACTGGAGCCCAAATTGCATATTTTTTAATTTTATCATTATTCCCTTTTATAATAGTTTTACTTAATGTACTAACATATACTCCTTTAGCTAGATATGATGTACTAACAGGTATAATCTATTATTTACCTCATGCAACACAAGATCTAATAATAGGGTTTAGTACTGAAATAATTGAAACTAGTAGCCAGGGTCTATTATCTGTAGCTGCAATATTAGGAATATGGACAGCTTCCTCAGGTATTAGTCCTGTAATCAAAGCTATAAATAGAGCTTATGGTTATGAAGAAAAGAGATCTTTTATTAGATTAAAATTAATGTCTCTCTTATTTACTATAGCATTACTTATACTGATTACGCTAGTATTTTTAACCTTAGTATTTGGAGAAGTATTAGGAAATAAGCTATTTTCTTTATTAGGAATGAAGGATGTATTTAAAAGTTTATGGTCTTATATTCGTATTATTATTCCACTTCTCTATATGATTTTGATTTTTGCATTATTATATAAATTTAGTCCATATACTAATAATAGATATAAAATAAATTTAAGTTCTACTCTCCCAGGAGCAGTATTTGCTACATTAGGATGGATGATTATTTCCATATTATTCTCCTATTATGTAAATAATTTTGGTAGATTCGCAATCACTTATGGTAGTATAGTTGGTGTTATTTTCCTTTTAATTTGGTTATACATTAGTGGAATTATAATGGTTTTAGGAGGAGAAGTTAATGCTACTTTAAAACATTTAAATCATTATGGCTATAGACTACATAAAAATAAGAGTATATTAGCTAATATATACGAAAAGTTTTAAATTATAGCTTTTTACCTGAGGTAAAGGAAAGTGCAACAACTTCCTTTGCTTCATTTTCCATTAATATATTAGATGTTTCTATTATAGTAGATCCTGTAGTTATAATATCATCAATTAACAGTATCCTCTTCTCATATATTTCTTTCTTATCTTTAATTTTAAAGGCTCCTTTTAAATTATTTTGTCTTTCATCTTTATTTAAAGTACTCTGATCCTTAGTAGATTTAATTTTTATTAAATTATTATAAGATATAGGTATATTTAAAGTTTGAGAAATATACTTCCCTAATAATTCTGATTGATTATACCCTCTTATAGCTTCTTTTCTCCTATGAGAAGGAATATATAATATTAAATCTATATCAGTTATTTTTTGATCTAGAATAGTATCTACCATTATTTCACCAAACGGTTTATATAAATAACTCTTTTTATTAAATTTAAAGTCAATTACTAATTCTCTAATATATCTATTATATAGAAGAGAATAATAGGTCTTTTTAATACTATCTGAATTTAAATATATTTCCCGATTTAAAACTTGTAAATGTTCTTTACAATTAGTACATATAAATCCTTCTATATTATTATATTCTTGTCTACAAAAATAACATAAGTTTTTTGTTGGAAATAATAGATTGTGAATAGATTTCAAAAACTCCATCTAATTTCCTCCTAAAAATAGAATGTTTGTAAATATTCCTTGATCTTTTTATCTAAACTTGAATATCTTTTTTCAATCTTATTATTATTAATCATCATTTGTAAGAATTTACTTTCTCCTACTAATACTACTAATTGTCTGGCTCTAGTTATAGCAGTATATATAAGATTTCTTGTAAGAAGCATAGGTGGACCCCAATGTATAGGCATTATAATTATAGGGAATTCACTTCCTTGTGATTTATGAACAGTAGTTGCATATGCTAATTGTAATTCATCTAATTGATTAAAACTATACTCTACTTCTCTTTCATCATCAAACAATACTATCATAGACCCTGCTTCATTATCTATATCTGAGATGTATCCAAAATCTCCATTAAATACTCCTTCACCTTTATCTACTTCTAAACCATTTTTTATACTCCTCCATTCAATATTATAATTATTTTTAATCTGCATAATCTTATCTCCAGTTCTAAATATCTCATTTCCCATTTTCTTTTCCTCTTTATCTTGAGATTTAGGATTTAGAGCTGCTTGTAGATGTTTATTTAAGCTATTTGTTCCTACATCTCCTCTCTTCATAGGAGTTAAGACTTGTATATCCTGGGTAGGATCTACATTGTAAAAATTAGGTAGTCTATCCTTATTTAATCCAATTATAGTTTTTAACGTATCTTCAGGTTTATTTGTATTTATAAAGTAAAAGTCCTTATCCTTCTCATTTAATATAGGCTTTTCTCCTTTATTTATCCTATGAGCATTTATTACAATCATACTTTTTTCTGCTTGTCTAAATATTTCATCTAATTTTACTACATTTACACTTTCAGAATTTATTATATCTTTTAAAACATTTCCTGCACCTACACTAGGGAGCTGATCTATATCTCCAACTAATATAAGACGGGTTCCTGGATCTATTGCTTTTAAAAGGCTGTTCATAAGTAGTATATCTATCATAGACGCCTCATCTATAATAACTACATCTCCTTCAATAGGACTGTCTTCGTCTTTATTAAATGCCATATCTTCTTCTAAATAAGAAAACTCTAATAGTCGATGTATAGTCTTACTCTCTTTTCCTGTAGTTTCAGTCATTCTTTTAGATGCTCTTCCTGTAGGAGCTGCTAAGACTACCTTTAAATCTAAGTCTTCATAGATCTTTATTATAGCATTAATTGTCGTAGTCTTACCTGTACCTGGACCTCCTGTAATCACAACTACTCCACTATCTAAAGATTCTTCAATAGCTAATATTTGTTTTTTTCCAAATTTAATATTTTCTTCTTCCCCTATTTCTTTTATATGTTTTTCTATATTTATTTCTACTTCCTTAAACTCTACTTTAGATAATTCTACGATCTTAGTTGCTACATTGTTTTCTGCTACATGAAAAGGCATATAATATACTATTTCATTATTCAAATCATTTGAAATATGAAAATTTCTATTTAATGCTAATTCTCTTAACATATCATCTACTAAATCTATATCTACTTCTAACATATCTGATGTTTTAGATAGTAATTCTTCTTTTGGGAGATAACAATGCCCTTCGCCAGCACTAGACATCATAGTATATTTTAATCCTGCTTCAATTCTAAATGGAGATTCAAAACTAATTCCCATTTTTCTAGCTATATTGTCAGCAGTTTTAAATCCGATTCCATATACATCTTCTGATAGTCTATATGGATTTTCACTGATCATATTTATAGTTTCACTTCCATACTTTTTATAGATCTTAATTCCACTTTTTACGCTTATATCATATTGTTGTAAATAAACCATTATATCTCTTAATTCTCGATGTTCTTCATAAGCTTGAGAAATCTTTTCTAACTTTTTTTCACCTATACCTGGTATTTCTTTTAATTCTTCTGGATTATACTGAATAATTTCTAAAGAATCCATACCAAATCTTTTTACAATATTTTTAGCAGTTTTAGGACCTACATAAGGTAATAAACCTGATGCAAGATAATTTTCAATCCCTTTTAAAGTAGAAGGAATAGTAGTTTTTATATTTTTAAATTGTATTTGTTCACCAAATTTTTCATGGTAAACCCATTCTCCCTCTATTTCTACCATCTCATCTTGATTTATAACTGCAGCATTTCCTACTATAGTTACTGGTCCATCAGAAGTATTTAATCTAGCAACAGTATATCCATTGTTTTCATTCCTAAATACTACTTCTTCTATTACCCCTTCAATTACTAGCACCATTATACCTCCAATCTATATAGCATATTATAACATAAAAAATATCTCCAAGTAGATAATCTAATTTTAATTAGGTAGACTGTCTACTTTGGAGATATCATATCACTATACAATCGTCTTATTTTGTTTAGATATTACTTTGGATAATTCTATAATACTATCTGTAAGCTGATTTAACTTTCCCTCTATTCTTACCAATAAATATATTGATATTACTATAGGAAAACCTAAATTAGCTATATGAGTATATATATCTTCCACAGTTTTCCCTCCTTATAAAACAAGGGCCAGAAGGCCCTTATTTAAAATTCCATTTCTTCAACACTAGTAGTTATAATCCTAGCACCATCTAATTCTTTTAAATCCTCCCCATTAGATGTAAATACATTATGTTCTATTAAATCATTCATAGCTGTTTCTATAGCTTCTCTATCTAAATCTTTTTTAGGATCATCTACACTAATTCTAAACTTTTTATTAGAATTATCAACAAATCCTAGTTCTAATCTTATCCTATCCATACTATCACCGCCTTTCTTTCATTAGAACTTCTTAATTATTCCTCTTCTAATAAGGTTTCTTCTATTTTCCTAATCCTTAAAAGATCTTTATTTTGGAGATTTCCTAATACTAAAGCTGTACCATGTAAATCCTCATCTTCTGCTGTATCTTTAATCTTACTAAAAGTCTTAGACAATACTCTCTGTCTACCATCTACCATCCCATTATCTAATTCTAATCTTAAAGCTGTCTTCTCCTTAATACTTACAATAGCCATATTCTCACCACCCTTTTTCTTAAATTGAACTTTTATTTCCTTTGTTCAATTAACATATAGATTTAGAATGAGTTTTTTACTATTGTGAAAGCAAAAAAGATATTTTGTATCAGTTAATTTTCTACTAATACAAAATATCTTTTCTCAATTTTTATCTTTTTTGTTTCCTATATGTTCTATTATAAGACTATAAACTAGGTTACCAAATAAATTATAAGGAGGATTCTTCCATGAAGGAAAAAAGATCTTTCATAAGTCATCTCTTTTCCTTATAATTCATCCTCTTACCATTTCTTTAATAAAATAATAGTCTATATATATATATATGGAATAACATAATTAAAATAAGCTCCTGATTTAGGGTGAAGTAGCCACCGGAAGGGCGTTTTTAATTATCTTATTCCTATCTGTTGCTTATTTCTGTAACTGGTCAACCTTATCTAAACTCTCCCAAGGTAAATCCAAATCTTCTCTACCAAAATGTCCATATGCTGCTATTTGTTTATAGATAGGTCTCTTTAAGTCTAAATCTTTAATTATAGCTGCTGGACGAAGATCGAAGTTTTTATTTATTAATTCTATTATTTCTTCATCAGATATTTTCCCTGTACCAAATGTATCTATAAATACAGATAATGGCTGTGCTACTCCGATAGCATATGCTAATCCTATCTCACATCTGTCTGCTAATCCTGCTGCTACAATATTTTTTGCAATATATCTAGCTGCATATGATGCGGATCTATCTACTTTAGTAGGGTCTTTACCTGAAAATGCTCCTCCACCATGTCTTCCTACTCCACCATAAGTATCTACCATTATCTTTCTTCCTGTTAATCCTGCATCTCCCATAGGCCCACCTATTACAAATCTGCCTGTAGGATTTACATAATATTTAGTGTCTTCATCTATTAAATCCTCTGGTATAATTTCCTTTATTACATATTTTATTAAATCTTCTCTAATTTTTTCTAGATCTGTGTCTGGTTTATGTTGGGAAGATACTACTATATTTTCTATCCTAGCTATCTTATCATCATGATATTCTACTGTTACTTGTGTTTTTCCATCTGGTCTTAGATAGTCTAGTACACCTTCTTTCCTTATATCTGCTAATCTCTTAGCTAGTTTATGGGCTAATGAAATTGATAGGGGCATATACTCTTCTGTTTCATTACAAGCATAGCCAAACATTATCCCTTGATCTCCTGCACCTATAGTATCTAATTTATCATAGCTATATTCTTTTAGCTCTAAAGACTTATCTACTCCCAAGGCTATATCTGGAGATTGTTCATTAATTGTA
>DATGUA010000064.1:0-10493 GCA_035301545.1 Tissierellaceae bacterium | reverse complement strand
AGAAATAAGCTTAGATGATTTAAATATAGTATCTTATATAGACAGTAATGAAATGATTAAAAGAATGATTGAATTAGAATTAGGTATTAGTTTTCTTTCAAAACTATCTATAAAAAATGAAATTGATTTAGAATTAATTAAGCCTATTAAAATAAAAGATTTAAACTTAAAACGAAAGTTTTATTTTGTTAATTGTAAGAGTAGAACATTATCTCCTGTAGTAGAAGTCTTCAAAAACTTTTTAGTCAATTGGAATGGAATAAATTTTTAAACAAAGATTAATCCCTAAATGTTTCTTAAATCTTTAGGGATTATTGTATTTTTACAATTCTATAATCCTACCACCTAGCATATTTGCTGTATCTGGATCACAGGTTGTAAATATAATTTGATAATCTTCTGCAAAATCATTTATTAGGCTTGATGCTTGCTTCTTTCTATCAGGATCTAAATCTACTAAACAATCATCTAATACTACATATCCTCCTCTATCATTAAAAATATGTTTTAGTAATGAAAATCTTAAAGCTAAGCTCACAGAATCATAAGTTCCAGCTGATAGTAATTCTATAGGTATTTGACCATTTGGATTTTCTAGCTTTATATTAAATTCTTCATCTATTTCTCCTCTTTCATATTTCCCATCAGTTATCATTTCTAGTAATCTAGTAAATTCATTTACTAAGGTATCCATAGGATTACTAGACAATCTTTCCTTAGTTTCTAAAAATACTCTTTTAATTTCTAAAAGTTTTTCTCCTCTATTAATATTTCTTTCAAATGTCTTTTCAGCTTCTATATATCCCTTTTTCAATTCCTCATAAGTATCTTCTAAAAGTTCACTTTTAGCTTCATAATATTCAGTATTTAGCCCTTCTAATTTTCCTTGAATAATAGTAGATTTTCCCCTTAATTGATCTAATCTATTTTTAAATTCATCAACTGTTTTAAATTCCTCAGGTAATGGTTTTAAATTTTCAAGTTTTTTCTCTTGTTCTTTAAGCCTAGACCTTTCATCTATTACTAAATCGAATAAATTATCGTGATTTGTGTATTTTTCTGTCCATACCTCTATTTTAGCAGTCATACTTCTTTTCTCAGCTAAAATATCTATTTCTTCTTCATGAATATTATTTAGTTCTTTCTCTATATCATCTAAATCTCTAAATACTTTAATATCTTCTAATCCCTTTAATTCTTCTTCTAAATCTTCTCTACTACTATTATCTAGTACTAAATCTAGTTCTTTATTTAAAGATTTCTTTTCATTTCCTTTAGCCTTTATCTTTTCTAAATTTAATTTTCCAGTTTCTAAACTATTTATATTTAAATCCTTCAATAATTTTTCTTGTTCTTCTTTTAATCTTTTATATTTATTACTAATTTCATCAAAATCAATTTCACCAGTCTTTATCTCTAATTCAAATTCATCTTCATAAGTAATATTTATTAAGCCATTAGCTTCAAACTCTGTATTTAATTCTAATATTTGGCTTTCTTCTAAACCTTTCTTTAAATATACTGGTTTGTCACTAGACTGTTTCAATACTCCTATCATCTTTCCTGCTTCCATAGTAGTTTCTAAGGTTAATAAATCAGTTCGAATTTCATCTAACTTATTTATATCTTCATTTGTTATAGGAGGTATTTCTTCTATTTCTTCTTTTATATTATTTATCTTTCTTTGAATTCCATCTATTCTCTTTAATTTATTCTCAATACTTTCTCTCTTATTTACCTTTTCTAAATTATTCTTTTCTTCATTTAACTTTTCTTTTTCTTCCTTTATAGTATTTAATTTCTCATCTAATTGTTCTAATAATTGTTCTGTCTTAGGCCATTCTCTATTGGCTTCCATTAGAAATTCTAATTCTTTATTTACTGATTTAATCTCTACATCTAATATAGATCTACTATTAACATCAGCTTCAACTTTTTCTAATTTAGCTTTTTCTTCATTTACTACTTCTCTCTCATCTTGTATCTTTTTAATATTATCACTAATATCTGCAAACGCTTTTTCTGTTCTGTCTGCTCTTTCCATTCTTCTTTTTAAGTCTTCTTTATTATAATAAGACTTAACTATCTTTCCTAATCCAACTTTATAAGGATTATTAATTCCTCTATTATTTTGAGGATAATTTTTATCTCTATCCCATCTTTTGTATAGGTCATCTATTTCATCTTCTATGTTTTTTTGAATACTATCTACAGATACTCCATCTAATTCCATTAAAGTCATTCTTAATAAATCATTAATCTCTTTAGTTACTTCATTATTATTAATAATATTATATAAAGCTTCTTTTAAATCTCTTTGCTTTGCAAATACAATATTACTATATGTACTTTCACCAAAAGATAAAATTTCTGATAATTCTTTTTTAATATCTTTTTTAGTTTTAATTATATTTCCTTCTGGAGTTAATAATTCTATATTTTCACTACTGCCCCATTCTTTCGAAATCTCATATTCACCTTTACTAGAATCAATAACAACCTTACCATCTATAAAGTCTCCATTAGGCTGAGGCATAAACTTAAATATAAAATCATTATCAACATTCCTGCTCCTATTAAGCCTTGTATCCTTAAATAAAGTTGAATGTATTCCATCTATAATAGTACTCTTACCTGTTTCATTATCACCTAAGATTACATTTAAACCTTTTTCAAACTCTAAATTAGTATCTTTTAGGCCTGCAAATCTTGTAGTCTTATAGGATTTTATATACATATTTATCCCCTCCTTAATAAATCATATGCTATCTGCATTGCTTCTTCATCATCTTCTAAACCAGTTAAAAACTCATAAGGGAATGAGCCTTTTGTAAATTCATTTTCTATAATATCCTTATCTATTTTCATCTTTAAATGAGAATCTTCAATTAATAAATGGAACACACTATCTTCTAATTCTCTATAAAAATCGTTCAACTTTTCATATCCACCTTTTGATATATTTCCTTTAAGAGATAAACGAAGAATTTTCTTGTCTGGATTTCCTTCTAATACCCAAGACTTTATCTTATCTAAATCATTATCTGATTCTAAACTAAATTCCCTATCAAAAAATCTATATTCACCAGTAATGATTCTCTCAGCATGAATTTTTTCTTCCTCTAAATTAATAAACCATGCAGATCCTTTATCTCTAAAATCTAATCCATCTGGTTCATGGGTACCTGCATTATATATCCTTTGTCCTTCTATTTTCTCATCTAATGGATATCTAACATGGGTATGACCTAAGAGCCATAAATCAGTATCTATGGAATTTAACTCATCCATAGCCATATAATAATAGTTACCTTCAATATCGGCTGATAGACCTTCTATTGCACCATGAGCTATTCCAATATGATATTTACCTCTATCTACTAATCCTTGATCTTTAATCCATTGTAAGCTATTCTCTTCTGAATGCTTGTTATGACATGGCCCAGGATAGACTACCACATCTAAATCATAATCATTTAAGAAATATGGTTGTTCCTTATTTATAAATAATATTTTTTCACTAGGAATCTTTGTAAACTCCTTCCATAATTCAATAACCCCATTATCATAATCATGATTTCCTGGTAATACTAATACACATGCTCCATTAAATTTATTAAGTATTTGCACTGTTCTATTTATATCTCTTTTAGGCACTTGTATAGTATTAAACAAATCTCCTGCAATTGCAAATATATCTGTATTTAATTCATTAGACTGGTTTATCATATTTTCCAAGGTTTGAAATCTTGCTTCAGATAAACTTTCTTTAACTCCTTCAGCATAATTATTAAATTTCATTCCTAAATGTATATCACCTGTATGAAAGATCTTTACTCCCAAAACCATCACCCCTATTTATTTAAAATAATCATTTAGTCTCTTAGTATTTACCTTTCCCCTAATTATCCAATATGTTAGATTATCATTATAGATTCCTTTTCTTGCAAGATCCATATTACACTTAGGACAAGATAAATGTCCATCTATTTCATTTAGATTTACTTCAGTTTCTATAATCCTAGGCATCTGCATTTTTATTAGATTTCCATTACCACCTTTTTCATATATAACTACAGGCGTTTTACAAGACCCACAGGACACTTCAAGTGCATGAGTATTTCTTCTCTTTCGATGTAAAGGATTCCTATATTTAATAATAATCACTACCTTTCTGTAAATATTGGATTTACCTATTTATAATGATTCTTCTAATCCTTTTAATAATTCTCTAGCTTCTTCTTCTGTCAAAGTTACTCCTTTCCCTACCCTATCTTCTTCATGATTCCAATCTCTAAGATCAAATTTAGGATCTCTATTATTCCAACTTACCTTGTTTAATTCTTTAGTCCATGCTCCTCTTTCTGATAATACCGCTATCTTTTCTATTATTTCATAATTTATTCTAGACATGATTGTCCTCCTTAAAATATATTCCTATAGCCTGTCCTTTATAATACATATAGATAACTAGATATGTTTTTACTATTGGCTGAGGAAATTGTAAATAAATTCTCCATATGTATTTTCTTATCTACTTCTAAATCTAATTCTTACTCCAATTCTCCTTCTAGGGTGTTAACGTTAGTTTAACTATTAAGTTTACTGTAAACTTTTGTAAACATTTTTTGTTTACTCTAATCTCATATTCAATTTCTTTATCATTCATTACTTGAAATTTAGAAATAACTAGTTTTTCTAGAATTAGTAAAATATGAAACCTATATTTAAGATCAAATACCACATTTAATATCTCTTCCCATTCATCACTATTGCTTTTATCCAATTATATTCTTTTAAATAGGCAATAGCCATCTTCATTTGAATAATCTAAAGCAGCTTTATAACTAGTAATTCCTGTAGATTCTTTCGTCCTATTCTTAACTTTAGCTAAATTCTTATTTAAATCCTTATTTTCATCTTCTAATACACTAATTTTATTAATAAGATCAAATACTTGTTTCCTTAATTCATTAGGAAATGAGATTTACCACTTCCAAAGAATCCAGACACCCAAACTCCCATCTTGTCTGTATATCCATTTATTCCTCTCTTATAACTAGTAAAAAAATTTCTAAAATGTTTTTGAAGTTTCTTAGTCACTACATACTCTTCTAACTCTTGTCTGATATTTTCCTCGTCAGATTGTCCTACTTTTATAACTCCCTGTATATTCCGATCGATTAATTTTTGAAACATGTTTTATATTTTCATAATACATCCTTCTATCTTATAAGTGGAAATGCTCTACGATTTTAGCTAGACTTCCCTGTAGAATATTTATAAATAGTATTATAAAACTGCTTATCTTTAAGTCTTTCCTTATCACCAACTATATAGAATTCTTTCTTAGCCCGAGTCACTGCAACATTAAGCAAATTTGGTTTTGAACAAGACCAATTTGCAGCTGAATCCGTATCATTATCTGTTCCTGCTACAAAGTAAACTGTATCTGCTTCCTTCCCTTGAAATGTATGAACTGTGCCAATAGATTTTATAGCCCAATCTTTTATATCTGGATATTTATCCTTCATTTTATTTATAACTAAATTGATCAATCTACTTCTTACTGCCGTAAATGGTGTAATAACAAAGACATTTGGCTCTTCACCATCCTTAGCCTGAGAAAAGTGTTTCTCTATCTCTTCCAACATAAACTTTCCCTGCTCTTTAACATATTGTCTTTCTATTGCCTTTCCACTTATATCAAACCATTTACTTTGTCCAGACTCTTCTATGGCTAAGACCATCTTATTATCATATGCAATTTCATTTGAGATAGAGAACATTGGATCTAAACAACGTCTATGTACCCATAAAGGAATTCCTATTCTTTCTCCTGATCCTTCTTCCCCTTTATAAGTTCCATAAATATTTGCATAATCAGCTAATACCTGGACAGAAGCCGAAGGTCCTATATGGTGATCCGTTACACTATATTTTTTCTTTACATCCTCTAATATAGTTTTGTCAGTTGTTACAACTGGTTCAATTTGTATAGGATCTCCAACTACAATAGCCTTTTTAGATCTCCATAAAGCTCCTGCAGCCTGTTGAGGACTTGCTTGTCCAGCCTCATCTATAAATAAATAATCAATATAATCTTTTCCTATCCCTTTATACATAGATGAAAAACTAGCAAATGTAGTACTTTGAACTGGAAATACCAAGTGTAATATCTTCCACATATGTTCTAAATATTCAATATGATTAGCATTATTTGTATCAATAAAATCTAACATTCCAAGTAAGTGAATTGCATTCCTGACTGCCTTATCATTTTTCATTATAAATATCTTTTGTACCTTCAATGCCTTCAAAAATAATATACTTCTTGCTTCATTTAGGCTATCTATTTGCCATGGCGGTTTAACCTGTCTAGATTCATATTCTTCTTCACTCCAATATAGATTATCTGGAATAATTAAACTTTCGTCCTTAAATTCTTCTTTCATTTTCTCAAGTTTTCTAACATCTATTTTCAATTGATTTAACTTATCCATCTTCCGGATATTCTCTTGCCTACGGGATAAATTTGTAGAAATATCTTTATCTACTTCGTTAATTTGTTTCTGTAAATCTTTTATCTTTTGTCTGTAATCCTTTATAAATATCATTTTAATTCTATTTATAAAGGAACCTGGATTTAATTTTGATAATTGCTTGTTTAAAGAATCACTTAATTCCTGAAGTTTTTGATAGGAATTATCTATTTGTTCTTCTTCATAATTTAAGTTATCTAGCTTTTGTCCTAATTCTTTTTTTGATAATATATTTTTTGCCTTTCTCTCATACTTTTCCTTAAATTCTTGCAAATCATCTCTTAATTCCTCTACTACCTTTAGCTGCTGATTGAAGTCCTTTACCGCATCTTTCCAACTTCCCTTTGTCAATGGCTCAGATAAAAGCTCCATCAAAGTTGCAGGTTCATCATCCTTACTTGATGCCCTACCGATAAGATTAGTGAGATCATTAATATTTTCCCTTCTTCCTAATGCAACAGAAAATAAACCCCAACTTTCTTGATCCTTTAATAACTTAGATGATATTTCACTAAACAAGTTAAGTTCTTTAGCTTCCTGAGAAAATAGTTCTTCCGCATTTTTGTTAGCATCACTTTGATCTCGATCCTCATCTATTTCACGAATAATCTTATCTAATTCAGGTAATTCTTTTGATATGTTTTCCACAGCACCATTATTACTTGAAGCCACTACCATAGCATGATTAGCTATATCATCGTTTAAAGCATACATTCCACACTTAAATTTACCTTCAAATGTACCAATATGTTTAAATGCATCTTTAGGATTAGAATAACTAGACATATTTATTGCTCTTTCTACAATGATATTAGCAAATATATCTTGTAATAATGTGGTTTTTCCCGTACCAGGTGGCCCATTTACTGAATATATTCGCTCATTCCCATTTATAATACTATTTACTGCTACTTGCTGCATAAGTGCAAGCCGATGATCTATTTGAGAAGGCCAGCGTCCTATCGGAAGGTTTTTAGGTTCTAATATATTTTCTATTTCATCTCTGTTTTCATCTATATCTATTTCTAGTCTCTTACCTTTAATAAAATCTTTTAATGTTTGATTTGGTTTATCCTTCTTAATTTTTTGTAAGTCTCCAAGATAAAAACTATTAAAATCCATATCTATTTCCTTGTCCTTATCTAAGATAATAGTTTCTACATATCCTATTCCACTTATCTTTGTAGGTTGGCTAAAATATAGATAAGATGATTTTTGAAATTTTAATAAAGAATCATAACTAATTCCATCACTCAAATGTTCTATTGCTTTATTTTCTAGATATTCAATTCCTTCCTGATAATCTTCAATAAAATTTATGTAATCTATATCTTTTTCATTTTGGATTTGGTGTACTAGCAAATGCAAATGTGGTACAAATAAAGATTCTTCAATATATTTTCCTTTCTCATCTACTAAAATAGATATACCGTAACACTTTTTTGCAGATCGATTAATAATTTCTTCTGTATTATTAAAGTGTTCTCTAAACAGCTCTACTAAATCCCCTAATTGATATATATTTATATAACACTTGTATTGAATAGTTTTTTGCTTTGAATTTTCTAATTCTATTTTAGGTATTATATCTTTTGCTTTTAAAATTTCTCTTAGCTTTGGCCGCTTTTTGTTATCTTTAAAATTTTTATTAGATAAATTCTCATACTTAGGTAATTCTGCTGGTTCAATCATTTCAAGAAAAATCCAAGAATCTAAAACTTGTTCATACATTAATATCACCTCTTTTAAGCTATTAAATTTTCTTATTTTATAAGTGGAAATGCTCTATAATAGTTTTCATCCTTAAACTCTGAAAATAGGATTAAACTTTGTCCATCATATTCCCCAGGATAAAAAAGTACTACTGGTATCCTATCAAATACTAGATGTAGTTTGTTTAATATTCTATGAGACCTAACAAAGGGAAATATCTTCCCTACCCCTGTTATAAATACTACTGAATTATCTGGTGTATTTTCATCTAATGTTTTCCATCTTACTCCCCCAAAAATACTCTTAGATAAGGATATATTTCCTTATCTCTCATTGCCTTTTCTAGATTAATATCTAGGATGTGTTTCCTAAATTTAAATTCTCCTTGATCTTTTTCTATTAAATTAGCCTCTTTTAAATAGGTTCTATAAACCCCTACTAGTCTTTTTTTAGTATATGGTTTGAAATTTGCAACCTTTTTACTTTGTTCAGATTTATTCTCAAAAAATATTCTTGTGTCACTATTATTAAATTCTAATTTTCCCATTATGATATTTTCCCCATACACTTCATACATGTATTCAAAAAACAGCCTATCTGTCAGCATTAATCCTAAAACATTTATTATCTTCTGATCAGCAATAGATAAATCAAAAAGTATATTTCTAATATTCTCAGATAATACCTTTACCCTTCTTGAAACCTCATTTATCATTTTAACCCCATAGTCTTTTGATGGTGCCATTAAAACATTTTCTTGTCTTTGTTTAGCTTTTATTTCTTTATCATCAAGTCCCTCTTTTAGAAATTCATTATACTTTTTAAATTCTCGGAACCAAAATCCCTTACTTACAGCTCCTGCACTATATTCTTGTTCTTTATTCATTTCCTATTAATACACCCCTTATTTTTGATTTTGAGCGTTTAATATTACTTATATTTTCAAGCACACTTCTTTCCACAATACACATAATTATATCCTACTTCAAAATTAATCTCAAGAAAGCCATACTAATAGCTTACATCCTTATAAGCGCCATTTATAGAAAACAAGCTAGAATATTGTTCCAATATTCTAGCTTGTTTTCTAACCTACTAGTTATTCTTTCTTAGCCTAATCTTCCATTATTTCCTCCTCTGTCTTATTTCCGACTAATACACTTACTAGATCCTTTTTTGTTTCTTCTAGATTGTCATACTCTTTCAAAATTCTACAAAGAGCATATCTTCCATTATCATAAGAATGAACTACATATCCTTTCTTACTTAACATATCTATCTTCATTATTTATCACCTACCTTATCTTCTATATAAGTTTTCATACATGACATATGAAACTTTTCCAGTCCATCTGCTATTAATCTATCTAATTTGTTTATTATATTTGGATCTAATAAATCTAGATCTTCTAAGTCTGGTAATAATAAATTTTGAAAGTCTTCTGCTATATAGTACCAAAAGACTATTGCTTCTCTTAAATCATTAAAATTATTAGATAACCATTCTTGAAATTTCCCTTTTATTTCTTCTCTAGTATTAAGAAATTCAATTAGAGATTTTTTATAGTCTTCTGTAATTTCTTCCTTATTAAATTCTTCTATCATTCCTATATCTAAGCAAATACTTTTTAATTCTTCTCTTAGATACCTTTCTCCCCTCTTTTCCTCTAAACTTATTGTTTTACTTTTCATAATTACCAGTCCTCCTTTATAGGTTTACATAAAAAAGAAACTAGATTATATATCTATGGATAATTTCTAGTTTCCCTTTTATCTTTTTATCTGCCCTATCTATATAAGATTTAATTCCCTCTCTAAAGGTGTTGATAATAATTAAGTTTTTGTAATAATTTATTTCTTATAAATATTATAACTGGAAATAAGTTTAATCTCCTACTCCAAAATCTGTATTATTATACAATGCCTCTATATTAGGATTGTCATCTAAGTAGGAATACTTGTCCATAAACCAGTTTACTAATTCCTGATCTTTTTCAAATTTAGTGGTATTAGGCGTAAATATGTTTATAGTTCCATAAGAAAAATGTTTTTCTAATATTTCTATATCTTTTTCTATCATTTCCTTTGTTTGTCCTTTTATCCCTACCATTAGGCAAGGTGAATCAAAGTATTCCTTTACTTCTTGAGGACTTTTAAATCTGGTATTTTTATTAAGTACCTTATTCCTAAAATTATCATCAAAAGTTTCTATTCCTATCTTAAACACTATTGGAATAC
>DATGUA010000063.1:0-6278 GCA_035301545.1 Tissierellaceae bacterium | reverse complement strand
AGAAATTATTAAAGCTTTTAGTATATTAAAAGAAGCTGCAGCTATTACTAATAATAAATTAGGAAAATTAGATGATGATAGGGCAGAAATAATATCTAAGGTATGTAAGGAAATATATGAAGGGAAACTAGATGAAAATTTCCCATTAGTAGTATGGCAAACTGGTAGTGGAACTCAAAGTAATATGAATGTAAATGAGGTTGTAGCTAATAGAGCTAATGAAATATTAGATAAGGAGTTTATACACCCTAATGACCATGTAAATATGTCACAAAGTTCAAATGATACATTCCCAACAGCTATGAGCCTAGCTTCAATTATAGCCTTGGAAGATAATCTATTGCCAGCAGTAGAGAAATTAAAAAGTACTTTTGAAAGATTAGAAGAAGAAAATAAAGGTATTATAAAAACTGGTAGGACCCATCTTCAAGATGCAGTGCCTATATCATTTTCCCAGGAAATAAGTGGATGGACTGAAATGTTAAAGAAGGCAGAGCATAATATATTAGAATCAATGGAAGATTTGAGAGAATTAGCTTTAGGGGGAACAGCAGTAGGTACAGGTTTGAATGCTCATAAAGATTTTGGAAGGATAGTAGCAGAAGAAATATCTTTCATTACCGATAAAAGATTTAAAACAGCGGAAAATAAATTTTATTCACTTACTAGTAAAAGTGATTTATCTTATACTCATGGAGCCTTAAAATCGCTGGCAGCAGATTTAATGAAAATATCTAATGATATAAGATGGTTAGCTAGTGGACCTAGATGTGGAATAGGAGAGATATCTATTCCTGAAAATGAACCAGGTAGTTCTATAATGCCAGGAAAAATAAATCCTACTCAAAGTGAAGCTTTAACCATGATAGTAGCTCAGATTATGGGGAATGATACTACTATTGGGTTTGGAGCTTCTCAAGGACACTTTCAATTAAATGTATTTATGCCTGTTATGATTTATAATTTTTTACAATCCACAAAATTATTAAGTGATGGAATTATATCTTTTAATGATTATTGTGCTGTAGGAATAAAGCCAATTAAAGATAGGATGGAAGAAAATTTAGAGAAATCTCTAATGTTAGTTACTGCTTTAAATCCTCATATAGGATATGAAAAAGCGGCTAAGGTTGCTAAGACTGCACACGAAACAGGAAAGTCACTACGGGAAACTGTAGTAGAATTAGGTTATTTAACTGAAGATGAATTTAACAATTATATAAAGCCAGAAGAAATGGTATAAAAAGGTGAGTTTACAAACTCGCCTTTTTTATATATTAATTTTTTATATTAATAAAGGATTATCTCAAATAAATTCAAATTAACTGAGAAAAGTTTAAATAGTATTCTGATTATAAATAATTAGTAAAATGTGACAAAGATAGATGCTGAAATTTGTGAAGGTGTTTTATACCTATTGTAGTCTAATAATCTAATATCATCAAAGAATTCTAACATATTGACATGTATCAAACATATATATATATAAGAAACTTTTAATCAAAAGATGTTTTACTTAGATTAGAAAGATGCCTATAATAATATATTTTTAGCTGGATTACATAAATGAAGTAAAATAAGTGAGTATATTTTTTAAAAAGGTTAATTTTAAATAAAGAATAATAAAATTGATAAGATTTAATAAATGAGAATTAGGATTATATAAGAATAATTTATGTTTTATTTATTGATATTTATATGAGTGAAGGAAAGGTGTATACGGTATATTTATAAGTGTTTCGGAATACTTAGTCTATGGATGTTTTGTAAGCATTTGTTATCAGACAAAAAACCGAAATATAATATATAAGGAGGGATTATATTGAGTGTAAATATTAAAATTCGGAATGCACTAAAAAGATATGGAGATGTAGTAGTGATTCCAAATTTAAGTTTAGATGTCAAAAAAGGAGAACTTTTTACTCTTTTAGGTCCATCTGGATGTGGAAAAACCACCTTATTAAGAATGATTGCTGGATTTAATACTATTGAGGGTGGAGACTTTTACTTTGATAATCAAAAAATTAATAATATAGATCCGGCCAAGCGTAATATAGGTATGGTTTTTCAAAATTATGCTGTCTTTCCTCATCTGACAGTACGTAAGAATGTTGAATTTGGTTTAAAAAATAGAAATTTATCAAAAAGTGAAGTTGATAAAAGAACAAATGAATTTTTAAAATTAACACATATAAAACAGTTTGCGGAAAGGTTACCAGAGAGACTATCTGGGGGACAACAACAGAGGGTAGCTTTGGCTCGTGCACTTTGCATACACCCTAATGTATTATTAATGGATGAACCTCTTTCTAATTTAGATGCTAAACTAAGAGTAGAAATGAGAGATATTATTAAAGATATCCAAAAAACTGTAGGAATTACAACTGTTTATGTGACACATGATCAAGAAGAGGCAATGTCTATATCAGATAAGATTGCTGTTATGAATGAAGGTGTAATTCAACATATTGGAACACCCCAAAGTATTTATCAACGACCTGCTAATATTTTTGTAGCAACATTTATAGGCAGATCTAATATCTTAGATGGGAAGTTAGTAATTGATAAAAAGGAAGGTAAAAGTTACGTAGAAATTAATGATAAAAAATTTCAAATATATAATGTTAATGATAAGTTTAAATATGATCAACCTATTAAAATTTCTATAAGACCTGAGGACTTTATCATACATAAAGATGTTAATAAAGGAATTAAGGCTATGGTAGATGATTCTGTTTTTTTAGGTGTAAATACACATTATTCTATAAGTTTAGAAGATGGATTAAAAATTGAAATTACTCAAGAGTCTGTTTTAGATAAAAAAATTAAAGAAGATACTAAAGTATCTTTGACATTTAAAGAAGATAAGATAAATATATTTAATGAAGAAGGTTCAATTGCTTTATTTAATGGAGTAGAAAATGATCTTGTAACTGAAACAAATAGTAATGTTAAAGATTTAGGTTGCTAGATAGGAGGAATGAAATTATGCAGCAAATTAGGGAACAAAAATTCTGGAAATTAGATTTGTGGAAGATGGCAACTATATTCTTTTTAGTAGTATTTGCAATATTTTTAGTTTATCCATTATTAGGATTACTAAAAGAAGCTGTTTTTACCAGTGAAGGTGATTTCACTCTAAATGAATTTGCGAAATTCTTTTCCAAACCTTATTATAGACAGACAATTATTAATAGTTTTAGTGTGTCAATAGCTGTAACCATAGTTTCTCTAGTCATAGGTATCCCTTTCTCCTATTTCTATTCTTTTTATAGTATAAAAGGATCTAAGTTAATCTATGTGTTGAGTATTATGTGTGTCATGTCTGCACCCTTTTTAGGTGCATATTCTTGGATTCTGCTACTTGGAAGATCTGGATCGATAACAATATTTTTTAAAAATTATTTAGGGATTAATCTTAAAAATATCTATGGATTCTCCGGTATACTCTTAGTTCAATCTTTAAAATTATTCCCTTTAATTTTTATTTATATGAATGGTGCTTTTAAAGATATTGATAGTTCATTACTTGAAGTTTCATCAAGTTTAGGATGTAGGGGAATTAATAGATTTTTTAAGGTAATTCTTAGATTAGTTATGCCTACTATGTTAGCTGCAGCCTTATTAGTATTTATGAGGGCTTTTGCTGATTTTGGTACCCCACTTTTGATTGGTGAAGGTTATAGAACATTTCCTGTAGAAATTTATAATAATTATTTAGGAGAACATGGACAAAACAAGAATTTTGCTGCTGCTATTAGTATAATAGCCATTTTAGTTACAGCTTTGGTATTTTTTATCCAAAAACTTGCTACTAGCAAATTTAATTTTACTATTAACTCTAGTAATCCTATCGTAAAAAAGAAACCTAAAGGAATCCAGGGAATTTTAATGTATATTTATCTTTATGGTATGATGGCTATTTCATTTTTACCTCAAGTGTATATTATTTATCTTTCTTTTAGAAATGCTAACCAAGCAGTATTCCTAGATGGATATTCTCTAGGAAATTATAGTTTAGCATTAGATAGATTACTTGGACGCTCTATTAAGAATACATTGATTATGGGGATTGGTGCTTTATTGATTATAATTATTGCTTCGGTTTTTATTGCTTATCTGGTAGTTAGAAGAAATAATTTTGCAAATAATGTTATAGATACGGTTTCTATGATTCCATATATTATACCTGGATCTGTAATTGGAATTGCATTAACTCTTGCTTTTAATAGTGGATATTTAGTAATGACTGGGACTATGACAATAATGATTTTATCTATGGCAATGAGAAGAATGCCCTATACAATACGATCAGCTAATGCATCTTTAATGCAGGTTCCAATGACTACAGAGGAGGCGGCAGTAAGTTTAGGAGCCTCAAAATTAAAAACATTTGTTAGAATTACTGTACCTATGATGTCTAATGGTATTATATCTGGGGCTATTCTTAGTTGGGTTGCTATTGTAACAGAATTATCTAGTGCAATTATTTTATATAATAATAGCACAATAACTTTAACTATGTCAGCATATGTAGCTATATCCAGAGGTAACTATGGTCTAGCAGCAGCTTTCTCTGCTATATTGACTGTTTTAACTTCCTTGTCTTTAATTCTCTATTTACATGTGAGTAAAACAGAGGATATAGAAGTTTGATAATTAAATCATAGGACTTGACCAGCCTTAAACTATTAGGTAATAAATTTAAAGGAGGATATTTTATAATGAAGAAAAAAGTATTTATTCTATATCTAGTTTTAGTAATATCAGTATCAATAGTGGGATGTTCCCAAGGATCTAGTTCGCCAAATGATAGTGAAAATGATTGGGAACAGGGGAATTTAGTACTATATTCTTCTATGACAGAAAATGACATTACAAATTTGCTTGAAGGGTTCGGCGAAGAATATCCAGATATAGATGTTGAAGTTGTTAATGGATCTGCTGGTGAACTAACTGCACGTATTGGAGCTGAATCTAATAATCCACAGGGAGATATTATGTGGGGAGGACTTAGTAATAGTGATGGAGATGTTCATTCGGATTTGTTTGAGCATTGGTTGTCTGATCATGAAGATGAGGTTATGGATGAATATAAATCTAATAATGGTTACTATAATCTTGATCATTTATCCTCAGTAGTTTTTGCTGTAAATACTGATTTAGAAGAAGAGCTAGGTGTTGAAATTAATGGATATGAAGATCTCTTAGATCCAAAATTAAAAGGTAGTATTATCATATCAGATCCTAATTCATCATCAGCTGCATGGAATAATATAAGTAATATAATGTCTGTATATGGTAATGATACAGAAGAATCTTGGAACTATATTGAATCATTAATGAAAAATGATATTGTAATTTCAACATCATCATCTAATGCTTTTAAAGATGTTGAAGTTGGTGAGTATGTGGTAGGTATGACATATGAGGATGGGGTTTCTACTTTACTTAAGTCTGGGGCAGAGAATATAAAGATGGTCTATCCTAAGGAAGGATCATCAGCATCAGCATTTGGTTGTGCAGTAATTAAAGACGCTTCTAATATGGAAGCTGCAAAGGCTATGGTAAACTATATTATGAGTAAGGAAGGACAAAATTACTTAGGTGAAAAATTAGGAACAATTAGATTTACAAACAGGAATGCAGAATATGAAACACCATATCTTCCAGAAACCTCAGAGGTTAATTGGGTGGATAGAGATGTAGATTGGTTAATGGAAAACAAGGAGTCAGTTCTTGAGAAGTGGAATGATTTAGTACAGGATATTTTATAATAAATATGGATTTAAAGGAAAAACTTTAAGAGATAATATAGTAAAATAGCCTGAATTTTTATATATTTAGGTTATTTTATATTTAGGAATAATATATATAAAATATTTTGAAAAATTATTAGAGGGTGAGAGATATTATTAAATAGGTAAGGATGTGACAATAAATGGCCAATGTTATCATATCAAAGACTTATAGATTGACAGCACCAGGTGTAATTGAAGAAGAAAACATTAAACGAGAAGTAAAGGATAATTGGGTAGTTGTTCGACCCACAATGGTATCAGCTTGTCAGGCTGATTTAAGATATTTTAATGGGAAAAGAAGGCAAGAAGCATTAAATGCCAAATTACCAATGGCTTTATTTCATGAAGGGGTAGGAGTAGTGATAAAGTCAAACTCTGTGGATTTCCTAGAAGGAGATAGAGTTATAATTGTACCAAATATACCAGGATATGTTTTAGCTCCAGAAAAGTATAATGGTGAAGAAGGGGTACCTGACA
>DATGUA010000062.1:0-5452 GCA_035301545.1 Tissierellaceae bacterium | reverse complement strand
TTTCTCCATTACAACTGGTTCTACTGGTTTATCCATTAAACCTGTTTCTACATTAGCTATCTTGTCTACTATATCCATTCCTTCATATACATGACCAAATACAGTATGTTTGAAGTCTAACCAAGGTGTTCCACCTAATTCCTCATAGGCTTCTGCTACTCCTTCTGGAAATCCATCTTTTTCTCCTAGAGATTTCATCTGATCTATTAATCCTCTTTCTACTTCTGTTTTTTGTACTATGAAAAATTGACTTCCATTTGTATTAGGTCCTGAATTAGCCATTGATAATGAACCTCTAAAATTATGATATTCTGGATGGAATTCATCTTTAAAGGATTTTCCCCAAATACTTTCCCCACCTCTACCTGTGCCATCTGGATCTCCTCCTTGAATCATGAATTCATTCATTACTCTATGAAATGTAACTCCATCATAATAATTATTTTCTATATGAGTTTTAAAATTTTCTACTGCCTTTGGTGCTACTTTTGGAAATAGTCTAAGTTTTATATCTCCATGATTTGTAGATATAATTACTACCTCTTCATCTGTTTTTGGTGATTTTAATTGTTCTAATGCCATTTATATACACTCCTATCATTATTTTTATTTATATTTTATTATTTTATAATTTTATCCTACATTCTTCTTTCCGTCCAATGTTCACATTGTTTTAATACTATTTCCAAGGCTTCCCTCACACCCTCTGGCGGGTAATCATACTTTCTTAATAGTCTTCTATACTTCTCATTCTTGCCCTACCAGATTGCTTATGTTGCCAGTCTATTGATTCATTTTCTTTTAATTCATTTGTTAGTTCTTTAGCCATTTTCATTAATACTTCATCATCATATAAGTCCTTAACTTTATCTGGTGATGTTAGTGCATGGTAGAATGATGTTTTTTTATAAATTCATCTAAGCTTTCAGCATTTTCTATTTGATTTTTTCTATAGCTTTCCATAATTCGTCTCATTCTCTTAGAAAATTCTTCTGCTTTATGTTCTGATGCATCTATATTCCCTTTTAATTTGTCTGCTGCCTTCCAAATTTTCTTTTCAAACCCTAAATCTGCTGAATTTATTGGCATTTGTGTTTCTACTGTTTAATTTTTCTTCATATTAATTGTATCACAGTGTTACAAATCATAAAAAGCTTTAAGGCTCTATGGGAATCTCTCTATATATTAATTCTTGTTGAAGCCTTTAAAATCATACATAATAAGTTTTGTAATTACATAAATATTATATCTTTCATAATTACCCCATATATAACTAAAACACAAATTATACTGTAAAGTGATCCTATTAAATAGTACTCAGCAAAACTTGGTTCTTTAGAAATTCTTTCAAACCTTGTTATAGATTTAGCTGTAAACACTAGACCTATAGCATTATATTGCCCATAGAACAAAAGTATAGCTACTAATAATCTCTCTAAATTTCCTATTAATGCTCCTGCACCCTCTATAGTTTGATTATTATTAGTTTCCTGTGGAGCATATTTTCCAAAGAATATCTTAAAATTTATATTTATAGGCTTAAAAATAAGAATAAGTAGAAGTACCCAACTTAATATAGTATTTAAGTCTAACCCCCTAATACATAGGTCGTTAATCCTAAGTTTTTCACCAATAAAATATATAAGTAGGATTTCTACTATTTCTGAAAATAATCCTAGGTATTTTTGTCTTTCCTCTCTTCTATTTAACCACTTTTTAGATAAGTAATATTTTATAGTGAAATAAAAAATATAAATAATGATTGTCCAATTCTTTATTAGAATCTCCCCCTATTAACTATTTCTTTCGCAATACTATTTCTACTTGATAAGTACAATTGTATTCCACTAGAGCTAACCCTCCTAGATATAGATGATTTAGATACTCCTATTTTTTCAACTAAAGGCTTTTGTTTGAAATTTTCATCATATATATCATCTTCTAATAAAATATACAAAATCTCCCTTTGAGTCCTAGTCCAATTCTCTCTCATCCAATCCGTATAATAGATAAGATTATTTAATATTTCATCATTCTCATTTTCGCTCTTAAATGAGATCTTGCTATTTCCATAATAATTATTTTGGTGAATAAGGTTTATTGCTTCTCTAGCATTCCAATATGCAGGTCCATCGGATCCTATACTTCTTTCATATTGAATATCAGTATAAATTTCACCAAGTCCTAATCCAAATCTAATATTAACAGGATCCATTTTATAAGATATATAATCTAACATTTTAAATATTTCTATATTAGGTTTTATTAATACCTGAAATTCGTCACCTAATGTAATTGTCCATTGAGATATAATATATTCTTTATAATCCTTATTGATTTTCTCCAGAACCTTATTTAATTTATTTTGTACCTTACTCCTATTCTTTATATTTTTAGAATCTATTATATCACCAATGATAGCCAGCAATTTCTGTGTTTTCATAAATTCACCTCTTTACAATCGATTATATCACAGGTCTTCATTAGTTGCATTATAATATGCAACTAACCAATATTGCAGATATAAGTGCAACCACCCTTCTAGCTTAGTCTTTTCATTTTACTAAGGTCTATATAAGATAGTATTTTTTATATAATTACAAAAATAAAATGTATCTAATTTATCTGCTAAATTCATTGGCATTTGTCTTCCTTCTATTTTACAATTTTTGAAATTCTTAATATTTTAAATTATTATATCAGATATTAAATTATGGGTAAAAGAAAAAGGCTCATATGAGCTTCTAAGTCACATTATATCACAATTATATAAAGTTTAAGGATATCTATAATTTCCATTATAAATATCCTTAAACTCTATATTCCTAATTTCCTACAGGAACTTCTTCCTTTAGTTTTTCATTCTAGCAAATGCTATATAAGATAAAATCATCTGTATAATTTAAATCTTATTATTTATAATATTTATTCCCTTATTATCTTGGTAGCTCTACAATAATATTTGTACCTTTACCTAAATCACTTTCTACATAGATTTTACCCCCAGATAAATCTACAATTCGTTTTACTAAAGATAGTCCTAATCCATTTCCTTCTCCAGCATGTGCTGAGTCTTCTTGATAAAACATTTCAAATAAATGAGTTTTTGTTTCCTCAGCCATGCCAATACCTTTATCTAATATTTCCACCTTAATATTTTCATAATCATTATAAGCCTTTACTATAATCTTTCCTCCATATGGACTAAATTTAATTGCATTACTAATTAAATTTACCCAAATATGAGATAACATTTCTTCATTATTATAATAATATACTGACTCTAAATCGATTTGAAAGTCTATAGATTTCTTTTCCCATTCCATTTGTAAAAGTAGTATAGAATTTCGAATTTGTTCATCTAAAGAAAATAGCTTTTTATCTGTTATAATTTCTTGATTTTCTAGTTTTGTTAGTAATAATATATTTGAGGACATATTTGATAATCTTTCTGATTCTCTTATGATTATATCAATGTATTCAAGCTGGGTTTCTTCGGTTAAGGATGGATTTTTAAGTTGTCTTGCAAATCCTCGTATAGATACTATAGGTGTTTTAAATTCATGGGAAAAATTATTAATAAAATCCTTTCTAAACATTTCAGTATTACTTAATTCTTTTGTCATCATATTAAAACTTTTGATTAATTCGCCTATTTCATGATTCATTTTAAGTTCATTTACTTTAGTATGAAAATTACCTTTTGTTACCTCTCTAGTTCCGCTAATTAGCTCATTTAATGGTTTTAATACATAATTTCCTATTGGAAATGTAAGTATTGTCCCAATGATGGTACTAGTTAATAAACCTGATATAAATAGTAATACTTTAGTAGAACTAATTTCTAAGAAAAAATTATATCTATCTAAAAGCAGTAATATAATTCCTGATAGAGCACTGGAAAACATCATAATTATAAATACAAAAACTACAAGAGCAAAGTTTAGGCTGCGAAATCTACTCAATCTAATTTCACCGCCTTATAACCTAACCCTCTTATTGTTACTATTTTAAAATCTTTATTGTCTTTAAATCTATCTCTTAATCTATTTATATGAACATCTACAGTCCTCTCATCAGAATCACTGTCTAAACCCCATATTTCATCTATTAATTGTCTTCTTGTAAAAATCTTATTTTGGTAGGATAGAAGTTTAAATAATAGCATAAATTCTTTTTGAGGAATTACATCAATTTTTCCATCTTGTTTTACTGCTAATTCATCATAAAGTAGCTCTGTATCTCCTATTACAATCTTATTTTCACTAGCTATTTTTGATCTTCTCAGAAGTGCTTTTATTCTTAATACCATTTCTTCTTCATCTACTGGCTTTACCATGTAGTCATCAGTACCTAGAATAAACCCTTTCTTTTTATCTGATGGATCTTCTTTTGCTGTTACCATTAATATAGGTATATTATAATTAGAATCACGTAAGGTTTTAGTAAACTCATATCCATCCATATTTGGCATCATTATATCTAATATTATTAAATCTATATGTTTCTTGTCTAGAATTTCTAATGCCTCAATTCCATCTTTTGCTAATATAGGATTATATCTATTTTCTAATAAAACAGCCTCCATCAACTTCCTAGTGTTTTCATTATCCTCTACAACCATTATATTAAACATGTCTACCTCCTTCCAAATATAGATTTATTATAACATAATCTTTATTATTTTATCTTCTACTATTTCTATTTCTAATTAATACAAGTCTTAATATTTGTGCTATACCACTAGCCATAGCTGCAATATAAGTTAAAGCTGCAGCATTAAGAACCTTTTTAGATCCTCTTATTTCATGATTTGTTACAAATCCATTTGTATCTAATAATTCTAAAGCTCTACTACTTGCATTAATCTCTACTGGTAATGTAATAATTTGGAACAGTACTGCTGTAGAAAATAATATTATTCCTATATCCATTAGATTACCAAGACTAGGAATTAAAAGTCCTACCATAATAAAGAACCAAGCTGCTGAGGATCCAAATCTAGCAATAGGAAATACTTTATTTCTAAGTTCAAGTGGTATATAGCCATTTGAATGTTGAATAGCATGACCTACCTCATGGGCTGCTACACTAACTGAAGCTATAGAATTACCATGATATACATCTTCAGATAATCTCAAGACTTCTTTTTTGGGATCATAATGATCAGATAATTTCCCTCTAGTCAGTTCTATTGGAATATGTCTTAAACCATTTTGATCTAATAATAGTCTAGCAACCTGAATTCCTGTATATCCTTTCTCTGTTTGTACTCTTGAATATTTATTAAAATTAGATTTAACTTTACTTTGTGCATAAAGAGTTAAAATAATTGTCGGAATTAAAACAATCATTGTTGGATCATAAAAAAACATTTATATCACTCCATTTCATCTTGATTTATATATATTATAAGACTTATATATTAACTGAATATTAACTAAATTGGTTT
>DATGUA010000061.1:0-9620 GCA_035301545.1 Tissierellaceae bacterium | reverse complement strand
ATCTCTATGCATTTTTTCATAATGAATTAATTCCTTATCTCCTAATTCTTCATAATATTTAAAAGCCCAATCATGAAGTTCTAATGATTCAGAATGCATAAAAGGTAAAAGAATATATTTCTTTTCATCAACAGATAATTGATTATAATCTGGATGATTGATTACTTCTTGGGCTAATGTAATAGCCATCTTATCTTGAGTATAAGTTCTAATATCATCTCTCCATAAATTCCTAGAGAATTGATCTAAAACTATAATTTCTGCTAATCGTCCTTTAATATTTGATCTCCAATCTACTAAAAGTCCTTCAGAAGCTACTTTCCATGTAGCTAAAAATTTCCTACGAACTTTTTCATCAAATTCATCATCCTCATCAAAATGGAGAGGGATATGATCAGGATCAAACCAAAAATCTAAAACTTCTTTCCAATTTACAATATTCATTAAATTCCTCCTTTTATTATTAATTATATTAATATATATACCAAATATTAATTAATAATTCTAGATATTAGGAAATATATTTAAGTTTGTAGAATAGTATAAATATATGTTAGAATAAATATTAGATTGCTAAAACATAAATTAGGAGGAAAATAAATGAACTTATATAAGATCCCATTGCTCCAACACTTAGGTGCGCCTTGTCTACCAACTGTTGAAGAAGGAGATAAAGTAAAAAGAGGTCAATGTATTGCAGAACCAGATGGACTTGGAGCCAAAATACATTCTAGTGTGACAGGGGAAATTTTAAGTATAGATGAAGAAAACGTTACAATTCAGGTAGAATCTGAGGATAATGAAGATTACATAAAGATAAAAGAATGTGATTCTATAGTAGATACTGCTTATGAGGCAGGAATTGTAGGTGCTGGAGGAGCTGGATTCCCTACATTTATAAAATTAAAATCAGAAGTTCCAGAAGGATATGTTATTGCAAATTGTGTTGAATGTGAGCCAGTTTTAAATCATAATATAAAACTAATAGAGAAAAATCCAGACTTAATTATAAGAGGACTAAAATATGCTATGGAATCAACAAAAGCTCCAAAAGGATATATAGCTATAAAAGCAAAAAATAGAAAAGCTATAGAATCCTTAAAGAAAGAGATAGATAGTGATGATATTGAAATAAAAGAATTAGGAGATAGGTATCCAGTAGGAGAGGAGAGAGCTATAATTCACGAAATATTTGGTGTATGGCTTGAACCAGATCAATTACCTATGGAGGCTAATTCTGTAATAATAAATGGAGAAACTTTAGCAAATCTTACTATGGCAGTAGAAGAAAAAAAACCAGTAATAGATAAAGATATTACTGTAGCCGGAAAGTTAAAAGATGGTAAAGATTCTAATGTATTTTTCCAAGTTCCTATAGGAACATCTATAGCTAGTCTAATTGATAAATGTGGAGGAATTGATGGAGAATATGGTGAAGTAGTGATAGGTGGTCCATATACTGGAATAGCAGGAGATATAGATGAATCTATAGTTACAAAAGTATCTGGCGGAGCTATAGTAACTATTCCTTTACCAGAATTCGAAGGACCTATAGGACTTTTAGTATGTGCATGTGGTGCTGATGAAGACAGATTAAGAGATGTAGCTAATAAGATGAAGTCCCAAGTAGTTACAGTAACAAATTGTAAAAACCTAGTAGAAATAAATGGAGCAAATAAATGTTTAACTCCAGGAGAATGTCCAGGACAAGTTCAAGCTGTAATGGAATTAAAGAAAAATGGTGCTGAAAGAATCTTACTTGCAAATTGTAGCGATTGTACGAATACAGTTATGGGATGCGCCCCAGATATGGGTATACCAATATATCATCATACGGACCATATATTAAGAACTGTAGATCATGAATTAAGTAGAAGGTTACCAATAGAATAAAATTGTTAGGAGGTAAAATATGTCAATAAGTATTGAGCAGGCAGAAGAGTTTACAAATGAATTTGCTGTTACATGTTGTAGGTTAGAAGAAGGGGCAATAATAGAAGCAAGACATCTTGAAGATCCAACTATATTTCCAGATCTTATAGATTCAGGATTACTTAATATACCAGAAAATCATACTAAGATTGGAGAGGTAATTGGTGCCAAATTATTAAAAACTATAGATTCCATAACACCTATAACTACAGATATAGTAGAAGGTATGAAGAAAATAGAATCTGCAGGTGGAAATATAAATAATACAGAAATTACTCTCCCAGAAGAAAAAGCAGTGTTAAAATATAATATGAAAAAGGGAGATATAATAAAACCTACTGATTTAGAAAATCCTATGTATTTCGAAGATCTAGAAGATTCTCTTTTAATTGAAATAAATGAAGATATCTTAACTAGAGAAGAAGTGGTAGGAGAAAAACTAAATAAGGATCTACCAGCTCTTACAGCTATTAATCCAAATATATTAGAAGGATTTGAGATAGAGGAAGAAGAATCAGAAACATTATTAGATACAGAAGATAGTGGTATATTAAAGATAAAGATAGATGAAGGTAAAGGTATAGATATTGAAGTTCCTTTAGGAAGATATTTTCCATCACAACAAGCAGAAGTAAAACAGACGGAAAAAATAAAGAAAGTATCAGAAGAAGAAAAAGAAGAACCAGCAAAAGTAATTAGAAGTTTAACTAAAAAATATTTTAAAATAGACAATGTTGAATTTAGTGATGAAACTAAAATAGAAGATAAAACTCTCTTCTTAAGAAAAGATATAGAAAAAGATGTATTAGATGTAGATAAATTGGTTAAAGAAATAAAAGTAGAAATAATAAGACCTGATAAATATGATCAATATTCAGATACTATAATGGATGTTCAGCCTATAGCTACAAAGGAAGAGGAAGATAAATTAGGTATAGGAACAACTAGAATATTAGATGGTGTAGTTATGGTAGTAACTGGGACTGATGAAAATGGGGTTCAAATAGGAGAATTTGGTTCTTCTGAAGGTGTACTTAAAGATAATATCAAATGGGGGAGACCTGGGTCACCTGATCAAGACGAAATATTTATTAAAACAGAAGTAGTAATAAAAGAAGATACTAATATGGAAAGACCTGGACCACTTGCAGCTCATAAAGCTACAGATTTTATTACTCAAGAAATAAGGGAAGTATTAAAAGAAGTAGATGATAATTCAGCAATAGTAGAAGAATTTTCTCAATTAAGAAGACCGGGAAAGAAAAAGGTAATAATAGTAAAAGAGATTATGGGACAAGGTGCTATGCATGATAATCTAATATTACCTATGGAGCCCGTTGGAGTATTAGGAGCAAAAGCAAATGTAGATCTTGGAAATCTTCCAGTAATATGTTCACCATTAGAAATATTAGATGGAGCAATACATGCTCTTACTTGTATAGGGCCAGCTAGTAAAGAAACTTCAAGACATTATTTTAGAGAACCTTTAATAATAGAGGCTTTAAAAGATGAAGAAATAGACTTATGTGGGGTTTTATTAGTAGGTAGTCCACAAATTAACTCTGAAAAGTTCTATGTTTCGGAAAGAGTAGGCATGACAGTAGAAACTATGGATGTAGATGGGGCTATAGTAGTTACTGAAGGTTTTGGAAATAACCATATAGATTTTGCAAGTCATATAGAACAAATAGGTCAAAGAGGAGTGCCAGTAGTAGGAGCTTCCTTCTGTGCAGAACAAGGATCATTAGTAGTTGGCAATAAACATATGAGCAATATGGTGGATCTAAATAAAACAGAAGAAGGTATTGAGAACGAAATATTAGCGTATAACACATTAACTAAAGAAGATGGGATTAGAATACTTTATATGTTAAAGGCAGCAATGTCTGGAGAAAAAATATTAGAACCAGAGAGAAATTGGAATCCAAATATTAAAGAAAATAATTTGAAAATTATAGAAAAAGAAATTGGAAAAATATAAAAGAACTTAGGTGTATATATGAAATATATAGATGAAGTAAGATATTTAGAGGGTATAATAGTAGGAATATCACAAGGATCTGTAAGTATAGACTTTAAAGGGAGAATGGGAAGTCTAAGAGTTCCATTAAGAATGCTGATTACAGATTATCCATTAGAGATAGGTCAAGAAGTTGGACTTAATATGAGTTATATAGAAGTTTTAGATGAAAAACCAAATGAAAAATACTTAAAAAATATAGAGAGAAATAATAGGGAGGTATAAAAAATAGATATGACAGTCTTAAAAGGATTACAATCTGAAATATATGTACCGATTACACCGAATCCAGTATGGACTCCTGTAAAGAAAGAATTAAAAGATATGAATATAGCTTTGGTAACAGCTGCTGGAGTTCATAAAAAGACAGATGAGAAATTTAATCTTGCTGGAGATTTGAGTTTTAGAAAAATTTTAGATACTACTCCATCTAGTGAGTTAATGGTGTCTCATGGCGGATATGATAATGCAGATGTTAATAAAGATATAAATTCTATGTTTCCCATAGATAGGATTCATGAATTAGAAAAAGAAGGATTTATAAAATCAGTAGCACCTATTCATATTGGATTTATGGGTGGAGGTGGAGATCAAGAAAAGTTTAAAGAAGAAACTGGACCAAAAATTGCTAAGATTTTAAAGGATGAGAAGGTAGAGGCTGTGCTTATGACAGCAGGATGAGGAACTTGCCACCGCTCTGCCGTGATTGTGCAGAGAGAGATTGAGAAGGCAGGTATACCTACTATAATAATAGCTGCCCTTCCACCAGTAGTAAGACAAAGTGGTACTCCTAGAGCTGTGGCCCCATTAGTTCCTATGGGAGCAAATGCAGGAGCACCTAATGATATCGAAATGCAATATAATATATGTAAAGCTGCATTAATTAATTTAGTAGAAATAGATTCTGCGGGAAAAATAATTAGCCTTCCTTACGAATATATAGCTAAAGTATAGGAGGAAGATAATGAAGTTTTCAAAAAGTATACATGTAATTGATTCTCATACTATGGGGGAGCCTAATCGAACTGTAATAGGTGGTCTACCAATTATACATGGAGAAACAATGGCTGAAAAGAAAGAATACTTAGAAAATAATTTAGATCATATTAGAACAGCTATAATGCATGAACCAAGAGGACATAGGGATATGTTTGGATCTATTATACTTCCACCTACTTTAGCAGAAGCGGATTTAGGTATAATATTTATGGATGGTGGAGGATACTTAAATATGTGTGGACATGGAACTATAGGTGCAGCTACTATTGCAGTAGAAACAGGTATGGTAGAGATTAAAGAACCAGTAACGGATATAGTTTTAGAAACGCCAGCTGGACTTGTTAAATCCAAAGTTAAAGTTGAAGATGGAATGGCAAAAGAAGTTTCTATAGCAAATGTACCTTCGTTTCTATACAAAGAAGATGTAGAATTAGAACTATCAAATATTGGAAAGGTTACTTTTGATATAGCTTTTGGTGGATCATTTTTCGCTATAGTTAAAGATAGTGAATTAGGCTTAGGAATTGATCTTGAAAATGTAGATAAAATAAGTGAAAGAGCAATGAAATTAAGAAAAGCTATTAATAAAGAAATTAAAGTACAACATCCAATACAATCTCATATAAATACAGTAGATTTAGTAGAAATTTATGGAGATAATAAAAGTGAAAATGTAGATTATCAAAATGTAGTAATATTTGGTGATGGCCAAATAGATAGATCTCCGTGTGGAACAGGTACATCTGCAAAGATGGCAACATTATATGCTAAGAATCAATTAGGAATTAAGGAAAACTTTGTATACGAAAGTATTATTAATACAAAATTTAAAGGTAGAATATTAGAAGAAACTAAGGTAGACAAATTTAATGCTGTTATACCTGAAATAACAAGTGCAGCTTTTATTACAGGTTTTAATCATTTAGTAATAGATGAGAAAGATCCAGTAAAATATGGGTTTTGTTTATAGGATGATATAATAAATAATAAAAGAAATTTAAACTTAGGCTAGGATATAGTTTATACTGTATCTTAGCTATCTTATTTCAAATGTTTATCCAGAAAAGGGTGGTACATTGGATATGTATAAAAAAAGCATTATAAATGAAAATCCGAACTATTTATTTAAAGCATTAGAATATTCTTCAGATGGTATATATATTTGTGATGAAAATGCAAAGACAATATATGTAAATCCAGCTTACGAAGAAATTTCTGGTTTAAAAGCATCAGAAGTAATTGGTAAAAACTTAAACTTATTATTAGAAGAAAATACATTTAATATTTCTGCATCCTTAGAAGTATTAAAAACGAAGAAGACTGTATCTTTAATTCACAGATACATATCAGGTAAAACAGCATTCACTACCGCTAGACCCATATATGACAATAAGAAAATAATAGGAGTAATATGTAATACCAGAGATGTAGATGAACTATCAGATCTAAAAAAAGAATTAGAAAAAGCACATATAGAAAAGAAAAGATATTCAGAAGAATTAAAGCTCTTGAGAGAAAAACATTTTTCAGCAAAAGGACTTATATATAAAAGTGAAGCTATGAAAGAAACCTTAGAAGTTGCTTCAACTGCAGCTAAATTTGATAGTACCATATTAATAGCAGGGGAATCTGGAACAGGTAAAGAAGTACTGGCTAAATTTATATATCAAAACAGTAATAGAAAAGATAAACCATTTATAAAAGTGAACTGTGCTGCAATTCCTAAAAACTTATTTGAATCAGAATTATTTGGATATATGCCAGGTGCCTTTACAGGTGCTTCTGATACTGGAAAGGTTGGGATGTTCGAGCTCGCAAATGATGGAACCATACTCTTAGATGAAATAGGAGAACTTACTATGCCTATACAATCAAAATTATTGAGAGTTATTCAAGAACAAGAAGTATATAGAGTAGGAGGAACAGAGCCTATAAAATTAGATATTAGAATAATAGCTTCTACAAATAGAGATATCCCTAAAGAAATAAAAGATGGAAACTTTAGAGAGGATCTATATTTTAGGTTAAATGTAGTTCCCATCAGTATTCCCCCTTTAAGGAAAAGAGAAGGCGATGTTCCAGAGATGATAAAATATTTTATGACAAATTTAAACTCTAAATATGATAAGAATGTTGTAATATCTAAAGAAGTTGAAGAGGCCTTAAATCAGTACTCTTGGCCAGGAAATGTAAGAGAGTTACAAAATGTTATAGAGTATATGTTTATTATGAATGATAGGGATGAAATAAAATTTGAACAACTCCCAGATAAAATTTTAAACGAGCATATACTTAAAAGTAATAGTATTAATAAAAGGGGAAGTAAGGGTAAATTAAAATATTTAATGGAGGTTTATGAAAAGATAATTATAGAATCTGCATTAAAAAATCATAGTTCAATGAGGAAAACAGCAAAAACACTTGAGATAAATCCATCAACATTATCTAGAAAAATAAAAAAGTACAATATATCTATATAAAAGACAAAATGTTGCATTTATGCAACATACATTAATGGTGTTGCATATGGGGAAAACGTTATATCAACGATGTTACAGGATTTTGAATATATTTTGTTGCATTTATGCAGCGAATATAATGAGGGACATTTTTATTATCCTCTTAATAGAGCCCTTTTATACTTGGCACGCTATTTGCGTTGTATATAGGCAAGTAAATAATAAATATAATCTGAAAGGGTGTATGTAAAATGACTAAAAAAGATCAAGCTGACAAAGTGGTAAAGGCAGATGAAAAATATAAGGATAGTGGTGGATCCTATGAATTTGATCAAGAAATGCTAGAGAAGGCATTTGCTGAGGCAAATAAGATTTATAAGGAGAGAGGATTTGCTAGAAAGATGGGTTATGGTAAGGCACCAGCTATAACTACAGTAGATATGGCTAGAGCCTGGATGAGTGATGGTCACCCATTTACATGTGAAAATAATGATGAAGTTTGTGCAGAAGCATTAAAAGTATTAGAAGCTGGAAGAAAAGCAGGAGTTCCAATTTTCCATACTACTACTGGATATGTTGGAAAAGAGCAATGGGACTTGCCAAGATGGGATGAAAAAATTCCTATGCATTCATTAGATATCAATTCTGAGTGGATGGAAATAGATCCAAAACTTGATCCACAACCAGAAGAACCAGTTATTCATAAAAAATATGCAAGTAATTTTTTTGGTACACATTTAGATCATATTTTAACTAAACTTGGAGTAGATACTCTAATAGTGATGGGCGCAACAGCTTGTGCATGTGTTAGACATACAGTAATGGATTCAACAGGGTATGGATATAAGACTATAGTTCCTAGAGGAACAATAGGAGACAGAGTCCCAGGGGTTATAGAGTGGAATCTATTTGATATGGATGCTAAATTTGCAGACGTAGTATCAGTAGAAGAAGTTGTAGAATATTTAGAAGGTATAGACGACAGTGTTTATAATCATCATCCAGGTAGAAGATAATAAATAGTAAATTATAAATTAAATAAGGTATATCTATGTCCATATAGGTATACCTTATTTTAAAATCCGATTCTAAATAAGGGGGAAGATTTTTATGAGTTTATTAATTAAAAATGGAAATATTCTTTCTGCTAAGGGAGAATATAAAGCAGATATATATGTAGAAGATGAAAAAATTGTAGCTATAGGAAAGGATTTAGATTATAAAGCTGATGAAGTAGTTGATGCTGCTGGAAAATATGTTTTTCCCGGTGGAGTAGATGAACATATTCACTATGGATCATTTGGAACCCTAGGTTTTGAGACTAGTAAAGCTCCTATAGTAGGTGGAACAACGACAGTGGTAGATTTCCCAGATCAGCCAGAAGGATATACTATAAAAGAATCAGTGGCACTTGCAAATGACAAGGCTAAAGATGTAGCAGCTGTAGACTACTCATTTCATGGAATGGTTATGGATCCGACAGAAGAACTTTATGATGAAATTTTAACCTTACCAGATGCAGGGATTTCAACTATAAAATTCTTTATGGCATATAAGGGAACACCTTTTATGGCAGATGATGATGTTATCTTTAAAGCTATGCAAGTAGCTAAAAAGGCTGGGGTAACTGTAATGGTTCATGCAGAAAATGGTGAATTAGCAGATTTATTACAAAAACAATTAGTTGAAGAAGGAAAAACAGAACCTATATACCACGCACATGCAAAACCACCTATTGTAGAAGCTGAGGCAACTAATAGAGCAATACGTATGGCTGAACTTGCTAATACACCTTTATTTGTTGTTCATGTAACTTGTGAAGAAGCATTAAATGAAATAAGAGATGCATACAATAGGGGACTACCAATATATGGAGAAACTTGTGCTCACTATTTAATATTAACAGAAGACAATTTAGCAAAACCAGACTTCGAAGGTGCAAAATATGTTTGTTCACCACCTATTAGAAAGCAAAAACATGTAGATGCACTTTGGGAAGCGGTAGAAAAGGATTGGTTAAGAGCAGTAAGTTCAGACCATGCAGCAAATGTTGGTGGTTTTGAAAATGATAAGAAAAAAGGTATAGGAGACTTTAGTAAAATACCAAATGGTTGCCCTAGTGTACAGGACAGACTGGCCCTTTTATGGTCATATGGAGTAGCAAAAGGTAGGATAACTAAAGAAAGATTTGTAGATTTATTTGCAACGAC
>DATGUA010000060.1:0-19914 GCA_035301545.1 Tissierellaceae bacterium | reverse complement strand
TAGCCAGTAAAGCTATAAATCTACCTGTTCCAAAACTATACATTCCATATCCTCTATGCATTATAATATCAACTCCCCTTTACTTTCTATATTAATTATACTATATAAATATGAAAGAATTATGAACTTTATTCTATAGTTGTTTACTATGACTTCTCATATGCTCAAGCATTATTATTTCCTCCTATTTTTACTCATAGTGTTCACCTCAAAATATTTATACCCGAAAAGTAGATAAAGTATAGAATAAATCATATGATTAAAATATATAAGATAAATTAAAAAGTTAACATATAGTAGGGTAAAATGTGGCAAAGGTTATGTAAACCTAATACTTAATATCTATGGGAGGGATAGAATGAATTTTATAAAAAGAGATATAAAGACTTAGTGTAAAATAATTGTAGAAAAAAATAAATAAATTGACAACCACCATATTTTCTGTTAGACTAATAAGGTATGTAGCCGCTCAGTATAGGTTTTAAAGCATAGTCACCTAATATTGGCGAGACTGGGATAGGGAGGTGCGATACTTATGTACGCTGTTGTTGAAACTGGAGGAAAGCAATATAGAGTTCAAGAAGGAGATGTCCTTTTTGTAGAAAAACTAGATGTTGAAGAAGGAAGCACTGTTGATTTTGATAAGGTATTAGTATTATCAAATGATGATGGATTAACAGTAGGTAAGCCATTAGTAGAAGGTGCAAAGGTTGAAGGAAGTGTATTAGAACATGGAAAAAACAAAAAAGTTATCGTGTTCAAATATAGAGCTAAAAAGAACTATAAGAGAAAACAAGGTCACCGTCAACCATATACAAAAATTAAGATTGAAAAGATAGTAGGTTAATAAATGATCTCTATTAATATATCTATAAATAATAAGGCTTTGATTAGTAAATATATAGTAGAAGGTCATGCTAATTATAGAGAATACGGAGAAGACATAGTTTGTGCAGCAGTATCTATGCTATCACAAACTACATTATTAGCTTTAAACCAAGTTTGTAAAATAGATGAAGAAGATTTAGACTTTACTATAGATGATGAGATAGGATATCTAGAAGTTAATCTACCTCAAAACCTAGACAAGGATCAAGCTACAAAAGCTGAAACAGTTCTAAGAACTTTTGAAGTAGGAATTAAGTCTATTAGAGAAACTTATCCTAAATATATTACACTGAAATATAGGGAGGTGTAGTCGGTGATAAAATTAAATTTACAATTATTTGCTTCTAAAAAAGGGGCAGGAAGCTCAAGAAACGGTAGAGACAGTCATTCTAAAAGATTAGGTGTTAAAAAAGGAGACGGACAATTTGTAACAGCAGGAAATATTCTGATGAGACAAAGAGGAACTAAAATTCATCCTGGTGAAAACGTAGGAAAAGGTAAGGATGATACTCTATTTGCGACTGTAGATGGTGTAGTTAAATTTGAAAGAGTTGGCAAGAAAAAGAGAAGGGTAAGTGTTTACCCTGCTTAAAGATTAGCATAAAAATTAAGCTTACCTAGAAAGGTAGGCTTTATTTTTTTAGTAATATGGATATCATAGTAAATATTAGCTAATATAAAAGAGATAATGAGGATGATAAAGATGTTTATAGATAAGGCAGAGATACGGGTTAAAGGTGGAAATGGTGGAAATGGTGCAGTAGCCTGGAGAAGAGAAAAATTTGAACCATCAGGAGGTCCATTTGGTGGAGATGGTGGAGATGGAGGAAATGTAGTCCTACAAGTAGATGAAGGTATAGGAACTCTAATGGATTTTAGATATAAAAGAGTCTACAATGGAAATAATGGGGAAGACGGTAGGACTAAAAGACAATTTGGTAAAACAGGTGAAGATATAATAGTTAAAGTACCAGTAGGAACCTTAGTGAAAGATAAAAATAGTGGAAATGTAATCATAGATTTAAAGGAAAAAGATCAGCAATATATAATAGCCCAAGGTGGAAAAGGTGGAAAAGGAAATGCTAGATTTTCTACTTCTACTAGACAAGCACCTAAATTTGCAGAGCCTGGAACTAGTGGTGAAGAAAGAGAAATAATTTTAGAATTAAAACTATTAGCAGATGTAGGATTAGTAGGATTTCCTAATGTAGGAAAATCAACTATACTATCTATATTATCAGCTGCAAGACCTAAAATAGCTAATTATCATTTTACTACTTTATCTCCAAATTTAGGAGTGGTTAGAGTAGAGGAAGGGAAAAGTTTTGTATTAGCAGATATACCAGGACTAATAGAAGGTGCAGCTGAAGGAGTAGGCCTAGGACATGAATTTTTAAGACATATTGAAAGGACTAAAGTATTAGTCCATGTTTTAGATGTATCAGGAATGGAAGGTAGAGATCCATTAGTAGATTTTAATACTATAAATGAAGAATTAGCAGATTATAATCCAAAATTAAAAGAAAGACCACAAATTATAGTAGCAAATAAAATGGATATTCTAGGAGCAGAAGAGAATCTAGAAGAATTAAAAAGAGAATTAGAAGACAAAGACATAAAAATAATTTTCACATCAGCTGCTACAAGAGCCGGTATAGATGAACTAAAATATGCTATATGGGAACTTCTATCTAATTTTGAACAAGATTATGAAACATTGGATGAAAAACATATAGAAGAAGAAATAATAGAAAAGGAAAGAATAATAGTAAGAAAAGAAGAAGGAAAATATATATTAGAAGGTAGTTTAGTAGAAAGATTATTAGAATCTACTAACTTTGATAGTGTAGATTCATTAAGATATTTCCAAAATGCTTTAAGACGTGAAGGAGCTATTAAAAAGTTAGAGGAATTAGGAGTCCAAGAAGGAGAAACAGTATTTATATGTGGATATGAATTTGAATTCTTCCATTAAAATAAAGGAGGGAATTATTTTGTTAACAGGAAAACAGAGAAGTTATTTAAAATCTTTAGCCCATGATTTAGAACCTATATTTCAAATAGGTAAACATGGCTTAAGTGAAAACTTTGTAAAACAAGTAGAAGAAGCTTTAGAAACTAGAGAATTAATTAAAATAAAAATATTACAAAACAGTGTTTTAGAGCCTAAAGAAACAGCTATAGAATTAGCAGAAAGAGCAAATGGGGAATTTGTTCAAAGTATAGGAAGTAAATTCGTTTTATATAAGGAATCTGAAGAAAATAAAACCATAGAATTGCCAGAATAACTAATTATTAGGAGGATATATGAAGATAGGTATAATGGGTGGGACATTTGATCCTATTCATAATGGACATTTAATACTAAGTGAATATATTAGAGAAAAATGTAAATTAGATAAGGTTATATTTATCCCAACTGGTAAACCACCTCACAAAAATTTAAATAACATTTCAGACAATAATATTAGAAAAAAAATGGTGGAATTAGCTATAGAATCAAATCCTAATTTTGCTATTTCTACCATAGAAATGGATAGTGTAGAAACTAGTTATACTATAGATACAATTAAAGAATTAAAAAATATCTATGATAGAGACGAACTATATATAATAATAGGAGGAGACTCTCTACTAAATTTAGAGACCTGGAAAGATTATAAAGAGTTAATATCTATAGCTAATATTATAGTAGCAGATAGATATACACCTAATATGGAGGAAATGGTAGAGAAAATTAAAGAATTTAATAATAAATATAATGGAAATATAGTTAGAATAAACACTCCTATTATTCATATATCATCAACTATTATTAGAAAAAGAGTAAAAGAAGATCTCTCTATTAAATATTTACTTCCAGATATTTTAGAGAAATATATAATTAAAAATCATTTATATAAATAAGGTGAAATAATGTATAAAGATATAAAGAAAGATTTAGAAGAAAGTATAGGTAAAAAAAGATTAGAGCATTCATTAAGAGTATTAGAAACAGCAGAAAAATTAGGTAATATATATAATGAAGATATAGACAAATTAAAGATAGCAGCATTATTACATGATTCTGCTAAATTTAAAGATAAGGATATATTATTTAAAAAAGTTATAGATTATAATCTATCCCTAGATAATATTATGTTAAATAATACTGAATTAATCCATGGACCATTAGGTGCTAAGATAGCAGAGCATGAATATAATATAAAAGATAAAGATATATTAAATGCTATAAAATATCATACTACAGGTAGGGAAAATATGACTATGATAGAAAAAATTATATTTATATCTGATTATATAGAACCGGTAAGGGATTTCCCAGGAGTAGATAAGGTAAGAGAATTAGCTTTTAAAGATTTAGATGGGAGTCTCATACTAGCTATGAAAAAAACTATAAAGTTTTTAATAGATAATGATCAATTAATTTCTGTAGATACAGTAAAAGCTATAAATTATTTAAAAATAAAAAGTAAGGAGTGATAGTTTAATGAAAGAAGTAGAAAAAAAATTATCAATTATTACTAAAGCTTGTGAGGATAGGAATGGAATAGATTTAAAAGTAATAAATATTGCAGATTTAAGCTCTATAGCAGATTATTTTGTTATCGTAAGTGGAAATTCATCTCCACAGGCCAGAGCTATAGCCGATGAGATAGATGATAATATGTATGAAGAAGGATATATAAGAATGTCTAAAGACGGGTATGACACTGGTAGATGGGTATTATTAGATTATGGTGATATAGTAGTCCATGTATTTCATAGAGAAGAAAGGGATTATTATAATCTAGAAAGACTATGGATTGAAAATAATGAAAACTAATGATAATATTTAATAGGAGGTGAAAAGAATGTCAGTAGAATTTATAAACACAGATAAGGCTCCTGCAGCTGTAGGACCATATTCACAAGGAATGAAAGTAGGAAATACTGTATATACTTCAGGACAATTACATATTGATCCTGAAACTGGTAAAATGATCGAAGGAGATATTCAGGAGATGACTAAATTAGCTATAGAAAACGTATTGGCTGTCTTAGAAGAAGCTGGTGCATCTCTAGAGAATATAGTTAAATTAACTGTATTTGTTAAAGATATGGAACAGTTTTCTTCAATTAACGAAGTATATGCTGAATTTTTTAGTGATCACAAACCAGCTAGATCTCTAGTAGAAGTTGCAAAACTTCCATTAGATGGTCAAATAGAAATAGAAGCAATAGCAGTAATATAAAGAAAAAACCTGACTTTTAAAAGTCAGGTTTTTTCTTATCTTATATTTGGTGAGTATTTAATTAGACTTTTTCCTTTTCGTTTTCTTTGATTAGATTTTCTTATTATATAAATTATTCTAAAAAATATTAATAAAGCAAGTATAATAAGATACCATTTATCCTTTAATGTCTGAAGAAATGTAGCAGTAGCTATAGATTTAACAGACATAGTTGCGATTATATTTCCACGAGCAATTATTTCTTCATTTAAATAGTATTCTAAACTTCCAATAGATTCACCTTGTTTAATAGGGGCTCTTAAATCTTTATTTAGATTTACTTTCTTCTCAATTCTCTCTACATCTGCATCACTTAGAAAATGAGTTACATCCTTATCTAAAATTGCTGGTACAAAGTCTAATTCTCCATTATCAATATTTATATTATCAATAAACTCATTTGCATGTCCTAAAGGTTGACTAGTAAAATCGTTAAATCCATGATCTAATAATTTATAAGTGTCAGCATATACTTTTTTATTATTTGATTTTAATACTACTGCTATAAGTTTTCTGCCATCTTGTTCTGCAAATGTAACTAAACAATTTTTAGCTTCAGGTGTATATCCTGTCTTTATTCCTGATACCCCGTCATATCTTATAGGTATTTCCTCACCATCTATTTCTATCTTATTATTTCCATATAAAAACTTATTAGTAGAATGGATTTTCCTAGGTTCATCCTGTTTATTTGTAGAATCTATTTCGTAGCTAGGTTTATTAACTATTTCTCTAAAAATTTTGTTTTCCATAGCATATTTTCCTATAATAGCTAGATCATATGCAGAAGATACATGATCATCATCATGTAATCCACTGGGATTAACAAAGTTTGTATCTACTGTTTCTAATTCTTCAGCTTTATCATTCATCATTTTAATAAATTCATCTAAAGAACCACCGACATGTTTACCTAAAGCTACAGCTGCATCATTAGCAGAAGCAATAAGTAATCCATGTAAAAGATCTTCAACAGTTACTTCCTCGTCATAATCTAAAGCTATATGACTCCCATCAGTTAGACTAACAATTTCTTCATCTATAGTAACTACTTCATCCATATCACTGTTTTCTATAGCTAAAATCCCTGTTAATATCTTTGTAGTACTTGCAGGATATAACTGTTTATGTATATTCTTCTCATAAAGGATAGTTTCAGAATCATAATCCATTAGGATAGCTGCTTCACCATCTAAATCTAAATCATTATCAGCGGCAAAAGGGGAAAGAGGAGTAAGTACATTTAATAGCAAGGTAAAAGTAAATAATAAACTAAGTGTTTTTCTCAATTGGTTCACCACCTTAATATAATAATCCTATTATACCAGAAAAACAGATATTTTTTAAGAGGAATTTATAAATAAAGAAGGAAAGATTACTTTTATGTAGAATATGTTAATATAATGTCTATCTTTGCTTCAAGATAGGGAAATAGGAGGAATAAAATGAAAGATTACTTTACAAAAAAGGAACAAGTGGTTATACTAATAATTGTTTTCATTATAATGATAGGCTTAGGATTTAAAATATTTGTAAAAGCTAAACTAAAGTCAGAGGAAGAAGATGGTTTAGAAATTATAAACTCTATAGAAGAGGATCAATCTATAGATAATAACAATGATACAGATATTGAAATAGATAATAATAATAATTCAAAAGATGAAATAAATATTAATAATGATATAATGGTACATATAAGTGGACAGGTTAAAAATCCAGGATTAATAGAGTTAAAATTAGATAATAGGGTAATAGATGCTGTAGAATCTGCTGGAGGATTGAAAGAAGATGCAGATTTAGATCGAATAAATTTATCTAAAAAATTAGTAGATGAAGAGAAGATCTATATACCGAAAATTGGGGAAGAAGATTTACCAAATGAAGTAGAAAGTACTCAAAGTACAAATAGTGATTCAGGTGAGTCTAATGATAAAATTAATATTAATAATTGTACTAAAGAAGAATTAATTAGTCTACCAGGTATAGGAGATATAACTGCGGATAAAATATTAGAATATAGAGAAGAAAATTCTTTTAATACAGTAGAAGATATTATGAATGTATCTGGAATAGGGGACAAGAAATTCGAAGATATAAAAGATATGATAATAACAAATTAGGAGGAATTTAAATGAGTATAAAATTAACAGATTTAACAAAAAGTTCAGGTTGAGCTGCAAAAATCGAACCTGATACATTGGCGCAAGTTTTGCGTCACATACCAAAAGCAACAGATGAAAACTTAATAGTTGGACTAGAAACATCAGATGATGCTGCAGTTTATAAAATTAATGAAGAATTAGCTATAATACAAACTTTAGACTTCTTTACACCAGTAGTAGATGATCCATATACATTTGGTCAAATAGCAGCAGCAAACTCTTTATCTGATATATATGCTATGGGTGGTAGACCAGTAATAGCTATGAATATAGTATGTTTCCCAGATTGTTTAGATCCAGAAGTATTAGGAGAAATATTAAAAGGTGGTCAAGATAAAGTAAAAGAAGCAGGAGCTACCCTAGTAGGAGGACATAGTGTATCAGATGAGGAGCCTAAATATGGACTATCTGTAACAGGATTTGTAGAACCAGATAAAGTTTTAACTAATAAAAGTGCAAAAGCTGGAGATATATTAATCCTTACTAAGCCTTTAGGATTAGGGATAGTGAATACAGCTATTAAAGGTGAATTAATAGATAAAGAAACTTATGATGAAGCTATTGAAGTAATGACTACTTTAAATAAATTTGGTCAAGAAGCGATAGAAAAAGTAGATGGAGTAAATAGTGTAACAGACATAACTGGATTTGGACTTTTAGGTCATGCTTTTGAAATGGCAGAAGGTAGTGAAGTAAGTATAAAAATAGACCATAAAAAAGTACCTATGATAAATAAAGCAGTAGAATATGCTGAAATGGGTCTAATCCCAGCAGGTGCTTATAATAATAAAAAATATATAGAAGAAGATGTGAAAATTAATGAAGATATACCAGCAGCTATAGAGGATGTATTATATGATCCTCAAACATCAGGAGGATTATTAATATCTATTGAAAAAGACAAAGCAGATGATTTAATGAAGGCTTTAGAAAACTCTACTAGTAAATATGCTATAATTGGAGAAGTAGAGCCTAAAGGGGATAAATATTTATTAGTAGAATAAGAATTAGGAAGTGATTATATGACAAGTAGAAATCTATTTGCCTTGATTCCAAAGGTAGATGAATTATTAGAAAATGAAAAAATCATAAAATTATTAGACAAAATGCCAAGGAAGATAGTAATAGGATCTATAAGAGATGAAACAGATAATTTAAGAAAAAGTATAAAGAGCGGAAAAGCCAGTGAAGACAATATTGATGAGATGATAAAAGATCTACCTGAAAATATTGAAAAAAAATCTTTAGAAAAAGATAAGTTTAAATTAAAAAGAGTAGTAAATGCTACAGGTACTATTATTCACACTAATTTAGGTAGATCTCCAATGAATATGGAAGTAATGGAAAATATAAATAAAATAGCATCTAATTATTCTAATCTAGAATATAATCTAGAAGAAGGTAGTAGAGGTTCTAGATATTCTCATGTAGAAGATATAATAAAGGAAATCACAGGGGCAGAAGATGCATTAATAGTAAATAATAATGCTGCAGCAGTAGTTCTAATACTAAGTACAATGGCAGAAGATAAAGAAGTAATAGTATCAAGAGGAGAATTAATCGAAATAGGTGGATCATTTAGAATACCAGATGTAATGGAACAAAGTAAGGCCAGATTAGTAGAGGTAGGTACTACTAATAAAACCCATTTATGGGATTATGAAAATGCAATTACAGAAGAGACAGGAGCCCTTTTAAAAGTTCATACATCTAACTATAGAATATTAGGATTTACTTCTGGAGTAGAAGCAGATGAAATGAGTGAATTAAAAGATAAATATAATATTCCAATAATAGAAGATTTAGGTAGTGGAGTATTAATAGATTTATCTAAATATGGATTAGAATATGAGCCTACAGTACAAGATTCTATAAATAAAGGAATAGATGTAGTAAGCTTTAGCGGAGACAAGCTATTAGGAGGACCACAAGCTGGAATTATAGTAGGTAAAAAAGAATATGTAGACAAGATGAAGTCTAACCCATTTACTAGAGCTTTTAGAGTGGATAAATTTACTCTAGCAGCTCTAGAGGCTACTTTAAAATATTATTTAGATGAGGATAGTGCTTTAAATGAAATACCAACCCTAAGGATGTTATCTTTACCTATGGAAGAAATAGAAAGATTAGCTAAGGAATTATTAAATCAAATTAAAGAATTAAATATAGATTCAAATCTTAAATTATCTATAGAAGATGATTATTCAGAAGTAGGTGGAGGATCTATGCCATTAGAAGAACTACTTACTAAAACTATAGTAATAGAAACTAAAGATATAAGTACCCAAAAATTCGAAAAAGAATTAAGAAGGTATTCAACTCCTATAATAACAAGATTATATAGGGATAGGATTTATTTAGATGTAAGAACTATAAAAGAAGAAGAGTTCCCAATTGTAGTTAAAGCTATAGAAAAATCTCTAGAGAATCTTAAGGAGTGTAGATAGATGGACAAACATATTATAATAGGAACAGCAGGGCATATCGACCATGGAAAAACTACATTAATAAGAGCACTAACAGGTCGAAATACAGATAGATTAAAAGAAGAAGAAAAGAGAGGTATATCTATAGAATTAGGATTTACCTATTTTGATTTACCAGACGGTCAGAGGGCTGGTATAATAGATGTTCCAGGACATGAAAAATTTGTAAGAAATATGTTAGCTGGAGTTATAGGTATAGATATAGTTATATTAGTAGTAGCAGCAGATGAAGGTATAATGCCTCAAACTTCAGAGCATTTAGCTATATTAGATTTATTAGGTATAGAAAAAGGTTTCTTAGTAATGACTAAAGCTGATTTAGTAGAAGATGAATGGATGGATCTAGTAGAGGAAGAAATATATGAAAATGTAAAAGGAACATTTTTAGAAAATAGCCCAGTTATTAGAGTATCTTCAACTAATAATGAAGGATTAGATGAAGTGAAAGATCTCTTACAAAAATATAGTAAAGATATAGAAGATAAAACAAATAAAGAAGAACCAAGACTTCCTGTAGATAGATCATTTATTATATCAGGATTTGGAACTGTAGTAACAGGGACTCTTTTATCAGGAACCTTAGAAATAGGAGAGGAAATCCAAATATATCCTGGAGATACAGTAGGTAGGATTAGAACTTTACAAGTTCATGATGAAGATGCAGAAATAGCATATGCAGGACAAAGAGTAGCTATAAATATTGCAGGAATAAAGAAAGAAGATGTAGATAGAGGTAGTGTAATAGCACCAATAGGTTCTATGAAAGAAACTATGATGCTAGATGTAAAAGTAAAACTACTAGAAAGTATGGATAGAAGCATAGAAAATAGAACTAGAGTTAGACTTTATTTAGGAACAGAAGAAATTCTATGTAGATTAGTATTATTAGATAGAGAAGAACTATTTCCAGGAGAAGAAGCTTATGCTCAATTAAGATTAGAAAAAGAAGTAGTAGCAAAGCTGAAGGATAAATTCATACTGAGATTTTACTCACCTATGTACACTATAGGTGGCGGAATAATATTAGATCCTAATCCAAGTAAAAAGAAAAGATATGATGAAGGGATATTAGAAGAATTAGCAATAAAAGATAAAGGTAGTAAAAAAGATGTTATAGAAAGGATAATTAAAGATAGAAGAGATGAATTTCTATCTATTAAAGATATATCATCTAATATTTCTATATCTGAAGAAGAATTAGAAGCAGAGATAAAAAGTTTAAATAAAGAAGGAAAAATAATTAGTTTTCCATTAACTAATGAAACCTATTATATCCACAATGATCATTATTTAGATATAAAGGATAATATAGTAGCTGAATTAGAAGATCATCATGAAAAATTCCCATTAAGAAATGGAATACCTAAAGAACAGATTAGAAGTAAATTCTTAAGAAAAGCTAATACAAGAATTGGAGAATTATTTATAGATAGAATAACTAAGGAAGGATATATAGAACAAGACTTAGAAAATGTAAAACTTAAAGGTTTTTCTATTGAATTTAATGAAAAAAATACTAAGATAAAAAATGATATATTTAATATATTAAAAGAAGATAAGTTTCTACCATCTAAAAACTATGAAATAGCAGAGAGACTAGATTACAAAAGAGAAGAATTTGATGAAGTATATAATGTATTAATAAATTTAGGAGAACTTATTAAAATAACTGATGATATGGCTATGAGAGAAGAGGATTATAAAAAAGCTATAAAAGAATTAGAAGATTATATTACAAATAATGGTTCAATATCAGTAGCTGAATATAGAGATCTACTAGATACTAATAGAAGAACTGCTATAGGATTATTAGAATATTTTGATCAGCAAAAAATAACTATAAGAGATGATGATACTAGGACATTATATAAAAACTGACGCAGGATATAGAGGTGATTTGATGGAAGAGAAGATACTAATTGTTGATAATAACAAAATATTCCTAGATGGATTAAAATATAGTTTAGAACAAGATGGTCATATAATAGATGTCTTACAAGAAGGAAAAGAAGTATTAAATAGAATAAATAAAAAATCATATAATCTAATATTATTAGAATTAGATTTACCAGATACAAGAGGTATAGATATATGTAAGGCTATAAGAGAAGTATCATATACACCTATAATAATCATAACAGAAAATAATAATGATATAACTAAAGTATCTGCATTAGAATATGGTGCAGATGATTATCTAGTAAAACCATTTAACATTTTAGAACTAAAAGCCAGGATCAAAGCTATATTTAGAAGAATTGAATATAGTATGGAAGATAATAGTAATCATATACTTCAATATAAAGATTTTACTATAAACTCTTTAAAAAGAAAGATTAATTTACAAGATAAAGATATAGATTTAACTGGAAAGGAATTTGATCTTTTTTATACTTTATCTTCCAATCCAGGTAAAATATTTACTAGAGAGGAATTATTAGAACAGGTATGGGGATATGAATATTATGGAGATTTAAGAACAGTAGATGTTCATATTAGAAGAATAAGGGAAAAAATAGAAGATGATTATAGAGATAATCAATATATAATGACTAAATGGGGAGTAGGCTATTATTTTAATAATATATAGTAAGAAATAATAAATTTATATTAAATTATAAGGAGGACTATAAAAGAGGCTGTATCATAAACTGATTAATCAGTTATGAAACAGCCCTTAATTAGTATTAATTATAAATATTCATCTATTAATTCTTCTAATGAAAAAGGTGAATAAAATTGAGCTGGTGTATCTAATATAGTGATAGATCCATAATTTCTCAATTGGTTCATCTTATATACAGCTCTAGCACCTGCAAGAGCTACACTAGCTGTAAATTCAGGATTACTTGCTAATTTTAAAGAAAATTTGATATTTTCTTTATGGTCTTTACCAGTTTCTCCAATCCTAATAATATGACCTCCATGAGGCATAGATTGATGATTTTGTTTAAATTCTTCTTCAGAAATAAAATTTACCTCTGTATTATAATCTTCAAAATAATCTTTCATATGTATTATCTCTTCTGTAATATCATTTTTGTTATAATTTTTTTCTAAAACTACAAAGCATTGTCTGTCATGAGTATCACAAGTTTCTAGGTTATCAGGTTGATTGCTTATATTATTTAGGATTTCTTTCTTTGGAATTGTATATTGGACAGCTAGTTTTATACCTTCAATCCGTCGTAAAGCATCTGAATGTCCTTGACTAAGTCCTGGACCCCAAAAAGTAAAGGACTTACCTTTAGGTAATATACTTTCAGCCATAAACCTATTTAATGAAAACAACCCAGGATCCCATCCCATAGCAATCATAGAAGTATTATTATTTTCCCTAGCAATTTTATCCATAATTTTATAATAATTAAGCATATTACTATGATTATCATAACAATCTACTGTATTAAAATCTTTAGCCAATTTTGGAGCAAATATTGGAATGTCAATTGCAGAACCAAGAGATAAAACCAATACATGGATAATATCCTTATATTCTAAAATATTATCTAGACTTTCTATTTCCTTAATGTTAAAATCTTTAGGATTTCTTCTAGTAAATATCTTAACTAATTCCATATCATCTGTATTATTAATAGCAGATATTAAGCCTTTTCCAAGATTACCATATCCTACAATACCTATCTTTATTTTATTCATTTAATACATCCTCCATATTATAAAAACCACTATTCTTTGTCATTAGAAATTTGGCAGCTTTAATAGCGCCATTAGCGAATATTCTTTTACTACCTGGTATATGTTTTATTTCAACAACCTCATCAATTCCAGCAAAGATGACAGAATGCTCTCCAACAATTGTTCCACCCCTTATTGATGAGATTCCTACTTCATTTTTATCTCTTTTTTTATGTTCTTTAGTCCTATCATATACCTCATAAGCATCCTTTCTATATTCTTTTATAGAATCGAAAAACATTTCAGCACTACCACTAGGAGCATCTACCTTAGTATTATGGTGTTTTTCAATTATTTCAATATCAAAATCAGTTAATACTCTGGCTAAATAACCAACTATATTATTTATTAGATTTACCCCTATACTTGTATTTTGAGAATAGAATATAGGAATAGTCTTACTTATTTCTTTCATTCGATCTTTAAGATCTTCAGATAAATCTGTAGTAGCAATTACAGCTCTCTTACCACTAATTTCTATAAAATCTAAAAGAGAAGAGGTTAAACTACTATTTGAAAAATCTATTATACAATCAAAATCTTCTTCTATATTTTCAAATTCACTATATACAGGAAAATCTTCCTGATAATCTTTACCACTTATTCCAGCAACAATCTCTATATCTTCATGTTCTTCTATAATTTGACAAATGACTTTCCCCATAGCACCACTAGCACCTACCAAAAGAATTTTCATTAAATCAACACCCCCTATAATTACCTTCTATAATATTATGTTATTTTTATTATTATATTACTTGAGCAGCTGAATAATTTTATCATAATAATATTTATTGCTAGGTTTTAGATTAGAAAAATATAAAAGGGGAATAAAGTAAATAGAGGATATAAGAAATACCAATTAATAGACAGAAACAACTTAATAGACAAAAAAGTAACAATACTTGACACTTTTCTCTAAGATGATATAATAAGTTGGTGTTGATAAATAAGAGATTTATATCATTTTTATATATTAATGGGGGTAGATGAGTCCTGGTGGGCTCTCTGGTCTTCAAAACCAGTATGGGGCGTTAGGATCGTCCTAGGTGGGTTCGATCCCCACGTACTCCCGCCATAATAGTAAAGCGGCCTTAAGGTCGCTTTTTTTGTATCTAGCTTTTAATATTATAAAACTTATTAAATGATATAAAAATAAAGCTTGACTTATTAAAATTTACTTGCTAATATAAAATCATAATAAACAAATACATAGGACTCATATAGTTTCCATAATAAGGTTGGAAAGTTTCTACAAATGACCATAAATCATTTACTATGAGTGAAAGTGTGGCTAGGGCTTCTAATAAGAAGATCCAAGCGCCATAGATGCATTAATATTAATGCATTACACCGAAGGGATAAAAGCCCAGACGGGGAGGTTTCACTTAAGCCTCTCTGTTTGGGCTTTTTCTTATGCTTAATAATATCATATTAGGAGGATTAAAATGAAACTACTTTACAAAGGAAAAACAAAAGATGTATATAAATTAGATGAAGAACATGTAGTTTTAAAATTTAAAGATGATGTAACAGGTTCTGATGGAAAATTTGACCCTGGGGCAGATGAGATAGGACTGACTATAGATGGAGTAGGTAAATCAGGACTTAAATTGACAACTTATTTTTTTGAAAAACTGAATAATCTTAATATTCCTACTCATTTTATCGATACAGATATAGATAAAAATACTATGACAGTATTAAAGGCTGATTTTTTCGGTAAAGGTGTAGAAGTTATATGTAGATATAGGGCTGTAGGTAGCTTTATAAGAAGATATGGACTATATGCAGAAAAAGGAGATAAATTAGATTCTTATCTAGAATTTACACTAAAAGATGATAAAAGATCAGATCCTCTAATAACTAAAGAAGCATTAGATATGCTAAATATTATAAGTAAAGAAGAATGTGAAAAAATAGAAAAGATGACAATAAAAATTTGTAATTTTATAAAAGAAGAACTTTCTAAAAAAGGATTAGAGTTATATGATATAAAATTAGAATTTGGAAAAGTAGGGAAAGACAATCATATAGCTTTAATAGATGAAATATCTGGTGGAAGTATGAGAGTTTATAAAGATGGAAAATATATAGAACCTTTTGAATTAGAAAAAATATTTTTAAATAATTAAAGCCTATATCTCTAAGGAGGAGACAAATAAATGCATAGAGTATTTATTAAAAAGAAATTAGAATTTGATACTGAAAGAAAAGAACTTTTAAATGAATTTAGGAATTATTTAGAAATTAATAGATTAAAAGATTTACAAATAATTCATGTTTATGATCTAATAGGAGCAAATAGTGAAGAAAAAGATACTATATTAGAAAAAGTACTTTATCAACCATTAACAGATATAGTAACAAAAGACTTTAAGTTAGAAGAAGGACAATTAGGATTTAGAGTAAAAGATTTAAAAGGTCAGTTTAATAAAAGAGAACATTTTGCAAATCAAATAACAAAATTTATCTATCCAGAAAGAGATATAGAAATAAAAACTTCAAAAATAATTACATTAAAAGGCATAAATGAAGAAGAAGTAAAAAGAATAAAAGATTATTATATAAATCCAATAGAAATTAAAGAAATAGATATAAAGGACAGAGAAATTAGTAAAATAGAAGAAAATAATGAAGGACTTATATTTATTGATGGATTTATAAATTATACAGAAAAAGAAATAGAAAAATTTAGAAATAAGAAACAAATAGGTATGGATGTAGATGATCTAGTACATGTAAGAGATTACTTCAAAAAGAAAGACAGAGATCCAAATCTTACAGAAATAAAATTAATAGACACATATTGGTCTGATCATTGTAGACATACTACATTTAATACTAGAATAAATAATATTGAAATAGAAGATAGCCAGTATAAAGAAGTATTTGAAAAAGAAATAGAAAGATATATATCATCAAGAGATTATGTATATGGAGATAGATATAAGCCTATAAGTCTAATGGATCTTGGAACTATAAATATGAAAGAATTAAGTAAAAAAGGTTGCTTAGATGATAAAGAAGATACAGATGAAATAAATGCAGCTAGTATAGAAATAGATCTTGATATAGATGGTAGAACAGAAAAATGGTTATTAATGTTTAAAAATGAAACTCATAATCATCCTACAGAAATAGAACCTTTTGGAGGAGCTGCAACATGTTTAGGTGGAGCTATAAGAGATCCCTTATCTGGTAGATCATATGTATATCAAGCTATGAGAATATCAGGAGCAAAAGATCCTAGAGAAAGCTTTGAAAATACTTTAAAAGGGAAATTAGCTCAAAGAAAAATATCAAGAAGAGCTATGGAAGGATACAGTTCTTATGGAAATGAAATAGGGGCAAGTACAGGATTTGTAAGAGAAATATATGATGATGGGTTTTTAGCTAAAAGAATGGAATGTGGCGCATTAGTAGCAGCTACTCCAAAGGAAAATGTATATAGAGGAAGACCAAGCCCTGGAGACCAAGTCATACTTGTAGGAGGAAGGACAGGTAGGGATGGACTTGGTGGAGCAGTCGGGTCATCTCAAGAACATTCAGAAGATTCTTTAAATAGAGGTGGAGCAGAAGTACAAAAAGGTAATCCATCTCTAGAAAGAAAGATAATGAGACTATTTAGAAAAAAAGAAGTAGCTAGACTAATAAAAGTATGTAACGATTTTGGAGCAGGTGGGGTAGGAGTAGCTATTGGAGAATTAGCTGATGGATTAGTAGTAGATTTAGGAAAAGTTCCTTTAAAATATAAAGGACTTAGTCCAACAGAAATACTACTTTCAGAATCACAAGAAAGAATGGCCTGCCTGGTAGATAAAGAAGATGTAGAGAAATTTTTATCTGAAGCATCAAAAGAAGATCTAGAAGCAAGAGTAGTAGCCAAGGTAATAGAAGAAGAAAGGCTTAAATTTATTCATAATGGAGAAGTAATAGTAGATATAGAAAGATCATTCTTAGATACAAATGGAGCAGAAAAAAATACAGATATAAAATTATTAAAACCTAGTGGGTCGAATCCTTTTGAAATAGAAAAGAATGAAGATGATCTAGAAGATAAAATAATAAATATACTAAAAGATATAAATATAGGAAGTCAAAAGGGATTAATAGAAAACTTTGACAATACTGTAAGTGGTGAAACTGTGGTAATGCCATATGGTGGTAAAAATCTCTTAAGTCCTAGTGAAGGAATGGTAAGTAAAATCCCAGTAGAAAATGGCAATACAAATACTACATCTATTGTGACTTATGGATATGATCCAAGTATTTCTAAATGGAGCCCATATCATGGAGGATATTATGCTCTTATAGAATCAATTGCAAAAGTAATAGCCTTAGGTGGAAATTATAAAAATATTAGATTTACTTTCCAAGAATATTTTGAAAGATTAGGAGAGAACAAAGCTAAATGGGGCAAACCCTTCTTATCCCTACTGGGAGCTTATTCAATTATGAAAGATTTAAGCTTACCAAGTATAGGTGGAAAAGATAGTATGAGTGGTAGCTTTGAAGATATAGATGTTCCACCAACATTAATTAGCTTTGCTATAACAACAGAAAATATAAAAAATATACTAACAAGTGAATTTAAGGATAAAGACAGTAAAGTAGTATTAGTAAATTTAGAACAAGATAATAACTTTTTAATAGATAGTAAAGATATGATAAAGAAATATAAAAAGATATACCAACTAAATAAAAAAGGATTAATCCTTTCAGCTTCATCAGTTAAAAATGGCGGGATAATAAGAAGTATTTCAGAAATGAGCTTTGGAAACAAAATTGGATTTAAATCAGAAAATATAGATGTAGAGTCACTATTTATACCAAAATATGGATCTATAATCTTAGAATTAGATAAGGATACAGATATAGATAATTTACAAGGATTTATACAAATAGGAAATACTATAGATAAAGAAGAAATAGTTATAAATAATATAAGTTTAGATTTAGATAAATTAATACAAACATGGATTAGTCCTCTAGAAGAAGTATTCCCTACATTAAAAGGAGATTTAGAGAAAGAAAATATAGAGTTTAAATCTAAAACTATAATAAGAAAAGCTAATATAAAAACTCAAAGACCTAAAGTATTAATCCCTGTATTTACAGGAACTCATGGAGAATATACATTAGAAAATTCCTTTAAAAATGTAGGTGGTCAGGTAGATATATTTGTATTTAAAACTTTAAAGCAAAAAGATTTTAAAGAATCATTAAAAGAATTTAGCAAAAGAATAAAAGAATCTCAAATACTAGCTTTCCCTCATGGTCGAGTATTTGGAGGAGAACCAGGAGCCAGTGGCAAACTAAGTAATTATATACTAAATACTCCTCAAGTAAAAGAAGCAATAAATCATTATATTGAAAATACAGATGGGCTAATCCTAGGGATAGGTGAAGGATTCCAAACATTATTAAAGACTGGACTAATAGGAAAAGAAAATGGAATATTAGTAGCAAATAAAGAAGAAGGATTTATATCTACCTTTACAGATATAGAAGTAGTAGATAATAATTCACCTTGGTTTAATATGATGGAAAAAGGAGATATATACTCAGCACCTATAGGAATATATGAAGGAAGATTAGTATTAGAAAAGCAAAACTTAGAAAATACCCAAATAACAACAAAGTTTATAGAGAAAAATCCTACTGGTTCAATAGATAATATAGAATCATTAACAGGTCTAGATGGAAGAATATTAGGAACTACAACTAATATAGATCGAATGAAAAAAGATCTATATAAAAATATAAATATAAAAGGAAAGCATAAAATCTTTGAGTCAGCTATAAGATATTTTAAATAACAAAGATACTTTAATTAAATAAGGAGATGTAAATATGAAAGTAAGTATAATAATAGGAAGTATTTCAGATGAAAAAATAGCTAAAAAATCTGTAGGTATATTAAGAAATTTTGATATACCATATAAAATAGAAGTTATATCAGCTCATAGAACTCCAGACAGGGCAGTAGAAGTTGTGGAAAATGCAGAAGAAAATGGTACAGAAATAATAATTGCAATAGCCGGAAAAGCTGCTCATTTAGCAGGAATATTAGCAGGACTATCTACACTACCTGTTATAGGAATACCAGCAAAATCTTCTACTATGGACGGACTAGATTCATTACTTTCAGTAGTACAAATGCCTAAAGGAGTACCAGTAGCAACAGTTGCTATAGATGGAGGAGAAAATGCAGCTATACTTGCAGCTCAAATTCTTTCTTTAAAATATGATGAATTAAAGGATAAATTAAAAGACTATAAAGAAGAAATGAAACAAGGTGTAAAGGAAATGAATAATGATTTAAGCCTATAAGGAGGAAAAACTTTGAGTGGAGTACTAGGTATCTATGGAAAAGATATAGAAGGAATTTCTCAAATAATG
>DATGUA010000059.1:0-69004 GCA_035301545.1 Tissierellaceae bacterium | reverse complement strand
AGAATGATAGCTATTCTTATAAATCCATTTATGTCTTGTGGTGGAAAGATACCAATATATATGTTATTCATATCTGTATTCTTCCCTAAACATGGTGGTTTAGTACTATTTTTATTATATACACTTGGTATAGTTTTAGCCTTTATATTTGGAAAGATCTTTAGTAAGGTCTTATTCAAAGGAGAAACTTCAGATTTTATGATGGAATTACCTCCTTATAGATTACCTTCTTTTAGAAGTGTAATGCGAAATATGTGGGATAAGGTATGGAGTTTCCTATATAGAGCCGGTACTGTTATTTTAACTGTAGTTACGCTTTTATGGGTGCTTGCAGTTTTACCTCTTGGAGTAGAACCATATAGTCAATCTAGTGTACTTGGACAAATTGGATCTTTAATAGCACCAATATTTAAACCTGCAGGTTTTGGAACATGGCAAGTTGCTGTAAGTTTATTCTCTGGTGTAGCTGCTAAAGAAGCTGTAGTTGCAACTTTAGGATCTGTGGCTCAAGCATCTACTGGTAGTTTAACAACTATGCTTCAAAATATGTTCACACCTTTATCATCTGTAAGCTTTATGGTTATGATACTTTTATATACACCTTGTACTGCAACTATAGCAACAGTAAAAAGAGAAACAAACTCATATAAGTGGGCAATATTTACATTAGTATATACTTTTATTGTAGCTTGGATTTTTGCTGTATTAGTTTATCAAATTGGAACATTCCTAGGTTTTTAGGAGATGGTAGTATGCTAAGAAACGTACTAGAAGAGATTAATAAAAATAATGGCTTTTCTAAATCACTAATTAGTAAAAATTTAGACATACCATTAGAAATGGTAAGTGACTTAATTAATCAATTAATTCGTATGGGTTATTTAAATGAAATAGAAGGTTCACCTAATTGTGAAGTAGCTTGTGGATCTTGTCCCTATGCTAAATCTTGTAATATTAATCTGGTGAAAATGTACAAGGTTTCTGATAAGGGTAATGAATTATTAGAAAAGAATTAAATAAGTAATATTTTACTAAATGTTTGTTTAATTTTTTTATTTTGGGTATAATATAAATACAACCTTAATAAAACAAAATTAATACCCCTTGATTTATATAAAAAGTCAGTTAAACAAGAATTTATTAACGGTTGTCAATAAAACTTGTTGCTAATACCAATCTATATTAGCATTTCAGTAGTAGTAAGTTTAAGGTAATAAGATTTCAAAATTTAAAAATTAGCTTTAGATAGATTTACAATTTAATAATTTGTAGTAAGTAACAAATGTCTTAAAGAAATAGTTTAGACCAAGGAGTGTATCAGAATAGAGAAACAAGGTTTTGATTGGATAAGTATAGATTGGTTTAGCACAAGATTTTATTTTAAATGATGGATGGTTTATAAGAAATAATATAAACCATCCATCTATTTATTTCTAGTAAATAAAGCTAAAGTTGAACTTTTTTAATATTAAGTTTATAATTATTATAATTATATTAAAAAGGAGATAAATATGAATAAAATTGATTGGATAGACCAAAGAAATCTTTCCATGTTAGCTGACTTTTATGAATTTACCATGTCTAATGGATATTTAGAAACTGGAATGGAAGATAAAATAGCTTATTTCGATATGTTTTTTAGAAGTATACCAGATGATGGTGGATTTGCTATTATGGCAGGTGTAGAACAGCTTATTGAATATTTAAAAAACCTTAGATTTAGTGACAAAGATTTAGAATTTTTAAGAAGTAAAGATATTTTTGACGAAAAATTTATAGAGTACTTAAGAACTTTCAGATTTATCTGTGATGTTTGGGCTATACCAGAAGGAACTCCAATATTTCCTCATGAACCTATTGTAACTGTAAGAGGACCTGTCATACAAGCCCAGCTGATTGAAACGATGGTATTACTAACTATTAATCATCAATCACTAATTGCTACCAAAGCAAATAGAATAGTGAGAGCCGCTGAGGGTCGTAATGTTATTGAATTTGGAAGTAGAAGAGCTCATAGCTATGAAGCCGCCATATTAGGTGCTAGAGCTGCTTATATAGGTGGTTGTATAGGTACTGCAAATACTATAGTAGATAGGGACTTTAATATACCTGCAGTAGGTACTATGGCTCATAGTTGGGTACAAATGTTCCCTACAGAATTAGAAGCTTTCAGAGCTTATGCTAAAGTATATCCTGATAGTTGCAATCTTTTAGTAGATACTTATGACACATTAAAAGAAGGGATTCCTAATGCTATTAAAGTTTTCGATGAGGAAGTAGTACCTCGTGGGTTTAGACCTAAGGGTATTAGAATAGATAGTGGAGATATAGCTTATATTTCTAAAGAAGCTAGAAAACTTTTAGATACTGCTGGGTATCATGACTGTGAAATTATGGTATCTAGTGGATTAGATGAATATATTATTGAAGATTTAATCAAACAAAATGCTGATATAGATAATTTTGGTGTTGGTGAGAGATTAATCACTGCAAGATCTGAACCTATATTTGGAGGAGTTTATAAATTAACTACAATAGAAGATAATGAAGGTAATTTAGTTCCTAAGATTAAAATTAGTGAAAATGTTGGTAAAATCACTACTCCAGGATTTAAACAAGTTTATAGACTCTTTGATAAAGATAATCACAAGGCTATTGCAGATGTAATTACTTTACATGATGAAACTATAGACGACACTAAGCCTTATGATATCTTCCATCCATTGTATACTTGGAAAAGAAAAAAGGTTGAAAATTTTTATGCTAAGAAACTTTTAGTCAGAATATTTGATAAAGGTGAGCAGGTTTACCAAAACCCTAATATTCATGATATTAAAACCTATTGTAAAGATCAGGTTGATTCATTCTGGCAAGAAGTGAAAAGATTTGAAAAGCCTCATAGATATTTTGTGGATTTATCCCTGGATTTATGGGAAATAAAAGATAGATTATTAAAAGAAAACCAATAAGTCATATGACTTATTGGTTTTTTTATTTTAGTCTAAGGTACCAAATACCCCTAGTTGGAACAAGAATACTAATATTATACCAATTGGAACAACCCATTTTATCATAAAGTAATATAGACTCTTATATCCTGCTTTTACAGTTCCACCACTTGTTAGTTGATTTTCTACCTTATCCTTTTCATAAAACCACCCTAAAAATATTATACTTATTAATGCGGCTGTAGTTAAAAAATAATTAGCTGTAATTTGATCTAAAAAGTCCAATATATCATTTCCAAATAATTGTATATGGGCTAATGGTCCTTGTGATAATGTTGAAAACAATCCAACAACAGTAATAGATACAAAAGCTAATACTGAAGCATTTTTCCTTGCCATCTTAAAACTATCAACTAAAAATGCTACTACCACTTCCATTAAAGATATAGTACTAGTTAATGCAGCCACTGATAAAAGTAGAAAGAATAATATACTAAATAAATATCCTCCTGGCATTTGATTAAATATATTTGGTAGTGTTATAAATACCAATCCAGGTCCTTCTGTCGGATCTACCCCATATGCAAACACAGCTGGAAATATAGCTACACCTGCTAATAGAGCTATTATAGTATCCATAACAGAAATTTGTAAAGCCGATTTCCCTAAGTTTTCTTTATCATCTATATAAGAACCATATGTTATAATAATTCCCATTCCTAAGCTTAATGTATAAAAAGCATGGCCTAATGCTCCTAGGATAACAGTTCCGTCTATTTTAGATAAATCTGGTTTAAATAAAAATCTTATACCCTCCATACCACCAGGTAAGGTTAATGCTCGGATGTCTAATATAATAATTAATACAAATAAGAAAGGTACCATTATCTTTGAAACTCTCTCAATCCCCTTTTCTATACCAGTAGCAACTACTACTCCTGTAATAGCCATAAATATTATTTGTGTAATTATTGGTCTTATGGGATGAGATACAAATTCCCCAAACATTCCTGTAATAGCTTCACTAGATTGACCAGCAAAACTATTGGTTACAGATTTCATAAAATATTCTAAAGACCATCCTGCTATCGTACTATAGTAAGATAATATAAAAAAAGCCGCTAATACTCCCAATACTCCCGAAATATACCAGGGTTTTCCAGGAGCTAATTTTCTAAAAGATCCAATAGCATCTTTTCGCCCTTCTCTACCTATTATAAATTCACTTATCATCAAAGGTAATCCTATTAATACTACTACAAATAAATAAACTAAAAGAAATGCCCCTCCACCATATTTACCTGTTATATAAGGGAATCTCCAGATATTTCCAAGGCCTATTGCAGATCCAACCGCTGCCATTAATAATCCAAATGTCGAAGCGAAACCTTCTCTTTGATTTTTTTCCATAAATATTCCTCCTAATTTTTATATTGAAAATTAATTTGTCTGGCCAGACCTTTAATTTTAAAATTAAAAAACCCCAGCTCTATAGTTATAACTATAGAGACGGGGTTGATTTCCGTGATACCACTCTATTTTACAATTTGATATAAAAAAATTGCCTTTTTCAGATCAAGTTACATCCTTAATCCTATCCATATAACGGTGGAAACCGACTTTATTTACTCCTGTAGTTTAAATAAAGCAGTTTTGGAGTGATTATTATATACTTTATTCACACTGATTCACACCAACCATCAGCTCTCTCAAGTAAATTTATAAGTATTTTTGTCTCCAGCACAACTTTTAATTATCTTTAAGATAGTCTCTATTGTATTATGAATATTCTCTATTGTCAAGTACTTTTTATATTAAATCTTGGCGGAGAGAGTGGGATTTGAACCCACGATGCAGTATATACTGCACAACGGTTTTCGAGACCGCCACTTTCAGCCACTCAGACATCTCTCCCTATATTATTTTACTAGATTACACTACACTTATTCTAAGCCCATCAACTTTTAAATATTTTTTTAATATAAAATCTTTAAAACTAATTCTAACTCCTTGACAATTATCTATTAATCCTTTTTGGACGTATACATCTATTCCATCTATTAAATATTTATTAAACAAATCTACATTTTCAGGTTTTCCCATCACAACTTATGATTTATATAGCTTTCATCATCTTGGTTTAGTAATAATTATATAGATAGAATTATCATCAGTATTTTCACTTATATATTCTTTAACTTGATCATCTATAGAATTCTCATATATTTTCCTCCTTACTTAGCTCTTAATTTCTTAAAAAAACTCTTTAATATACAACTACATTTTTCTTCTAAGATTCCAAACATTACCTTTGTTCTATGATTAAATCTATTATTATTAATTAAATCTTCTACAGTACCACAACAACCCATCTTAGGATCTCTAGCCCCTACAACTAGTCTATCTATACGTGAGTTAATAATAGCCCCAGCACACATAGGGCAAGGTTCTAAGGTTACATACATAGTACAATCTGTTAATCTCCATCTATCTAAATTTTCACTTGCTTCTTTTATAGCTAACAATTCTGCATGAGCTAAAGGATTTTTAGTAGATTCCTTTTTATTAAATCCTCTTCCTATTATTTTATCTTTATAAACAATAACAGCACCTACTGGAACTTCATAGGTACTGTAAGCTTTTTTAGCTTCTATTAATGCTTCTTTCATATATATATTATCCATCATGATCACCTTTGGCGCACCGAAGAGGAATCGAACCCCTGGCCTACGCCTTAGGAGGGCGTCGCTCTATCCTACTGAGCTACCGGTGCATATTTATCTATATGTTGTATAATATTATGTTTTATAATATTATATTCTATAATATTTTTTTATATTTGTCAATTTATTAAAAAATCAAAACTTTTATCTTTTAATATAACCATTCATCTACTAAATCACTTAAATCATCTTGAGTAATCTCTTCACATATTCTTATAAAATCTTCAGTTGTAGCAACTTTAAATTTATATTCTTTAAAATATTGATTCAATATTTTAATTAAAGTATCATATCCATATTCTTCCCTTATTTTATGAACAAATACTCCACCTTTACTATAGACTAATGGCCCATAATCATCCCATCCTACAAATTTATCTAATGGTTTATTTACTACATCATCTTCTGTTAAATAACTTTCTGCTAATTCATAACCTATTTCTATATTTTCAGTATAATAAACTTCCCCTTTTTCTTTATTATATACTTCCACATTGTATAGTACTTCGGAATAAGTGGCCAATGATTCATCTAGCCAAGCCTCTTTAATCTGATCATTACCTACTAGACCATACCACCATTGATGAGCAGTTTCATGAACTATTACTTGTTCTAACATATCTATTAAAGGCTCTTTAAAAAGTTCATCACTAATAAATACTACTCCTGGATATTCCATCCCAGATGGAAATTCAGTCATAACTATAGAATATACTCCATAAGGATATTGTCCAAATAACTTACTAAAAGTTCTTATAGACTTTTCGCCTATTTCTAAACTCTCTTCAATCATGGATTTATCTTTATCTAGATAATATAGCTTTATATTAGTATTATCTAGCTTTTTTTCTGCTACTTTAAAGTCTTTACTAGCAGCCCAAGCAAAATCTCTTATTAATTTTCCCTCTATTTCATATACCTTTTTATCTCTTTCTACTACCTCCGATAAGATATTTCCACTACTAGCTATTACTACATCTTTATCAGTATTTATCCTTACATTATAGTTAGCTATATCTGAATAAAAAGGATCTCCTATTTGATAATAAGGATCTAAATTCCATCCATCCTCATCATATACAGCTACTACTGGATACCAATTTCCTCCATTAATTACCTTATTTCCATATCCAAATCTATCTTGTGTAGTTGGGAGCTTTACTTTATATTCTAAATATATATCAGCTTTTTTATCTTCTATCAATGGCTGTTTTAGATCTATGTGTAATATAGTATCACCTTCACCTTGAATATTAAAGTCTAGGTCTTCCCCATTATAAGATACCTTTAATATTTCTATTTCCCCACCTTCATAAGATGATGGGCTATCTTCTCCTTGACTAAATAATATAGGAGCCGTATCTACTGTTTTAAAGGCATTAGGATATAAATGAAAATATAATTCTTCTAAGCTTTCATTTGTATTATTTACATAGCTAGTAGTTTGTTTTCCTGTATAAACCTTATCATCATAATTCAAATCCATTTCTATATTATAATGATTAAGTTTTTCTGAATCTAGGTTATTAAAATTATCTGTAATTAGGGTTTCATTATTAGATATTTCTTCCTTTGTACATCCTACCATTATCATAATTAATAGAATAAATAATATAAGTAATCTACTTTTCTTACTCAAGATCTCACCTCCACAATATATTATATAGTATATTCTTTCCAGAAAATAAAATCCTTGTTTTAATAAAAAAATAGAGATGGTATATACCATCTCCACTTTCCCTTATATAATTTCTTCTACCCCTCCAAGATAAGGTCTCAATACTTCTGGAATAGTTACTGATCCATCTTCATTTTGTAGGTTTTCTAAAATTGCTGCAAATGTTCTACCAACTGCTAAACCTGATCCATTTAGAGTATGAAGATATTCTACTTTTCCATCTTCATTTCTATACCTAAGGTTTGTACGTCTAGCTTGAAAATCTTCAAAATTACTACAACTAGAAATTTCTACATATCTATTATAACTAGGCATCCAAACTTCTATATCATAGGTCTTAGCAGATGAAAATCCTAAGTCACCAGTACTTAATGAAACTACTCTATAAGGTATATTTAATCTTTGCAATATTTCCTCTGCATTATTAGTTAGTTTTTCTAATTCATCATATGAATCTTTAGCTTTAACCAACTTTACCAATTCAACTTTATCAAATTGGTGATTTCTTATTAATCCTCTAGTATCTCTACCTGCTGCTCCTGCTTCTTGTCTAAAACATGGAGTATATCCAGTATATAAAATTGGTAAAACTTCATGACTTAAAATATCATCTCTATGAAGATTAGTTAAAGGTACTTCTGCAGTAGGTATTAAAAAATAATCTTTTCCTGGTAAATGAAACATATCATCTACAAACTTTGGGAGTTGACCTGTACCTATCATACTATCTCTATTTACCATAAAGGGAGTTAATATCTCAGTATATCCATGTTCACTTGTATGAATATCTAACATAAAACTAATAAGAGCTCTTTCTAATCTAGCTCCTAATCCTTTAAACACCGTAAATCTAGCTCCTGTGATTTTTGAAGCCTTATCAAAATCTAATATATTAAGATCTGTTCCTAAATCCCAATGTGCTTTAGGTTCAAAGTCAAATTCCCTAGGAGTACCAAACTTTCTAATCTCTATATTATCTTCATCACTTACACCTTCTACAACAGATCCATCAGGTGTATTAGGTATTCCTAATAATAATTCTTTTAATGATTTATCTATATCCTTCACTTCTCCATCTAATTCTTTAATATTATCTGAAAGATTTTTCATTTCTTTTATAACATCACTTGCATCTTTACCTTCTTTTTTTAGTTTTGGTATTTCTTTTGATACTTCATTTTGTCTTGCTTTCATATTCTCTACTTCTGTAAGTAATTCTCTTCTTTTTTTATCCAATCCTAAAACTTCATCTATTGGATAATCCTCATTCCTTTTAGATAGTGCTTCTTTTACTTCTTCTGTATTTATTCTAATTCTTTTTAAATCTAACATTTTCTTCTCCTCCTTATAATTATACACAGTCTCTAAACACAAATCTATTTGTTCGCTATGCTCACATAGATTGAGTTCTCGTTACGTTTGACCTACCTATGATTTGCCAAATTCGCAAATTGGGTTAGGTCATAAAAAAACTCTCATCCCTAAATCTAGGGACGAGAGTTAACCCGCGTTGCCACCCTACTTAACCTTACAGTTCGCTTAAGTATTATTAGTTCCTGGACGGATTCAATAGTTTCACTTACCAATTTCCACCTATCATTGGCTCTCTAAAAAGTTTCCCTATTTACTACTTCCATTCATCACTTATATTTAATTAAAGCATATTATAGCATATAAAGCCTTAATGTCAAGGTATAAAATCATAATCCGGTTAATACTTTATTTAAATTTCCATAAAACTTTGTCAATTTTAATGAAATATTGTATAATATAGTGTATAATATAGTAATAACACAATATGTGAATAAAACAACTAACTGTATAATATTATAGTGATAGTTGTTTTATTTATTCATACACTTAAAATATCAAGATATTATAAATTGTAAGAGAGGGGTTATTATGAAAAGAATTAAAGAACTACTATGGAAATATAAGACTAATATCACTCTTATAATTCTCATAATAGGTGGAATTTTTAATGATTTAGTTTTAAGATCATTAACAGTTGGGGGAAATTTATACTGGAAACCTGTTTTATCTAGTATATCTGTTATTTTATTCATTAGTATATTAGCTTTATTTTTATCTTATAAGAATAAAAATCGTGTTTATATAGGTTTGTCAATAATATTAGGCTTAGTTAATGGAATGAATTATTTATATTATAAACATTATAATTCATTTTTATCATTTTCTTTAGTTACACAATTAGAAATGCTTAAAGAATTACAAGGAACTATTTCTAGTACTTTAGATTTTAAAGTATTTGTATTCAGTATACCTACAATTATTTTAATTTTATTTATTAAAAAAATTAAGAATACGGATTACTTCGAATACTTAGATAAACATCATAATAATACATCTGTACTAAAATCTTTATCTAGACCTTTAGCAATAGGATTACTTTCATTTGCTATTGTATTCTCAACATTAACAAGTACAGATATGAGTCGTATTGCTAAACAATGGAATAGACCCTATTTAGTAGAACAATTAGGTATATATTCATATACTATTGCTGATTTCGTAAAAAATGTAGCTGCATCTAATCAAGCATCTGCTGTATCAAATGAAGAAATCAATAGTATATTAGAAAATTTAATAGAAGATAATCTTGAAAAAGAAACTAATGAAGAATATAAAGATATATTTAAAGGTAGAGATGTATACCTAATTCACTATGAAAGTGCTGAAAGTTTCGCCATGAATGAGGAGCTACCAGGAGGATATATAACTCCATTTTTAAATCAGTTAGCAGAAGAAGGTTTATTCTTCAATAATTTTTATCCTCAACATTCTGTCGGGACAAGTAGTGATTCAGAGTTTACTTTAAGTACTTCTTTACTACCTATTAATAATGGAACTGTATTTATGACTCATAGTGATAGGGAATTTTTATCTTTTCCTAAATTATTAAAAGAACAAGGTTACTATACTATGGGTATGCATGGAAATAATGGTGACTTTTGGAATAGAAATACTATGTATCGAACCTTAGGTTATGATAAATTTTATAGCCAAGGTGATTATATAATAGATGAGGAAATAGGCTTAGGTCTAAGTGATGTATCTTTCTTTAAACAGTCTGTAGAAAAGATTAAAAATGTAAAAGAGGAACAAGAAGGACCTATAATGGCTAATTTAATTACCTTAACTAATCATTATCCCTTTGATGATATAGACAAATATGGTGAATTTGATGTTGGACATTTAGAAGATACTTCAATAGGTAATTATTTCAAATCATACCATTATGCAGATCAAGCTTTAGAAAGCTTTGTAAAGCAAATGGATGATGAAGGTCTTTTAGATAATGCTGTTATTGTGTTATATGGAGATCATCATGCACAAATACCAAATAAGGATTATACAAGTTTCTATAATTATAATGAAGATGAAGATAGTTATTATACAGAAGGGGATCCTGAATATATAGAGCTAAATACAATCCTTAAGAGAGAATTAAGAAGGACTCCATTTATTATATGGTCAAAGGATCAAAAAATAAACGATACTATAGATACACCTACTGGTATGATTGATATAGTACCAACATTAGGTAATATGATAGGTGTTTCTCATCCTTATCAATTAGGTAGAGATGTTACAGCTATAGATGATAATACTGTAATATTCCCTGATGGAGATTGGATAAATGATGAATACTATTATTCTGCTTCTAATTCTCAATACTATAATTTTGATAATGAAATAGTTGAAGAAACTTCAGAATTAAGTTCTATAACGGATATGGCAGATAAACAAATTGAAATATCTAATAGTATTATTCAAAGTGACTTAATAAGGAAATTTCATGGACTAAAAAAAGAAAAAGAATAAATAATAAAAAAATGTCTAGACTATTGATAATCTAGACATTTTTTTATTATCCTATACCTCCATATATAATTCCCATAATATATACTATTATAGTTAGTCCTATAAATAGATATCTACTAGTCAATTCAAACCATGAGCCAAGTTTTTTTATTCTTCCTAGTTGAACCTGCTCTCTCACAAATATTGGTCCACATACCCAAAAAAACACAATTCCTGCAAGTAACGCACCTAAAGGTATTATATAGATACTAACTATATCCATCCACATATCTAAAATATTACTATCTTCTATAAGAACTCCTACTACTATTCCAATTATTCCTATAGTACAGACTGCTTTAATTCTTGAAAATTTAAATCTTTCCTGAAGTGTTTCAATAGAAGCTTCAAATAGATTAATTAAAGAAGTTATCCCAGCAAATAATACTGCTACAAAAAATATAGAAGCAAATAATCTTCCTGCTGGCATTTGTTTAAATATTTCTGGCATAGTTATAAATATTAGTGGTGGTCCAGCTGCTGGATCCATATTAAATGCAAATACCGATGGTATTATAACTAAAGCAGCAAGCATAGCAGATATAGTATCAAATATAGAGACCATTGCTGCAGAATAGATTATATCTTCATCTTTACTTAAATAACTACCATATACTAATGTACCAGAACCTGCTAAAGATAAGGAGAAAAAGGCCTGTCCTAATGCAAATACCCAGGTTTTAGGATTCTTTAATGCTGACCATTCTGGTTTAAATAGATAGGTATAACCTATTCTAGCTCCTGGTAAGAAAGCTACCCTAATAGCTAAGATTAAAAACATTCCAAAAAATGCTGGCATCATAAACTTATTTATTTTTTCAATTCCAGATGAAACTCCTGCCGCCATTATTAAAAAAGTTAAAACTAAGGCTAAAAGATGCCATTCCATACTCCCAAATTTTCCAGCTATCATTCCAAAATATTCTTCACTATTAGATGTATTTAAAACACTACCACTTATAGATCCTACTGTAAATCTAAGTATCCAACCTACTACAACAGAATATCCTATTGCTATACCTAGAGAACCTATTACAGGGATCAATCCTATCATGTCCCCATACCTCCATCCTCTTCTTTTAAAAGCCTTTTCAAAGGCTCCTACAGGACCTGCACCCATAGCTCTCCCAAAAGCCATTTCACCTATGACTCCTGTATAGCCAATAAGCCCAACAAATATAACATATGGTATTAAAAATACTGCTCCACCAAATTGTCCTACTCTATAAGGAAAAAGCCAAATATTACCCATACCTACTGCTGATCCTACACAAGCCAGGATAAATCCAAATTTTGACCCAAATGTATCTCTATTATTTTGGTTTGTCATGTTTTCACTTCCTTATTTTTATATTAAAAAAAGCCCTTCATCCTTCATAAAAAAAGGACGAAAGACCATATTCGCGGTACCACCTTAATTAGATTATCTATAAATAATCTATCTCAACAGATACATATACTATATCCTGTTTCTATAATGGGAAACCCCCAGTATTGAATACTCTGATTATATCATTTCATCAAACTTCTCATAGACCCATTCACTAAAGATATAGTATTGGAATTTCACCATCTCCAACTCTCTAAGACTATATTACTTTAATTACTTTTTCTATTCCTAGAATTTATTATTAATTTATAATACTTTATCACATAATAGTACTAAGGTCAATCCTATTATTGCTTTTTATAAATATACTATTTTAAATTTTCATATCTCCATGTCTTATATAGCCTCTTTTTCTCATCCAATTAGCTACAAAATATGATATAGCTCCTGGTAGAATAAAATGCATAAATAATATCATTATTAAAACTTCTGTAGAGCTTCCCATAGTGTCTATCATGGCAAATTGTCCTACTAAACCGCTTGTCCCCATACCTGCACCGATCATATCACTTTTCATTTTTAATACTGTAGATGATATAGGTCCTAATATTGCTGAACTTACAATTACTGGAGTCCAGATTCTAGGATTTTTTATAATATTAGAAATCTGTAACATAGATGTACCTATTCCTTGAGCTATAAATCCACCGAATCCATTTTCTTTATAAGAAATAACTGCAAATCCTATCATATTAGCAGCACATCCAACAGTAGCAGCACCTGCTGCTAGTCCTGATAATTTTAAAGATATGGCTAAGGCGGCAGAACTGATAGGTAGTGTAAGTATAATTCCCATTACTACTGATACTATAATTCCCATAGGTATTGGATGTAATTCAGTTGCCATATTTATAAATTCTCCTATATAATCCATAAATGATGAAATATGTGGTCCTACATAATATGCAATATATCCTCCTACTAATATAGTAGATATAGGAACTAATATTATATCTATTTTTGTTTTTCCACTTATTAATTTAGAAAACTCAGCACCTATTAAAGCAGATATAAATGCTCCTACAGGCTCTCCTGTAACTATAGTAGCTATATCACCATCAATTTTAATACTACCTGCTCCTATAGCTCCAGCTACTATTGAAGCAAATATACCTAAAGGAGGAGCATTTACACTATAGGCCACCCCTGCTCCTATAGCTGGTCCCATTAGTTTTTGAGCTATATTTCCCAACTCTATCATTTCTGGTATCTGGATTAATATTCCTAATTGTTTGATTATTAAACCTATAAGTAAGGATGCAAATAATCCTAATGCCATCCCGTCTAATACTTTAACTAGATAATTTCTAATACCGCCTTGTGAACTTGATTCTCTCAAGTAAAACACCTCCCTGTTTTTATTTGATTATTCCCATCTCAAATCCATTCCATAGAACTTTAGAGGTATAAACTTGTCAAATATTCTAGAAAATATTCTATCTGTATAAACTTCAGATATTTCTTTTGGAGTTAAATTAGTCGATATAATAGTTTTTTTCCCTCTAATTATTCTTGTGTTTACAATATTAAATATTTCTGAATTTGTAAATGCATTAGAAAGTTCTGTACCTAAATCATCTATAATTAATAAATCAGAATCAAATAAAAGATCATATTGATACTTTCCTAATTCTTTATCACCTTTTCCAAATCTTTTGCTTTCTAAAATATCTAATATAGTAAAAGCAGTTTGATATATAACTATTTTATTATTATCCAGTAAAGATTTAGCTATACAGCTACAAAGAAATGTTTTTCCTAATCCTGTTGTCCCATATAATAATAAATTTTCTCCATTATTATTATCAAAATTATTTATAAATCCTTCTGCAATACCTAAAATATCTAGCATGTTTTCCCTAGGGGTTAAATCTTCTCCTGGAAAAGGCTCATCAGAAAATATATCAATATCAAAATTTCTAAAATTTTCTTCTTCTAACATATTTTCTAAATTAGACATCTTATAAGCACTAGATACTAGAACCTGTTTTAGACAATTACATTGTCTTCCATTTTCTAAATATCCGGTATCCTTACAGATATTACAATCATATCTTAATTCCATATAATCTAGGGGGATATTACATTCAGTAAGCATATATGCTTTCTCCATTTTTAATGTTTCTATCTTTTCTTTAGCTTTTTCGATATTTTCTTCATAATTTTCTGGATTACCTATTATATATTTAGACATATTAAGTCCTATTTCAAATATTTCTTCATCTATTTTTTCTATAGCTGGGACCTTTTTATAAACTTCCCTTACTCTAAGCTTTCTATTTTTCTCATGAGTAGCTCTCTTTTGATCATAATCAAGTATAGCTTTCTTTAAAATTTCTTTATACATTATTATGCTTCTCCTTTTGATCTCTTAGTATGAGAATCTCTTTTCCTTCGAGCTATTTTTTCTAATTGATCTGAGGTATATTTATCTGTTCTTTGTTCAAAATTATGAAATCTTGTAGATTTGGGTCCTCTGTTTCTCTGAAAAGTATTTTTACTTTTATTTTCTTTTTTCTTTTCAGGCCTATCCATAATCTCTATATCTGAAACTTCTCTTATACCTTTTTTCCACCAGGATTGTAGTATTCCATTTACATATCTTATACTGGGTGTTGGATTTTTATCTCTTTCACAAGCTTCTAATACTAAATCTAAAGAAAATTCATATTTTTCGAACCATATATCCATATGTTCCATTTCATCTTCTTTAATAGGCCTTTTATCAAGTCCTAAAGATTTCATAACTTTTTGATATCTATAATATTTCTCATCTTTTAATTTAAAAGATTCCATTAATGCTTCCATATTAGTAAGTCCTTCATCATACCAATTTCTTATTATAGCTTCTATATAATTTAACTTTCTAATACCTCTTCTTTCTACTCCATAGAAAAATGCCTTTTCTATAACATCTGGATTCATATTATAATCATCTATCCATTCTGATATCCTCTGTTTTTCTACAGGTACCATTTGTCTTCTCATAATATAATCTATAGAATTTAACATTTTATTTATTTCCGGAATCTTATTCTTTATTAGGAACTCTTCTGTATTAGATTCTGTATCTTTAATTTCTTCACTTATATCCTCTTGTGTCAATAATCCTATATTATTTCTTATATACAATTGCTTTAAATTTAGAAATTTTATATTATAATTAATTTCACTATCTTCATCTAGTTTTATTTTTTTAATAATTCCTTTTGATTCCCAAAAATCCCATGACCTCAAAACATCTTCTAAAGGAATATTTAAATGTTTAGATATAGTTTTATTATTTACATCAATCATTGCATCTTTATCATGAGCATATTTATATCCTAATAAATATACCTTAACATAAGTACCATTAGCCATAGGCATATAGTCATTTATAAATATATTTTCTATAGGAGTATCTCCTAAGTCCATATCTGTAGTTTCTAAGAAAAAACTCATTTTACCAACTCCAAAATCCATTATATTTACTAAAATTTTTTTAGAAAAGTATTTTTATCTAATTCCATTTTATAAATATAATTATATATCTTTCCATCTTTTATTACAAAACCACTTTTTCCTTGTAAATAATAATTATTATTTAAATCTAAATCTTGATTGAAAAATTCATCTAAGTAATAGGATATTAGTTTAAAACCCATGTTTTTATATAGTTGATATGCTCTGGTATTAAATTTTGTAACTTCTAAATACATTATTTTCATCTTCATCCTAGTAAAGTAATAATTTAAGAAATTCTTTAATACTTCAGTCCCATATCCTTTATTAATATAATTAGGATCTAACACTATTCCTAAGGTAGACTGACCTCTGATAAACTTTATTCCTTTTATTCCTATATATCCTATTAATCTATTATCCTTATTTAATATACCATAATATTTATTGAAAAAGGATTTAGTCTTAACCTCATACCATTTTTTAATATCTTCATTGTCCATAATTGGAAAATTATAATCTGCTAATAATGGATTACTATGATACCCCCAGTTTCTCATAGAATATACATCTTCTAAAATTAGTGGTCTTATAATCACTCTTTTCCCTTTTATTCTCATATCCATCTCCTAGATAAAGAAATATACTTCGGAGATTATCCCGAAGTAATCCTATTTTGTATATTTATTCTTCCATAAAATTTTCTTTATTTAAAAACTTGGTGAATTCTTTTTTCCATACTAATTCAATAGATCCTGTAGGACCATTCCTATGTTTTGATATTATTAATTCTCCGATATTTTTCTTTTCTGAATCCTCATGATAATACTCATCCCTATATAAAAATAGAACTACGTCTGCATCCTGTTCTATAGCACCAGACTCTCTTAAATCTGATAGTATAGGTCTATGGTCTGTTCTTAGTTCTGGAGCCCTAGACAGCTGAGATAAAGCTATTATTGGACATCCTATCTCTCTGGCTAAAGCTTTCAACCCTCTAGAGATAGCAGATATCTCTTGTTGTCTATTTTCGTTAAATCCTTCCATCTGCATTAATTGTAGATAATCTATTACAATTAAATCTAAACCTTTTTCTAATTTTAATCTTCTAGCTTTTGCTGTCATCTCCATTAAGGAAATTCCTGCTGTATCATCTATAAATACATCAGCTTGAGATAAAGGTCCCATTGAATTAATAATTTGTAGCCATTCGTCTTCTTCTAATCTACCACTTATTATCTTTTGTAAATCTACATGGGCAGTTGATGCTATCATTCTTTGTACTAATTGTTCTTTAGACATCTCTAAAGAAAATACTCCTACACTAGCATCTTCTTTTAAGGCTACATTAGTGGCTATATTTAAACCTAATGCAGTTTTTCCCATAGAAGGCCTTGCTGCTAATAGTATTAAATCTGAACCTTGTAATCCAGATAAACTATTATCTAAATCTATAAATCCAGTTGCTAATCCTGTAAGTCCTCCTCCACCTGCTGCCATTTCTTCTATTTTAGCAAAACTATCTAATAAAACTTCATCAATAGGAGTAAATCCTTCTCTTTCAGCCCCCTGGGTAATATCAAATATATTTTTTTCTGCTTTTTCCATTATAATATTAACATCTTCTGAATCTTCATATGCTCTTAGCATAATTTCATCACTAGATTTTATAAGTTTTCTTAATATAGATTTTTCTTCTACTATTTTACAATAGTATGAAATATTAGATGTAGTAGCCACTCCACTAGATAAATTAGCTAAATAGGTAATTCCTCCAATATTATCTAGATTCCCTCTTCTTTTTAATTCTTCCGAAAGAGTAACTAAATCTACTGGCTCATTTTTATTATATAAATCTATCATAGATTTATATATTTCAGCATTTGCATCCTTATAAAAATCCTCAGCACGAATTGTTTCTATAGCCGTGTTTATAGATTCTTTATCTAATATCATAGCTCCTAAAACAGATTGTTCTGCATCTATATTATGAGGAGGAATTCTCCCTATTGATTTTGCTTCCACCGTTATACACCTACTATTCTATACTAATATCTACTTTTAAACTTGCAGTTATTTCAGGATATATCCTTACATCTACATTAGTTATACCTGTAGTTTTTATATTGTCTTTTAATTGAATTTTTCTTCTATCTAAATTTATTTTATGTTGGGATTTTAAAGCATCAGCAATATCATTAGATGTTATAGATCCAAATAATCTACCACCTTCTCCACCTTTTGTTTCTATTTCAACTGTTATCTTTTCGATTTTTTCTTTTAATTCTAATGCTTCCTCTTCTTCTTTTTGTCTCTTAGCTTCTAGATTTTTCATTTCTTCTTTCCATTTTTTCTTGTTTTCTTTAGTAGCTTCTACAGCTAAACCTCTGGGTAATAGATAATTTCTAGCATATCCAGTCTTAGCTTCTACCAAATCACCTGATTTGCCTAAAGGTTTAACATCCTTTAATAATATAACTTCCATTTATATCTTCTCCCTTCCCTAATTTAAATGTTTTTCTATAGCTTCTATTAGTTCTTTTTCAGCTTCTTCAATCTCAACATCTGGTATTTGAGTACCTGCACTAGTTAGATGACCTCCACCACCTAATTCTTCTAGTATTAATTGAACTGATATATTTCCTAAAGATCTTCCTGATATATGAATTTTTTCATCATCATTAACTAATACAAAAGAAGCTTCAACTCCATTTACGTCTAATAATTCATTTGCAGATTGTGCAGCTATTAATAAACTATTATCTACTTCCTGCTCTAGTCTTCCTATAGCTATCTTATCATGAATTATCTTAGATGTACTAATCACATCAGCTCTAGCTAAAAATGTTCCAAATTCATCTCTAAATAATTGCCTCACAGCTATTGTATCTGCCCCAGCCCTTTTTAATACAGAAGCAGCTTCAAAAGTTCTAACACCTGTTTGAAAGCTAAAATTCTGTGTATCTACTGTTATACCAGATAATAGGGCTTCTGCTTCAAATTTTGTTAAATTAATGCTATCACTCATATAAGATAATATTTCTGTCACCAATTCACTAGCTGAGGATGCATAGGGTTCTAAATAAACTAATACTGGATTGTCAACAAATTCTGCCCCTCTTCTATGATGATCTATTACTACCGTTTTTTCTACTAGATCTAAGAGCTCTGGTGCTTCAGTAAAGCTAGGTTTATGATTGTCTACCATTATAATTAATGATTCTTCTGTAATTAAATCTTCTGCTTCCGAAGGTTGTATTATATTATCTTCTAATTCTGGTTGCTTTTTTCTAAGTCTATCAAAAATATTTTTAATAGAAGAATTTTCCTCTTTTAATATTATATATCCAGGTTTATCTATATTTTTTACCCCTCTTAATACTCCAATAGCAGATCCTAGAGAGTCCATATCTGGGTTCTTATGACCCATTATAAATACCTTATCTGCATGATCTATTAATTGTTTAAGAGCATGTCCTATAACCCTAGATTTCACCTTGTTTCTCTTTTCTAAAGCTTTAGACTTACCTCCGTAAAATTCATATGATCCTTCTTTATTTAATACTGCCTGGTCTCCTCCCCTACCTAATGCTATATCTATAGCTGCTTTAGCATTCCTTTGTGATTCTACAAGACTGTCACCTGTAGCAGAGATCCCCATACTTAATGTTATTGGTATAGTATTTCCAATTTCTAAACTTCTAATATCATCTAATAAATCAAATTTTTTTTCTTGGATCTTATTTAATCCTGCATTATTTATTACTATTAAATATTTATCATTTTCATATTTTCTAATTAAGGCTTTATAATCCGAAAAATATTCTCCAATCTTCTTATCTATTTCTGCTAATAATAGTGGTCTATTAATATCAGGGGTGCTACTTCTCACATCATCATAATTATCTATATATATTAAGGAAACTATACTCTGTTCATCCTTATATGTCTGTTCTAAATGTGCATAATCCGTATTATGAACCCAATATAGAATAATCTTTTTTTCATCAGTATCTGAAAATCTCCTCTTCCCTATAAAATTTGGATAAACCAAATAATATTTTTCATCATATTTAATTTCTAATGGATTATCTTCTTCAGTATTTAACAAATTATCTAAATCAAAGTCTGATATAATCTCTTGTATCTTTTTATTCAATATTTCTTTTTCTGTAATCATATCTAGAAATGGGGTGTTATACCAGTCTATACTTCCACCTTCCTTTATTATTACTAATGGAAAGGGCATATTAAATATAGCATGTTTAGTTGCTGACTCAAAAGTATCTGATAAATTTTCTATTTCATTATCTAATTTTTCATTATTATTTCTTGCTTGTACAAATGAATAATAAACTAAATAAGCAGAAATTAATACACCTACCATTCCAAATACAGGTTGATATATTCCTATTATTATAGTCAATAAAATTACAGCTATTAAATATATTTGATTATCTGACCATAGGAATACTTTTTTATTTTTCATAATAATCCTCCTATTAGGATTTATTTTTTCTTTTTCTCAAATCAAATATTGTATCTATGAATCCTACTATAGTTAACATAATCACCATAGCACTATTAAATAACAACATTAAATAAGTGATAAATCTAATTAATGGAAATATATTAAATCGACCTAAAAAATAATCTAATACTGCTAAGCCTTGTATGGAAAACATAAGGCTAATAAGGGTTACTAGATTAATAATTATAACATCTGTATATCCTAAATCCATCTTTTCCATAATAAATATACCTATAAACATAGTTATAAGACCTAATACTATATTATCTGGTAGTCTAAAATTAGAAAATTTTGGCCTAGTAATTATATTTATATCTAATTTTCTTAAACCAAAGGATATAAGTAAATAATTTAAATAACTAGCAATTAAAGACAATACAAATAGTACTGACGGAATAATTAGTAAAGATAATTCATATCTTTCTTCTAGTAAATCTTGTTCTTTTGCAAATTCATAAGAAGTAAAATCCATATCCTCAATTGACTCTATTTGACTTTCAAACATTTCATGAATTTCATTTTCTAATTCAGTCATAAAATCTATACCTAAAGTATTTACAAATCCTAATATAATTAAAATAGAAATAAAAAATGTTATGGTTACTATACCTATGATTTCCATAGGCCTTTTTCTTTTTTTTATAAGATAATAGAATAATAAAGTTCCTGGAGTAAACATAATTAGTAACAGTAACCCATATTCTATAGATTCTGCTATCCCTACTATTATACAAGTTACAATTAAATTCATAATATTTCTTGTAATGCCATTTTTCATTCCATATATTACAAACGGAACAGGAAATAATACTAACATATATGGAATATAATACATCCCAAATATTGCATATATGCTCATAACTATAATTAAAATCATATCTTCAAGTTTGTTATCCTTTATTTTATTACTATTACTCAATATCTCACCTCTATTTATCTTTAGCCTGGATATATTCTAATAATTGACTAATATCACCATACCACTTCTCTAGCTTATGTTCTTTAATTAGGTTTAGTTTTATATTTTCTTGTAACGCTGAATCCATTTCTTCATAATCTATACCCAATCTTTTACCTAAGATGTAAGATTGCAATATTATATTAGATATAATATCTTCTAAATCTTCTTTAGTATTATCATCATTATTAACAAAAACTTTATGTAAATATGCTATATTTGATAATAATTCTACTTTTAACCATTCAATGGTTTTCATATTTCTTGCAATATCTATATTTGGATTACTCATAGGATTTCCCACCTTTATTTTCTTCTTTATTTAAAGAAGGTCTTATTAAAATAATACAGAGGAAAGTATAATAAGTCAAATAGAAAAAGAGAGGCTACCCTCTCTTATTCTGCACTATATGGTAGCAATGCTACTTGTCTTGCTTTTTTTATTGCTACTGTTAATTCTCTTTGATGTTTTGCACAATTTCCTGTAATCCTTCTTGGTAGGATTTTACCTCTATCATTAATATGTTTTTTCAAGTTATTTATATCTTTATAATCTATTTTTTCTGTCTTATCAGCACAGAAACTACAGATCCTTCTTTTTGGTCTAAATCTTCCTTGCATCTTTTTCCCTCCCTCTAAAATGGAATATCATCATTATCAGTTGGATGGAAGCCTTCTATATCAGAAAAATCAGATCCTTGACTATCAAAGTTTTGTGACTGATCATTATCTCCCCATTCTAAAAACTCTACAGAATTAGCTACTACCTCAGTAGTATATACTCTCTTGCCATCTTTATCTTCATAGCTACCTGTTTGAATTCTACCTTGAACAGCAGTTAATCTTCCTTTTGCTAAATAATTAGCACAAACTTCTGCCATTCTTCTCCAAACTACAACTCTTATAAAATCAGCTGTTGGCTGGTTTCTAGATTCCATTTCTTGCTTTTTCTCTTTAGATAATTGTTTGTCTACTGCTAAAGTAAATGTAGATACTGGGGTGCCAGAATTTGGAATATATCTCAACTCTGGATCCTTAGTTAATCTACCTATTAATACAACATTATTCAAAATATCACCATCCTTAGATTATTCGTCTTCCCTGATGACCATGTGCCTCATAATGCTGTCAGAAATTTTTGCAACTCGATCTAATTCTTTTACAACTTCCGGTGTTCCCTCAAAATTTAATAATATATAATACCCATCTGATAAATCATTTATTGGATATGCTAATTTTCTGCTTCCCCATTCATCAACTTGAGTAAGACTACCATTCTCCCCAATTATCGTTTTAAATCTATCAAGCAATTGGTTTCTTGTTTCTTCTTCGTTAGGTAAAAAGATAAAAACTGCTTCATATTTTCTCATTTAATTCACCTCCTTGTGGACTATCGGCTCTATATCAAATATAGAGCAAGGAATACTACCCATTATAACATTATAATACTAGCTTAGCAAGAGTATATTTAAGCACTTTAACCTATTTTGATAAATTATATATATTTATAGTGTCTTTTTCATGTAATCTCTTAAAATTATCCATATTAGTCACCCTTATGATGTATTATTGATATCCATTTATCATCTACTAGTATTTTTCTTACTCTTTTTTCAAAATCTATTCTAGGCATCCAAATCTGTCTATCACATCCTAGACATTTTAGTTTTATATCGACACCAGTTCTTAGAACCTTCCATTTATTCTCCCCACAAGGATGACCCTTTTTCAAAGTAATTATATCTCCTACACTATACTTCAATATCATCTTTATCATCTCCAATTATTACTGTTCTTGGATAAGGAATTTCTATATCTGCCTTTTCTAAAGCTTCTTTAGCTTCTTTTCTAATTTCTCTTTCTACTGCCCATTGTTCCATAGCTATAGTTTGTGCTACTATTCTTATATCTACAGAATACTCTCCTAGATTCTCAACACCTACAACTGTTGGGCCTTCTAATATAACATCACTAGATCTTCTAATTTCCTCACAAGTTTTTTCTAAAACGTTTATAGCATTATCTATATCTTCTTCATAAGCTATAGATACATCAACTGCTGCTCTCATCATCCCTCTAGTTCGATTAGTTACTGTTTGAATATTTCCATTAGGTATAATATAAAGTTCTCCTGTAAAATCTCTTATCTTAGTAACTCTTAATCCTAAATCTTCTACTATTCCATTATAATCTTCGATCTGAACATAATCTCCTACTGAATATTGATCTTCTAATAGAATAAAAAAACCTGTTATAAGATCTTGCACTAAAGATTGGGCTCCAAATCCTATAGCCAATCCTCCTATACCTGCAGTAGCTAATATAGACGTAGTGTTTATATTAAATAAATCTAAGGTCATTATGATCCAGATAAATGTTAAAATCCAATTAGCTACTTTTTTTAATATATTTCCTAATGTTTTAGCCCTTTTTGAACTTATAAATAATTTAGTTTTCCTTCTATTCTCTAAACTTTTATCAACAATCTTATTTATTAATCTACCAACAATCTTAATAATTAAAAATATAACTATAATTTTTATTAGTTTTCCTAATATATTTAGATCTCCTTGCTGATTTTTTAATAAATTATCGACAAAGTCTTTAGTAATATATACACTTTCTCTTATATTCATAATATTTTTTCGGCCTTATTCCTATTTTCATATTTAATAAATTTATATAAACTATCAATATTAATTTTACCTTTTTCAATTACATCTTTTACTTTATCTATATCATCAGAATCAAATAACAATGCTAGTCCACAACTATGACTTACCTCTCTAGGAGTTGGTATAGTCTTAAAATCTATATTCTCTTGCTTAAATACTGCTTCTCCTTGCAGTGCTAGACTAGTTGATTCAAATGTTATTAATCCATTTTCTCTTTGACTCATTCTATCACCTAACCTATATTTATATTAGATTTAGATTTTCTTATTCTTTCATATATACTATACATATTAGAAATAGTTCCTACTTTTAATTTATCCTCTATTTCAAAGAAATCTAAACATGTACCACAAGAAATAATCTCTACCCCTTTTTCTTCTAAAAACATTAATTCATCTAAAACTTCTGATCCTTCACAAGTTAATTTTACTCCAGTATTATAAAATATAATCGCACTTGGATATGGCTTAGTTTCAGATATAGTATACATTAAACTTTTTACTAATATTTCTCCTAATTGATCATTTCCCTGCCCCATCTTATTTTGTGATAAAATTATAACTTCATCCTTTAAATTTTCAGTACTTGCCTCACTTTCAGTTTCTATAGTCTTATCTTTACTTATTGTTATATGAAACTCATCTTTAGATATTTCATCTACTGTAAATTTATAACCCATACTTTGAGCTAATTTTGATAAATTTTCCTTTGCTGCTTCATTATCTACAATTGTAGTTAAACTTCCTTTGTCTAATTTTTCTAATTCTTTCTTAGTCATTATAACTGGTTTAGGACACATTAGTCCTCTAGCATCTAATTTATTTTTCATAATTTCATCCTTCCTCTTCCCTTAGTTTTTTATATTTGATTACCATATATTTATTGTATATTAATTGTTATTTATTTTCCATATCTATTTATTTTATTAATAGTAAAAACATCATAATAGTTCCTATAACTCCAAATATTGGATATATAATACTTACTAGATTAGAAAATCCTAATTTAGCTAAAGGAATAGCAGAAATACATAATATAGCAGCTATTATAAATTTATTTCTATCTTTTTTATATTTATTTATAAATCCATATCCATTTGCTAGTGCTGTAGTAAACATAGATATCCATAGGATAATCGCATATACTTTTCCATAACCCTCACCTATAAAATTAGATATTCTTAACATAGGAATATCTAATTTAGCAACTTCATCATAATACATAAATATAGAAAAAAGTATTGCAGTACCTAATATATAGAGGACTAATCCTCCTATGACTCCACCAAGTATTGCAGTTTTTTTATTTTTTATCATTGGAAATAAAGAAGAGAATACTATTATAATAATTAAACAATTAGATCCAAAATAGAGTATTGCAGATGTTATAAAATTACCTTTTCCAGTTATATTTTTACCTGAAATATCCATAGCTCTAATACCACCTTTAGATGCAATATATATGGATATATAAAGGATTCCTATAGTTAATATAGGCACTAATATAGAATTAACAAATGATAATCCTTTTAAACTAAATAAAAATACTATAAATGAACAAACTGTCATAATTAGTATGCCTAAATTAAAAGATAACCCAAATTGCTCTTTAAATATAGCTCCACTTCCTGAAACCATTATACTAAATCCTGTATATAGTGAAATACTAGTTATTATATCTATAAATGCAGATATTCTCTCATTAAATATTCTTCCAATTAAGGCATCAAAACTTTCTATTTCATTATTATATATTTTTAAAAGTAATAACATCCCTACTATAGAAAATAAAATACCTGAAATATATATACCCCAGATACCTTTAGTGCCATAAACCCCAAAAAAATTCATTATTTCTCTACCTGAAGCAAATCCAGCTCCAATTACAGTACCAATATATATAGATGATATTTTTATCCAATTTTTATCCATAAAATTAACCCCCTGCTGATTAATATTATTAGCTGAGGGCCTATCTTATGACCATAATTATAGATTTTATTAAAATTTAAGTTTTTCCATTTTTCTTAAAATCATGTGTTAATAATTTCAAAGTAGTAAGTATAATTGCTAAAGATAAAGCTCCTAATACCATATCTACCATATCATCACTACAAATTAACATTTTCCTAGCTATTACGAAAACTACTAACTCTGCTGTAACTTCAGGCGAATGAGTTAATAACATTAATATAAATTCCACTCCTACTACTAGTATTAAAACATATGATAAAAAATCTTTAAATACATCATATGAAATTAACATTTCTGATTTGTATATCTCTATTACATGGTTTATTAATTCTACTAGTCCTACTATAACACCTATAGCAATAGTAACAGCTAGGACTAATTCTAGTAAGTGAGCAAATTTATATAATTTCTCAGAAAACTTTTTCTTCATCTTATACCGTCCTTATCTTACTACCTTATTTACTAATATTTTAAAGAGCTATATCTTTTGATGCTTCCTTTCTTAGTTTTTCAATAACTCTCTTTTCTATCCTAGATACAGTCATTTGCGAAATATCTAACCTTTCCGCAATAGATACTTGTGTTTTTTTATTAAAATATCTATCTATTAATATTTCTTTTTCTACATCATTTAATGCTTCCATAGTTTTTAATATAAAATCACTATTTTCTATTTTATTAAAATAAAGATCTTCTTTTCCAATTAAATCCGCTAAATTTATATCTTTATCATCTCCACTAGAATCAAAGGTAATATCTAATGATTGAGGGGCATATACTTTGCTAGCTTCCATCGTTTCTAGTATCTCTTCCTCTGTAACATTTAAATGTTCTGCTATATCAGTTATAGTAGGAGATCTTTGTAAGGTTTGACTTAAATGAACCTTAGAATTGTTTATTTTTTTAGAAAGTTCTTGAATCCTTCTAGGTACTCTGATAGTCCAACCTTTATCTCTAAAATGTTTCTTTATTTCACCTATAATAGTAGGTGTTGCAAAGCTAGAAAATTCAAATCCTTTATCTACATCAAATCTATCTACTGCATATATTAACCCTACTGATGCAACTTGAAAAATATCATCATAATCTATTCCTCTATTAGAATATTTTTTAGATAATATTTCTGCTATATAAAGATGATTTTCTATAAGTTGATCTCTTATATCTTTACTTTCTGTTTCTTTAAATTTTTTAAATAGAGATTTTATTTCTTCTTTACTTAATTTATCTTTATTATTTACCATTGACTAACATCCTTTATTCAATATATTTAGTCATTTCTATTCCATCTTTTGTAAAACCTACTTCATCCATTAATGATTTTATAATTAATAATCCTAATTCTGCTTCTTGTGAATTATTTAATTTGTCATCTATATTTTTAGTCATATCATTTACCTTAATAGTAAGTTTATCTTCTTTAACTATATAAATTATTGAAATTTCATTTATATCACTTAAATTAATTACATTAACACATGCTTCACCGACACAAACTTTTATATCTTCTATTTCTTCAATATTAAAATTCATATTATGTCCAATACCTGAAGTTGTCAATCTTACAAGGCTTATATAATCAGGTTTAGCAGGTATATTTAAATCTATCCTATCTTTAACCATTGTTTTCACCTCTAAAAGTAAACTGTTTGTCCAATTCAGTTATATCAAATATCTTTCTCACATTAGGTTGTATATTTTTCAGATAGATTTTATTTTTACTATCATTAGTAATTTTTAATATACTTATTAAAACTCCTAATCCAGTACTATCAATGTAATCTAAATCTGATCCATCAATCTCTAAATCTTTTTGTTTAAATTTAAGAGCTTCTGATACTTCTTCTTTAAATTTATTAGAAGTATAAATATCTAAATCCCCTATTAAAGAGAATTTCCATAAATCTTCTTTTTCATTAAACTTTCTATTAATATCTAAAGACATAATTTTTACCCCCATATCCCTTCAAGTTATATATTAATATTACATTAAACGACTTATAATGTAAAGTAAAAGACTAGGGAGTCCTATTGAAGACTCCCTAGTTAATTTTATTCTTCCATATATTTAGCAACAGCTACTACTGTATCATTTACCATCCTCATTAAAGTTACTCCTTGAGTACTTCTACCCATTGTAGAAATATCTTCTGAGTTTAATCTGATTATAGTTCCATTAAATGTTATCATCATTACTTCATCATTATCTCCTATAACTCTTCCTGTAACTATATCACCAGTTTTCTCTTTAATATTGTAGGTTCTTATTCCTTTTCCACCTCTATTTTGGGTTCTATATTCCTCTAATCTAGTCTTTTTCCCAAACCCATTTTCTGTTATAGCTAATAAATATTTATCATCTTCTATTAAATCCATAGCAACAACACTATCACCTTGATTTAAATCGATAGCCTTAACCCCCATAGCATTTCTACCCATAGTTCGTACATCTTCCTCTTCGAATCTAATAGCAATTCCTTTTTCAGTTACTAATATTACCTCATTATTTCCATCAGTCTTTTTTACTGCTATCAACTCATCATTATCTCTTAGAGTAATTGCTATAATACCATTTTTTCTTAGATTTTTAAATTCATCTAATTTAGTTCTCTTAGTAATTCCTTCTTTAGTCATGAGAATTAAATTAGATTTTGGATCATAGGATGAAATAGGTATAACAGCTGATATTTTTTCATCACCGTCTAAATTTAGGAGGTTGATAATAGCCATTCCTTTTGCTTGTCTTCCTGCTTCAGGAATTTCATATCCTCTTAAGGAAAATACATTCCCTTTATTAGTAAAGAATAATATTATATCATGAGTGGAAGTTATAAATAAATCTTCTACAAAATCCTCATCTCTAGTAGTAAGACCTATTACTCCCCTTCCACCTCTTTTTTGAGTTCTATAAGTATTTTCAGGCATTCTTTTTATATATCCATAATGAGTTAGAGTAATAATAGTATCTTCTTCTGCTATCATATCTTCTATATCTATCTCACCTGAAGAAGGTACTATTCTAGTTCTTCTTCTATCTCCATATTTCTCTTTTATTTCTAATATTTCCTCTTTAATTATATTATATAACAATCTTTCATTTGATAGTATTTCTTTATACTTACTTATTTCCTTGATTAACTTTTCATATTCTGCATCTAATTTATCTCTTTCTAAACCTGTTAACCGTTTTAATCTCATATCTAAAATTGCTTGGGCTTGAATTTCAGATAAACTAAATTTTTCCATTAGACTTTTCTTAGCCTTTGCATCATTTTCTGACCCTCTAATAACTTTTATAATTTCATCTATATAATCTAATGCTATCCTTAATCCTTCAACTATATGAGCCCTAGCTTCAGCCTTATTTAGATCAAATTGAGTTCTTCTAGTAATTATATCTTTTTGATGAGCAATATAATGGGTTAATATTTCTTTTAAATTTAGTATTGTAGGTTCTCCATCTACTAATGCTAACATTATTGCCCCAAAAGTTACCTGCATTTGTGTGTGTTTATATAAATTATTTAAGACTATATTAGGATTAGCATCTCTTCTAAGTTCAATTACAATCCTCATACCATCTCTATCAGATTCATCTCTTAGATCTGATATACCTTCTATTTTTTTATTTCTAACATGCTCTGCAATCTTTTCTACTAACTTAGCCTTGTTAACTTGATAAGGTAGTTCTGATACTACTATCCTCTTTCTATTTCTTGTATGCTCTTCTATTTCAGCTACAGCTCTTAATTTAATCTTTCCTCTACCTGTCTTATAAGCTGATTTTATATCCTTAGTACCTAGTATAAATGCTCCCGTTGGAAAATCTGGTCCTTCTATTACTTCCATTAATTCTTCAATACTAGTTTCAGGATCATCTAATAAAAGTACTATACCATCTATAACTTCATTTAAATTATGAGGTGGTATGTTTGTAGCCATACCAACAGCTATACCAGAAGAACCATTTACCATTAAATTTGGAAATCTACTTGGTAGTACTATTGGTTCTTTTAAGGTTTCATCAAAGTTAAGACCATAATCTACTGTTTCTTTATTAATATCTCTTAGCATTTCCATAGATAATTCTGTCATTCTAACTTCAGTATAACGCATAGCTGCAGCTCCATCTCCATCTATAGAACCAAAGTTACCATGACCATCTGCTAATAAGTATCTTGTATTAAAATCTTGAGCTAATCTTACAGTAGCATCATATACTGAACTATCTCCATGAGGGTGATACTTACCTAATACATCTCCCACTAATCTAGCTGATTTTCTATAGGGTTTATTAGGATACATACCTAATTCATCCATAGAATAAAGTATTCTTCTATGAACAGGTTTTAGACCATCTCTTACATCAGGTAAAGCACGACTTACTATAACACTCATAGCATAATCTAAATATGATTTTTTCATTTCTTTTTCAATATTAATATCAATTATTTGATTATTGTTTTCTTTATCCATAACTACACCTCTATATATCTAAATTTGTTACTAATTTAGAGTTTGCTTGTATAAATTCTCTCCTAGGTTGTACCTTGTCACCCATAAGAGTTGTAAATATTTCATCTGCTGCTACTGCTTCATCTGTATTTACTCTTAACAATATTCTAGATTCTGGATCCATAGTAGTTTCCCATAATTGCTCAGGATTCATTTCTCCTAGACCTTTATATCTTTGGATAGAATAATTTTTCCTATCTATTTCATCTAAGATCTTTTCTAATTCATCATCACTATAAACATAATGTTCTGCTCTACCTTGGGTTACCTTATACAACGGTGGTTGGGCAATATATATATGACCATTCTCTAATAGTTCTGGCATATATCTATAAAAAAATGTTAATAATAATGTTCTAATATGTGCACCGTCTACGTCAGCGTCTGTCATTATTATAATTTTTCCATATCTTAACTTTTCTATATCAAAATCTTCTCCTATACCAGTTCCAAATGCTGTTATTAACATTTGAATCTCATTAGAATTAAGAATTCTATCTAATCTAGCCTTTTCTACATTTAAAATCTTACCCCTTAGTGGTAAAATAGCTTGAAATTCTCTATCTCTACCTTGCTTAGCACTACCACCAGCAGAGTCTCCCTCCACCAGATAAACTTCTGTTAGATCTAAATCATTAGATTGACAATCTGCTAATTTCCCAGGCAATGTAGCATTATCAAAAATACTTTTTCTCCTGGTTAGTTCCCTAGCCTTTCTTGCTGCATTTCTAGCCCTTTGTGCACTAATAGCTTTATCTATAATAGTTTTTCCTATCCTTGGATTTTCCTCTAAAAAACTATTTAAAAATTCGTAAGTTAAGGATTCTACTATACCTCTAGTTTCACTATTACCTAATTTGCTTTTTGTTTGGCCTTCAAATTGAGGTTCTGGTAATTTTACAGAAAGTATTGCAGTTATCCCTTCTCTAACATCATCTCCGGTCAGATTGTTTTCATTTTCTTTTATCAAATTATGAGTTCTACCATAATCATTCATTACCCTAGTCAAAGCAGTACGTAATCCTGATAAATGTGTTCCACCTTCTGTAGTATTTATATTATTAGCAAAAGTTAATACATTTTCTGAGTAACTATCAGTATACTGGATAGCTAATTCTACAGTAGTACCTTCCTTTACTTCTTCAAAATATATAATATCTTTTTGAATTGGATTTTTGTTCTTATTTATATATTCTACGAAAGATTTTATTCCGCCTTCAAAACAAAACTCTGATTTTAAATCTTCTCTTTTATCCTCTAATATAAGTTTTATTCCTTTAGTTAAAAAGGCCATTTCTCTAAATCTATATTCTAAGGTTTCAAAATCAAAATTCCCATCTTCAAATATTTCTGGATCTGGTTTAAAATATATACATGTCCCTGTATCTTTACTTTCTCCTGTTACTTTTAGAGAAGTTATAGGCTCACCTTTTTCAAATTTTTGCATATATTCTTTATTATTTCTTCTTACCTTAACCTCTAACCATTCTGATAAGGCATTTACTACTGAAACACCTACACCATGAAGACCTCCAGAAACTTGATATGCACCATTATCAAACTTACCTCCTGCATGTAATATTGTTAATACAGTTTCTACAGTAGATTTTCCTGTTTGTGGATGCTTTTCTACTGGAATACCGCTTCCGTTGTCAGATACTGATACTGACCCATCCTCATATATTATAACAGAAATAGTATCACACATTCCGGCTAAAGCCTCATCTATACTATTATCAACTACTTCATATACTAGATGATGTAGCCCCGTAAGTCCTGTACTACCTATATACATTCCAGGTCTTTTTCTTACTGGGTCTAAACCAGTTAGAACCTGAATTTCTTTTGCAGTATAATTCCGATTATTTTTTGATTCATTAGACATAAATTTCCCCCCAATCTAATTTATTTTTATTTATTCTATTTAATAAAGAAGTTGACGATATGTTAGATGTATAAAGATTATATCTTTGAGTTTTATCTCTACTATCTATATTATTATTTACAGTTATAATATAGGATTTAATATCTTTTTCTAGATTATTTATCAAACGATTACTCTTTATTAATGTATTTATAAAAAATTGACTATCTTCAGACTCTAAAGCTGAATCTACATCAAGTATTGCCACAATATCTTTTTCTAATAAAGCAATATTTCCTCCTATATGAATAATCATAATTTACTCCTTACTTTTTACTTGTCCATCTTCAATATAAAATATAGATTTATTGAATTCATCCATAGATTTGATATTCTCACTGTTCGTTAGTGTTATAAAAGTTTGCATATTGTAGAATAATTTTGATAAGTACTTTCTTCTATTTATATCTAGTTCTGAAAAAACATCATCTAAAAGTAATACTGGATACATTCCTCTTTCTATTTTTATTAATTCTACTTCTGATAATATTAATGATAACATTACAGTTCTTTGTTGACCTTGAGATCCAAAAATCTTTACATCTTTATTATTAATTGACATAAAAATATCATCCCTATGGGGACCTATTTCTGTTGTACCATATTCTAAATCTCTTCTAATATTCTGTTTCGTTAGATTTAAATATTCTTTTTCCATACTTTCTTTGTCTTCACTTATAGGAACATTTGAAATATATTTTAAACTTAAATTTTCTTCTTTTTCTGTAATATTATTATGAGTTTTTTTGGCGAACTTAGATAATTCTTCAATATAATCATATCTTGCCTTCATAATACTAGTTCCTATTTTAGATATTTGTATATCAAAAACTTCTAATAAATTATTTATATCATTATCTTGCTTAAATTTTGCTGTTCTTAAGATATTATTCCTTTGAGATAATAACTTTCTATATCTACTTATATTATAATTATAGACTGGTCTAACTTGAGAAATACCTGTATCTAGAAACCTTCTTCTTTTTTGTGGTCCATCTTTTATAATTCTTAAGTCTTCTGGTGTAAATACTACTACATTTAAGCCACCTTTTAATTCCCTATAATTTTTTAATTCTGTTTTATTTATTCTTATTCTCTTTTGCTTATTCTCTTCCATTTTAATTTCTAAGAATTTTTGATTATTTCCAAAATCTATATTAGTTCCAATATAAGCTTGTTTTTTATTAAAATTAATAATTTCTTTATCTCTATTTGTTCTAAAAGATTTTCCACTTGCACACATATATATCGCTTCTATTAAATTCGTTTTACCCTGTGCATTTTTCCCAATAAATATATTGATTTTTTCATTTAACTCTAAATCTATATTATAATAATTTCTAAAATTAATAAGCCTTATATCTTTTAAATTCAAATAATACACCCCTCAAGGCTAGATATATAGATATATTATATCATAAAACAGAACCAGAAACAAATGTTCCTGATTTGTTAAATGATTTCATATTTTTTATTACCTAAAATTTCTACTATATCTCCTTTATAAAGTTTTTTGCCTCTTTGTAAACATAGATTATCGTTTACTTTTACTTCTCCATCTTGTATTAATACTTTAGCATGTCCTCCAGTTTGGACTATACTCGATAATTTTAGAAACTGATTTAATGTAATATAATTAGTTTCTATTTTTATTTCTATAGTTTTCATATTTACCACCCTTAAAAATCATCTTGTGCTAATCTTACAGGTAATACTAGGTAAGTATAATTTTTATCATCTAGTCCATTTATTATACAGGGATTTAAGCTACCCATAAAATTTAATTGTATATTTTCTGATTCAATAGTCTTTATACCTTCTAAAATATATCTTGAATTAAATGCTATATTTAAGTCCTCTCCTTCTTGCTCTGAATCAATTTGTTCATATACATTTCCTATTTCAGAATTAGATCTAATAATTACTTCATTATCAGATATAGTTAATTTTACTAAATTTGCCTTTTCCTCTTTAGATAAAAGTGAGGCTCTCTCTAAACTATCCCGGAAATCATTTTTATTTACTATTACCTTAGTATTATGATCCTCTCTAATTATATCCTTATAGTTAAAGAATTGTCCTTCTAGCAATCTAGAATATACTATAGTATCTCCAATATCAAATATAACATGTCCAGGAGATATACTTATTTTAAAATCTTCTTCACTATCTTCTAATATTTTGTTTAATTCATTTAATGATCTACCTGGAATTATTATTTTAAAGTCAAGTGAAGAATCTAAATTTAATTTTTTTAAGGCTAGTCTATATCCATCTAATGCTACAAAAGAAATTCTTTCCCCGTTTGATTCAGCTAATACACCTGTCAAAGATGGTCTAGTTTCATCTTGAGTTGTAGCAAATACAGTTTGTCTTATTATATCTTTAAAAATATCCATAGAAATTTCTATAGAATCTCTCTTTGCTACTAATGGCAAATCTGGATAATCTTCTCCAGAATTTCCTGCAATATTAAATTCAGAGTTTTCACATGTAATATTTATATTACCTTGATCTACTTCAATAGTAATTGGAGCATTAGGTAACTTTTTTATTACATCTCCGAATATTCTTGAATTTACAACTATAGAACCTTCTTCTATAACTTCACAATCTAATAATGTTTCTATACTTATTTCTAGATCTGTTCCTGTTATTTTCAATCTATTATTTTTTGCTTCTAGTAATATTCCATCTAATATTTGTAATGTAGTTCTAGAAGATATTCCTTTTTGAGCAATATTTATATGATTGGTTAATTTTCTTTGATCAATTTTTATTTTCATTTTTTCCTCCTTTAGATAGATATATAGATATATTAATAATAGTAGTGATAGTAGTAGGGCTTGTTATTATGTGGATAAGTTTATATTTAGATTAAATTCCCTAGTTACAAGATTTAATAACATGTTGATAACAATATAATAAATCAAAACTTGTCCACATAACCACCTTATTCATCCTTTAATCTGTTAATAATATATTCTATCTTTTCTCTGGTTTCTACATCTTGTGATATTTCTTTATTAATTTTGTCACAAGCATGGATTACTGTAGTATGATCTCTACCTCCAAACTCATCTCCTATTTTAGGAAGAGATAAATCAGTTAATTCCCTAGTTAGATACATAGCTATCTGTCTAGGATATGCAATGGCTCTAGTTCTTTTTTTTGAATTGAAATCTTCCATTTTCATATTATAAGTATTTGAGACTTCTTCTTTAATAAGATCGGCAGTAATCTCTTTAGGCTTTTTGCTAGATAATATATTTTTAAGTGCTTCTTTTGCTAGTTCAACAGTTATTTTTTCATTAGTTAAAGATGAATATGCAACTACTCTAATTAGAGCTCCTTCTAATTCTCTGATATTTGATTGAATCATAGTTGCTATATATTGCATTACACCATCAGAAACTGTAATATTTTCTATTTTAGCTTTTTTTCTTAGGATAGCTATACGAGTTTCTAAATCAGGTGCTTGTATATCAGCTATAAGTCCCCATTCAAATCGTGATCTTAATCTATCTTCTAATGTAGGTATTTCTTTTGGTGGTCTATCAGAGGATATTATTATTTGTTTATTAGCTTCGTGTAAAGCATTAAATGTATGGAAGAATTCTTCTTGTGTTCCTTCTTTACCAGCAATAAACTGTATATCATCAACTAATAGTACATCTACATTTCTATATTTATTTCTAAATTCTTCATTTCTATATTCTCTAATAGAATTAATTAATTCATTAGTAAATTTTTCTGATGAAACATAAACAACTTTTGTATCAGGACTTTGGCTTAATATATAATGTGCTATAGCATGCATTAAGTGAGTTTTTCCTAATCCAACTCCTCCATATATAAATAGAGGATTATAAGATTGGGCAGGAGCTTCTGCTACAGCTAAAGATGCTGCATGAGCAAATCTATTACTATTTCCAATAACAAAAGTATCAAAAGAATATTTAGGATTTAATTGATCTCTTTGATTATTTTCTTCTGTTTGTTTTTGAACAGGTTTTTCAATTTCTGGATTTTGTTCTTCTCCAGGAATTATAAATTGGATAGAATATTCTTCTTTAGTTACTTCTTTAATTGCATTTTGTATAAGATTTAAATATCTACCTTCTAAGATACCTTTAGTAAAGTCGTTAGGAGCAGCTAAAACTATACTATTGTTCGATATGCTTATTGGAGTTATAGTTTTTAACCAAGTGTTGTAACTTACCTCCGTTAATTCTACTTTAATAATATCTAGAACTTTATTCCAAATATTATCTAAATTTGAAGACATATTTGACCCCCTTACTAAGTTTTAAAGTTTTTTAAAAAATAAATAATTATCAACATATTTATCAACAAATAAGATATAATAATATAGTAAATATTTTATAGAAAAATATAAATTAATTTGTGAATAAAAATATTAACAAACTCTTGAGAATAAAAAGAAAAATATAAAATTTACATAGTATCCACAAGAGTGTTAATGAGAAATTGTGTATAATAATTGGCTTAATAATGGTTTTAATAAAAAATATAGTGAAAAAATTATAACTTATACACAATTAATCCACAAACTGTGTATAAGTTATGTTATTTTACTTTAATAACAAAGTATCCACATGTTCTTTAATAATATCAAAATTTTATTATTTATTCAATCAAAATAGTCCACAAGATAAACATATTGTTAATAACTTAAAATAAACTGTAAGATACTTAAAAATCTTGACATAGCATGTGTAAATAAATATAATCAATAGTAGTATTTATTTTGCTTGTAGATAACTCTATATTTATATACGGATAGAATTAAGGAGGTGGGCTTAATGAAAAGAACATATCAACCCAAAAAAAGACAGAGAAAAAAAGAACATGGTTTTAGAAAAAGAATGAAAACAAAATCAGGTAGAAGAGTTATAAGAAATAGAAGAAGAAAAGGTAGAAAAAGATTATCTGCTTAGGCCGCTGATTGGTGGCCTTTTTATTAATATGTACTAATTAGTAAGGAGAACTTATGGAGAAAAGATATCGATTGAGAAAAAATATAGAGTTTAGGAAAATTTATGATCATGGAAAAAACTATTGGAATAGAAATTTAGTATTGTATGTAAAAAGAAATAAGTTAAAGAAAACGAGAGTTGGTTATACCATTACAAAAAAAGTTGGGAATGCTGTAACAAGAAATAGACTTAGAAGAAGAATGAAAGAAATATATAGACTAAATTATTCTGATATTAAGGAAGGATATGATTTAATATTTATATGTAAAAAAAATACTGTTAATTTGTCCTATAAGGAATTAGAATCATCCATGGTTCATATTATGAAAATGGCAAGAGTCTTTAAAAATAGGTGAATATTATGACTAAGATTGCTATTTCAATTATTAAATTTTATCAAAATGTTATTTCAAAACATTTATTAACAAGGAAGAGTTGCAGGTTTTATCCAACTTGTTCGGAATATTCTTTACTAGCATATGAGAAATATGGATTTATTAAAGGAACATATTTAACTATTAAAAGAATATTAAAATGTAATCCGTTTCATAAGGGAGGATATGACCCGCTTAAATGATAGGGGGTTAATATATGATGGCATTTCTAGGCAATATATTAGGTGGACTATTAAGATTTATATATAATTTAGTGTCTAATATAGGTGCCGAGCCAGAGATTTTTTCTTTTTATGCAATGTCAATAATTATTACAACTATAGTATTTAAATTATTAATACTACCATTAAATATAAAACAAATTAATTCAACAAAAAAGATGAGTGAATTACAACCACAGATGCAAGAAATACAAACTAAGTATAAGAATGACCCGCAGACTCAGCAGGCAAAACTTCAAGAATTATATAAGACACATAATTTTAATCCAGCTGCTGGATGTTTACCTTTATTAATTCAGATGCCTATACTTTTTGCATTTTTAGCATTATTTAGGGAGCCAACTAAATATGCTTTTACAGATCCAGGATTTTATGAATCTATGAATAAAACTTTGTTATGGATAACAAATCTTGATAATCCAGATCCAAATTTATGGGGATTACCTTTGTTAGCTGCATTAACAACATATTTTCAAAGTAAAGTAATGGCACCACCTAATGCAGATTCTCAAGCAGCATCAACACAAAAAACGATGAGTTATTTTTTACCTATTATGATATTTATATCAGCTAGGAATTTTCCAGCAGGTTTAGCATTATATTGGGTTATTAGTAATACTTTTACAATTGTACAACATTTAATATCTAATAGGTCTTTGGGTAAAATCAAGGAGGAAGAATAATATATGAAATATGTTATTAAACAATCTAAAACTGTAGAAGATGCTATAGAAGACGCGTTGATAGAATTAGATGTATCAGAAGAAGATGTAGAAATTGAAATACTAGAAGAAGATAGTAAAGGATTCTTTGGATTAATAGGTGTTAAAGAAGCTAAAGTAAAGGTTACTGTTACAAATGATCCGATAGAAATAGCTGACGATTTTTTAAAAAGAATATATAAATCAATGGATATAGAAGCATCTAATGATATAAAAATGGAAGATAATGTTATATATATAGAGATTAAGGATGTAGATTCAAGAAATAAAGGAATACTAATTGGTAAAAGAGGAAGTACTTTAGATGCTATACAATATTTAGTTAGTTTATCTGTAAATAAAAATAGTTCAAAATATATAAGGATAGTAATTGATATAGGTGGATATAGGAAAAAAAGAGAAGCTACTCTTCGTAGATTAGCTATGAAGATGGCTGATAAAGCAATATATAGAAAGAGACCAGTTAAATTAGAACCTATGAATCCTTATGAAAGAAGAATTATACATTCTACTTTACAAAGTCATAAGAAGGTCAAGACTTATAGTGAAGGGGAAGACCCTTATAGAAAAGTAATTATCCAATCTAAATAATAGATTTAAAATAATATATGAAGACTGTTAGAAGCCTATTGATTTTAATTAAATCAGAGGCTTTTATTTATTAAAAAATAAGATAGATAATTTAGTTGACACTAGATAGTACAATAATTAGAATATAGTAGGAAGAGTGAATGAGGTGAAGGAAATGTCAGATACAATAGTAGCTATATCTACAGCAGTAGGGGAAGCAGGTATTGGAATTGTTAGATTAAGTGGAAAAGATGCTATAGATATAGGGAATAAAGTATTTAAAGGGGTTAATGGTAATAGTTTAAATGAAGGAGAAAATAAAAAATTAAACTATGGACATATAATAGATGAAGATCATAAAATAATAGATGAAGTATTAATCACTTATATGAATGGGCCATATACCTATACTAGGGAAAATATGGTGGAAATATATTGTCATGGAGGAATAATTTCAGTTAAAAAAACATTAGAATTGTTATTAAGTCAGGGAGCAAGGATGGCAGAGGCAGGAGAATTTACTAAGAGGGCTTTTCTAAATGGAAGATTAGACCTATCTCAGGCTGAAGCAGTTATAGATATAATTAAATCAAAAACAGACGAAAGTTATAAAGTTTCTTTAGATCAATTAGAGGGAAGTTTAGCAAATAAGGTCAATGAAATAAGGGATATTCTCCTTTCTATGATGGCTCATGTAGAAGCATCTATTGATTTTCCAGATGAGGATATTGAAGATGTAACATTTAATGAATTAAAAGATGATGCTTTAATAGTAGAAAATGAAATAAATAAACTTTTATCTACAGCTGATAGAGGAAAGGTATTAAGAGATGGAATTAATACTGTAATCCTTGGTAAGCCAAATGTAGGGAAATCATCTTTATTAAATGCTATACTAAGAGAAAATCGTGCCATAGTTACAGATATACCAGGAACTACTAGAGATATTATTGAAGAATATGCAAATATTGATGGTATTCCATTAAAGATTATAGATACTGCAGGAATTAGAGATACTGATGATGCGGTAGAAAAAATAGGAGTAAATAAAGCAAAAGAAACAGTGAGAAATGCAGATCTAATAATTGCTGTATTTGATGGGTCTAGAGATTTAACTGATGAAGATCATAAAATAATTGATTTAATTAAAGATAAACAATCTTTATTAATAATAAATAAGACAGATCTTCCTAGTAGATATTCTATAGAAGATTTCCAAGATTTAGTTCAAGTAGATAATATAATAAACACTTCTATAACTGAGGGTATAGGTATAGATGTGTTAGAAAAAAGTATTAAGGATATGTTTTACTCAGGAGAAATAAAAGGTGAATCAGATATAGTCATTACTAATATTAGACATAAAAATCAATTGGAAAAATCATTAACAAATATTAATAGTGTAATAGAAGATATAAGTATAGAAATGCCTTTAGATTGTATAGAAGTCGATTTAAGAGATTGTTGGGAAAATTTAGGTGAGATTTCAGGAGATACTATAGGAGAAGATATTTTAGATAAGATATTTTCTGAGTTTTGTATAGGAAAATAGAAACTACTTTTTTTAATTATACTTTAATATTAATTAGCAAAATTATTATAAGGAAGGTTATTCCATAAGGAAAATTACCTCATAAGTAATCGCTTGTCTCTATAATAATTTTGTAAGAGATTAAGTAAATTTAAATAAAAATTTAGCTTATTAGAAAGGGTAATATATATGAAAGAAGTGAAACATTTTAATGCAGGAGAATATGATGTAATAGTTATAGGAGCTGGACATGCAGGTGTTGAATCTGCTTTAGCTAGTAGTAGAATGGGATTAAAGACTTTAGTATTAACTATGAGCTTAGATTCTATTGTAGCATTATCATGTAATCCAAATATAGGTGGTACAGGTAAAGGTCATTTAGTGAGGGAGATAGATGCTTTAGGCGGAGAGATGGCTCTGAATATAGATAAGACTTTCATTCAAAGTAAGATGTTAAATACATCAAAAGGTCCTGCAGTACATTCCCTAAGGGTACAAGCTGATAAAAAGGCTTATCATACAGAAATGAAAAAAGTGTTAGAAAATGAATCTAATTTAACATTATCTGAGGGAGAAGTTATAGATTTAGTAATAGAAGATAGTACTGTAAAGGGAGTTTTGACAAGAACAGGTGGAATATATAGTGGGAAAGCTGTAATTTTGGCTACTGGAACATATTTAAGAGGTAGAATATTTATGGGAGAAGTAAATTATTCGTCAGGACCAGATGGTAGACATCCATCTAATATCCTGTCTGACTCTTTAGAAGAAAAAGGATTTAAATTAAGAAGATTAAAAACAGGAACACCTGCAAGAGTTCATAGAGACAGTATAAATACTTCAATGATGAAAATACAACCAGGAGATAAAGAAATTATACCATTTTCATTTTTAAATATGGGTAAAAAGTTTGATATAAAACAAGAACCATGTTATTTAACACATACTACAGATGATACTCTCAAAATTATTAGAGAGAATTTAAATAGATCTCCTATGTATTCTGGGGATGCAGAAGGTGTAGGACCTAGATATTGTCCATCTATTGAAGATAAAGTAGTAAGATTTGCAGATAAAAAGACTCATCAAATTTTTATAGAACCAGAAGGGATAACCACTAAAGAGATGTATGTACAAGGAGCAAGTTCGACACTTCCACAAGAAGTACAAATGGAAATGTATAAGACTATTATAGGATTAGAAGATGTTAAATTTATGAGGCCAGGACATGGTATAGAGTATGATTCTATAGATTCTACAATATTAAAGAGAAATCTAGAACATAAAGATATATCTAATTTATTTTTTGCTGGACAAATAAATGGCTCTTCAGGATATGAAGAGGCAGCAGCACAAGGCTTAATGGCAGGAATTAATGCTGTACAAAATGTTAAAGGAAAAGAACCATTTATATTAAATAGATCAGAAGGATATATAGGGGTATTAATAGATGATTTAGTAACTAAGGGAACGGAAGAACCTTATAGAATGATGACATCTAGAGCAGAATATAGATTAACACTAAGACAAGATAATGCTGATCTAAGATTAACTAAAAAAGGTTATGAATTAGGTCTAGTATCTGAAGAAAGATATAAGCTAACTTTAGAAAAAGAAGAGGCAGTTAAAAATGAATTAGAGAGATTAAAAGGTATAGATGTTAATCCTACAGAAGATAATAATAGTATATTAAAAGATTTAAATACTACTACTATAACGACACCTACTACAGTTTATGAATTAATTAGAAGACCAGAATTAAATTACGAAGTTGTAGAAGCTCTAGATCCTGATAGGAAAGATTTATTAAGAGAGATTAAATTACAAGTTGAAACTCAGATTAAGTATGAAGGCTATATTAAAAAGCAGATGAGACAAGTAGAACAGTTTAAAAAGTTAGAAAATAGAAGATTAGAAATAGATTTTGATTATACTAAGGTAAAAAGCTTAAGTAATGAGGCATTACAAAAGCTAACTAAGATTAAACCAGAATCAGTAGGTCAGGCTTCGAGAATTTCTGGAGTCTCGCCTTCAGATATAAATGTATTAATAATACATTTAGAACATAGAAAAAGGAATGAAAAACATAATGGTTAATTCAGAAATATTGATAGATGGATCGAAGGAATTAGGAATAGATTTAGATGATGATAGTTTGGAAAAGTTTAGAATATATAAAGAATTATTAAAAGAATGGAATACTAAGATAAATATTACAGCTATAATAGAAGATGAAGAAATAGTAGTTAAACACTTCTTAGATAGTTTGACTCCTTATCTATTAAATATTTTGGATGGTAAAAAAGAGATAATAGATATAGGCACAGGAGGTGGATTTCCGGGCTTACCTTTAAAACTAATTAATAATGATTTAAAGGTAACTTTAATGGATAGTTTAAATAAAAGGATAACTTTTTTAAAGGAAGTTATTTCTTCATTAGAGCTTGAAGGTGTTGATGCTATTCATGGAAGAGCAGAAGAATTAGGTAGAACTGAAAGATATAGAGAAAAATATGATATTTGTATTTCAAGAGCTGTAGCATCATTAGATACATTATGTGAGTACTGTATCCCTTTTGTAAAACTAGGAGGATATTTCATATCTATGAAAGGTCCAGATATAGATCAAGAATTAAAAGAAGCTCAAAGGTCTATACAAATATTAGGGGGAAAGTTAATAGATAAAAAAATAATTAATATACCTCAAAGTGATATAGAACATTCTTTGCTAGTTATCGAAAAAATTCGTGAAACTCCGACAAAATATCCTAGAGGTGGTGGAAAACCGAGAAAAAAACCATTATAATGTGTGGGAATTTGTTGTAAATGTGTTGGGAAATAAAGAAGGAAATAACATCTTTAACATAGAATATATATATAAAGTCTATAAGGAGAGGTGTAATGATATGGCATTACAGACAGAGATAAAGTATTTACCAATTACAGCTATTAAGCCAAACCCCTACCAACCACGGAGGAATTTTGATCAAAAGGCCTTAGAAGAATTATCTCAATCTATAAAATCTTACGGAATTATCCAACCTATAAGTGTTAGGCAATTATCTAATGATAGCTATGAAATAGTGGCAGGGGAGAGAAGATTAAGGGCCTCAGAATTAGCAGAACTTGAAACTATCCCAGTAATAATTGTTGATTTTAGAGATAAAGAATCTGCAATGATGGCATTAATAGAAAATTTACAAAGGGAAGATTTAAACTTCATTGAAGAGGCGGAAGGTTATCATAACTTGATAAGGGATCATAGTTTCACACAGCAAGAATTAGCAGAAAAGATCGGAAAATCTCAATCTACTATTGCCAATAAAATTAGATTATTAAAACTACCTGAAGATTTACAAAAAACATTAATAGAAAAAGACTTGACGGAAAGGCATGGACGGGTACTGTTAAAGTTGCCTGATGATGAATTAAGATATGCAGTATTAGATCAAGTATTAGATAATAATTTAAATGTTAGTAATACAGAAGAAGTAGTTGAAGATATCCTAAGTGATTTAAGAGAAGAAGATGAAAAAGATAAAAAAGATGGAGAAGAACCACCACAACAAAATATTAAATCTCTAATAAATGTGAGGATTTATTTAAATACCTTGAAGAAAGCATATAAGGCTATAAAGGAATTTGGAATAAATGCAGATTATAAAGAAATTGACAAAGATGATCATGTAGAAGTAGTAATTAAAATTCCAAAAGTATAAAAAACAGAAATGTTCCACGTGGAACATTTCTGTTTTTTATACTTTTTTCTATATTATTTTATAAATTCATAAAAAACATTAGATAAGTAGTCATATTATGATATACTATAATTATTAGAAAGAATAAAAATATTAATTAATATAAACTAAAGTAATATATAATACTAATATAGAAATTTCATACCCTTATAGTAAGGAGATATGAAAAGCTTATCTAAAACAATTTAATAGATTATAAAATATATTAAAATTTATTTTAGACTTTTATTATGAGATAAGTTATCAAGAGGTTTAGTAGAGATAAAATACTAAAGATTTGAGGTGAAAGGATGGGGAAGATAATCTCTATCTTTAATCAAAAAGGTGGAGTGGGAAAGACTACTACTAGTATAAATTTAGCTGCAGGACTTGGACTTATGGATAAAAAAATTTTATTAATAGATTTAGATCCACAGGGTAATGCAAGTAGTGGCTTAGGTATTGAAAAAGATGATGTTGAAAATTTAATATATGATGTATTAGCTTTAGATATGCCACTTAAAGATGCTATACATAGTTCCTCTGCAGAAAATGTAGATATAGTACCAGCAAATAACCAATTAGCAGGATTAGAAATTGAATTAGCTATAGAGTCTAATTGGGAATTGTTATTGAGAGATAAGGTAATAGATTTACAAGATGAATATGACTTTATCTTTATTGATTGTCCACCATCTTTAGGGATATTAAGTGTAATTGGACTTATAGCCTCTCACAGTGTAATTATACCTATTCAATGTGAATATTATGCTTTAGAAGGAGTAAGTCAGTTATTTGAAACTATTAATTTAGTGAGGAGAGGGTTTAATCCTGATTTAGCAATTGAGGGGGTAGTTTTAAGTATGTTTGATGGTAGAACTAACCTCTCTATACAAGTAGTTGAGGAAGTAAAATCTTTCTTTAAGGGGAAAGTATATACTAGTATAATACCACGTAATGTGAGATTAGCCGAAGCACCATCCTATGGATTATCTGTTATAGATTATGATAAGAAATCTAGAGGGGCTGAAGCCTATAAAGATTTAGCAGAAGAATTTCTAGAACTATTAGAATATGAATAGAAGGATTATTTTAAGGAGTTGATCTATATGAGTACAAAAAAGAGAGGATTAGGTAAAGGCTTATCTGCTTTATTAGGAGATAATGTTGCTGTAGATTCTATAATTAAAGATGAAGAAAAAATAGAACAGAATCATATAGAAAATATTCCATTAGAAAATATTATAGCTAAAGAGGATCAACCTAGAAAAGATTTCGATAGTGGAATGTTGGCAGATTTAGCTAAATCAATAGAAATCCATGGAATTATACAGCCTATCTTATTAAGAAAGAAAGAAGATAGATATGAGATAATAGCTGGTGAGAGAAGATATAGAGCAACTAAATTAACTGATCTAAAAAAGATACCAGCTATTATAATAGAAGCAGATAGTGAAGATGCTGCTAAATTATCATTAATAGAAAATATACAAAGGGAAGACTTAAATCCTATAGAGGAAGCTATGGCATATGACCAATTAATGAAGGATTTTAATCTTAAACAGAATGAATTAGCTAATGCTATAGGTAAAAGTAGATCTTATATTACTAATAGTTTAAGATTACTAAATTTAGATGAAAAAGTTATAGAACACTTATATAATGGTAGATTAACTATAGGACATGGAAAAGTATTATTAGGTATTAAAGATAAAGAAGAACAAATAAGAATGGCTAATAAGATTATAGAAGTAGGTTTAAATGTTCGAGATACTGAAAAAGAATTAAAGAAAAGCAAAAAGGAAGAAAAAAAACCTCGGAAAAAGGTAGTAAAAGATCCCTATGTTTTAGATATTGAGGATCGACTTATGAGTTCTTTAGGAACTAAAGTAAATTTAGTGGAAGGAAATAAGTCTAATAAAATAGAAATAGAATATTATAGTGAAGAAGATTTAGCTAGAATATTTGATATACTAACTAATTAATGTTCCACGTGGAACATTTAATTATAAAGAGATATACAAAATAACTTGGAGGTGGCTTTTTTGTTAATTGAAAAAACTTTGGAGAATTTTATTTTAGAGGCAGCAAGTGGTAGCCCAACGCCAGGAGGTGGAAGTGTATCAGCATATGCAGGGGGTTTAGGAACAGCTTTAATTAGTATGGTAGGAAATTTAAGTTTTGGAAAAAAGTCCTATGAAGAACTATCATCAGATATTAAAGAAAAGATGGAAGAAAACTTTGAAGAATTACAAACAAAAATAGAAATATTAAATAAGATGGTAGATGAAGACTCAACAGCATTTGATGGTGTAATGGAAGCATTTAAAATGCCTAAAGAAACGAAAGAAGAGAAAGAAGCAAGATCTAAAGCTATTCAAGAAGGATATAAAAAAGCTTTAGAAGTACCTTTAGGATGTGCTGAAGAATGTTTAGAAGTTTTAAAACTTCAAGATGTATTTGCTCAATACGGTAATGAAAATGCTATTACAGATGTAGGCGTAGGAATATTATTAGCACAAGTTGGGGTAGAGGGAGCATTATTAAATGTAAGGATTAATTTAACGAGTATAAAAGATGAATCATATAGAGAGGACATACAAAAACAAGTAGATTCCATAATGAAAGAGTCAGAACAATTAAAAGAAGAATTATTAAAGATTGTATATTCTAGACTATAAAAAAGAAGCTTTAAAGCTTCTTTTTTATTGTAAAAATCTTCACAAATTAGTATAATGATAAGGTAGGTAATTATTATGGAGGTGTTTATATGATATATTTTGATAATGCAGCAACATCTTTTCCTAAACCAGACAATGTGTATGAGGAAGTTATGAAAGTAATGAAAGAATATGGAGCAAATCCAGGACGATCTGGACACAAATTAGCATTAAAAGCAGGCAGAGACATTTTTGAAACTAGAGAATTAATTTCAAAATTATTTAATACAGGAAATCCTATGAATATAGTGTTTACATTTAACGGTACGGAGAGTTTGAATTTAGGGATTAAGGGAGTTTTACAACCAGGAGACCATGTAATCACTACAAGTATGGAACATAATTCAGTTTTAAGACCAATAAAACATTTGGAGAAAAAGGATGTTGAATCAACTATAGTAAAAGCAGATTCTTCAGGCTTAGTAGATCCATCTGATATTGAAGCTGCTATAAAACCTAATACTAAATTAATAGTAGTGACACATATATCTAATTTAACAGGCAGTATTATGCCTATTGAAAAAATTGGGGAAATTGCGAAAGATAATAATATATACTATCTAGTAGATGCTGCTCAATCAGCAGGAGTATATAATATTGATGTAGAGAAGATGAATATCGATATATTAGCATTTCCAGGACATAAAAGTCTCTTAGGTCCTCAAGGTACAGGAGGATTATATATAAGAGAAGGTATAGATTTACAATCAGTGTTTCAGGGTGGAACTGGAAGTCGTTCTGATTCACTGGAGCAACCGGATACAAAACCTGATAAATATGAGAGTGGAACTACAAATGCTCCTGGAATAATTGGACTTGGAGCAGGAATAAGATATATCTTAGATAAGGGTATAGATAATATTCGTAAGTATGAAGAAGATCTAACAAAGTACTTTATTGATGAAGTTACTAAAATAAATGGAGTAGAAGTATATGGACCTTTAGATATAAAAAAGCAAGCTTCAGTAGTATCTATAAATATTAATGATAAAGATTCTTCAGAGATTGCATATATATTAGATGAAGAATATAATATTGCTGTTAGACCAGGTATGCACTGTGCACCACTTGGCCATGAAACTATTGGTACATTTGAACAAGGGACAGTAAGATTTAGCTTTGGAATATTCAATACTTATGATGAAATAGATCAGGCTATTTATGCCATAAAAAAAATAACAAAATCAATATAATAGAGGGAAACTAATGGAAATTATAGAATTTATAAAAGAAATAATAGACAATTATACAGTTGAAATAGTTCTGGGGCTTGCCATAGGTCTCGTATTTTTATTAGTTTTATTTATAATATATATATATAAAACTAATAAATCTATTAAGAGATATAATAAACTATTAAATGGAAGTAAAGATATAAATATAGAAGAATTATTAAGTAATATAAATAAAAATGTAAATAATATGAATAGTGATATGAGTGAAATGGAAACAAATATTTCTGATATTAAGATTAGATTAGATTTTGCAATACGTAAAGTTGGATTTATAAAATATAATGCATTTGATGATATAGGAAGTGAATTAAGTTTTTCTATTGCATTATTAGATGGATGGAAAAATGGGTTTGTTCTTACTAGTATTTATGGAAGAAATGGTAATGTAATTTATAGTAAAGCAATTAAGAATGGTACAAGCAATACACCTCTCTCTGAAGAAGAGATCTTAGCTATAGATAGAGCGATAAAGAGTAAGGTTCATGGATAAATTATTATTTATAATAAATCCAACTGCAGGAGGAGGACGTGCTAAAGATCTAAAAGCTCTGATAGAAAAGTCAATGGAAGAACATAAACTATCTTATGATATTATACTAACTACTAGATCTAAGGAAGCTATAGAGATTGTACAAAATAGTCCCCATTATAAAGTTATAGCTGTAGGAGGAGATGGAACGGTAAATGAAGTAGCTAAAGGACTAATAAATAGAAAATTTGGTGTATTAGGTATTCTACCTGGTGGTACAGGAAATGATTTAAGTCGTAGTTTAAATATACCATTAGATCCTTTAGATGCTATAGATTGTATAGTTAATGGTAAGATGAGAAATGTAGATATAGGAATTATTAATGGATATCCCTTTTTAAATATTGCAAGTTTTGGATTTGACGCTGAAGTAGTTCATATAACAAAGAAGATAAAGACTCGTATAAAAAGTAATATAGCTTATATCTTAGGTGTCTTAATAACTTTAATAAGATTTAGGAAAAAGGAAGTAGTATTAGAGATTAATGGAAAAAGGTATAAAGAGAAGGTAGTATTATTAGCTGCTGGAAATGGAAAATTCTATGGGGGAGGTCTAAAAGTCTTACCTAATGCTAGATTGTTAGATGATTATTTAGATTTATGTTTGGTAAAAAATGTAAATAAACTCTTTATCTTATTTTTATTTCCTACTATATTTAAAGGTAACCATATTAAATATAGGAAATACGTATCTACGTATAAAGCAAAAAATATAAGAATAATCTCAGAGGAAGATATATACTTTAACTTAGATGGAGAGATACTATCAGGTGGAAAAATTTTAGATTTCACAATGGCCGGTTATAAGCTACCTATTATATACAGAAAAAATAAAAATTCTAATATTAGTTTAAACTAATATTAGAATTTTTATTTTTAATACTATTAAAGGTAAAAAATAGAAATATGAATATTTTTTTAAAAAACAATAATAATATACATTATATAGTACTAAGATCATTATTTGTAATTTAAAACCTATATGTTATAATAAAATGGTTACAAAATGGTTACAATAATTTATAATTAGGATGGATTAAATGGGAGGTAAATTAACTGTGAAAGATAAAGATCATTTAATCTCTAAATCTAAAAATAATAAAAAATTAGAGAATAATAGATCAAAAAACTTATATAAAGATAGAACTGATGAACAAGATAAATCTGCATATATAGATAGAAGAAAATTTAAGAAGATTCTATCTATATTTATGATATTCGTAATAATAGGTCTAGGATATACTGGTTATAAAATCAATAAGGTTAAAAACGGAGCTGTAGAAGTCTATATAGGTAAAGAGTTTTTAGGTTTAGTAAGGGATAAGGATGAAGCTATTTCAATTATAAATATAATCAAAGAAGATGTATCTGAAGAATATGAGGCTAAAGCAAGTTTAGAAGAAGATCTTAAATTTGAATCGGTGTATGCTAAAGAAGAAAGAATATCGTCTAAACAAGAACTAGCCAAAGCAATACAAGATAAAGTAGAATTTATAATAGAAGGATATGCCATAAATGTTAATGATGAAGAAGTAGGTGTACTAAAATCAGAAGAGGAAGCACAGGAGATTATAAATAAGATAGAAGAATCATATCTAAAAAAGTTAGATAAAGATAGGAAGGTAAAAGAATCTAAGTTTTTAGAAGAAGTAGAGATAAGTAAAACCAAGGTTATACCAAAAGATATCTCCGAAGAGAAGGAATTAATAGAATATATTAAGACAGGTGGAGAAGAAATAAAAACACATAAAATAGAGGCAGGTGAAAGCTTAGCAACTATTGCAGAAATATATGATACTTCTGTAAAAGATTTAGAAAAAGCTAATAAGGATATAGATACTACTGATTTAAAACCAGGAAGTGAAGTAAAGTTAATTTTACCTAAATCAAAATTAACTTTAGAAACTATAGAAGAAATAAAATATAATGAAGACATAGAATATAATATTGTAAAAGAAAAAGATGATAATATGTATAAAAATGAAAAGAAAACTAAAGTTAAAGGATCAAATGGAAAAAATAAAATAGTATCTAATGAAATAAAACATAATGGAATTTTAGTAGAAGAAAAAATATTAAGTAAAAAGACAGATAAAGAGCCTATAGACGAAGTTATAGTAGAAGGAACTAAAGAGATACCTAAGACTGTAGCTACAGGAGAATTTACAATGCCTACCAGAGGTCGTATATCTTCTCCCTATGGACGAAGATGGGGTAGAATGCATAGAGGTCTAGATATAGCAGCTCCTCATGGAACTGCTATTAAAGCAGCTGATGGTGGAACAGTATCTTTTGCAGGAGAAAAAGGGTCTTATGGGAACATGGTAGAAATTGACCATGGTAATGGATATAAAACTAGATATGCACATTGTAGTGCAATTCATGTAGAGGTAGGTCAGAAGGTAGCAAAAGATAAACATATCTCAAATGTAGGTAATACAGGTAGATCTACAGGACCACATCTTCATTTAGAAGTTATAAAAAATGGTGTTTATCAAGATCCAAATAATTATATTGATTAAAGTAGTAAACTTTTAAGTTTACTACTTTTTTATATCTAAGTTTATGATTATATTTTTAAAATTAAGGGTATTGAATCCTATATATGGATATATGAAAGGGTGATTAATATGCTAAATAAAAAATTTGAAGTTTTAAATAATGATATGGAGGTAATCCATCGAATTAATGAACTAAAAGACCTCGGTTACAAGGAAGAAGATATGTATGTTATAACTCAGGAAGAAGATAATGTGTCCATGTTAAAGGGATATACGGATGTAATTATTAAAGAGGAAGATCATTCTATTTTTGAAAGGTTTAAAAGCTTTTTGCAAGGGGAAGAATCTATATATGATGCATTTAGAAGGTTAGGATTAGAGAAGGACGAAAAAAAGTATTATTACAATGAGGTGCAAAATGGTAGACTTCTACTTTTAGTAGATCCAGAATATAAAGATAATTATATATTAGGTGAAGATGGTATATTTAGACCGAGAGAAGAAATAGAAGATTTTTTTGAGGAAAATAAGGATAATATACCTGATGTAGGAAATATTCAACTAGAGGATGCAGAAGATCTCCCTTCGAATATAAAGGAAGATATAGGTGTAGAAACAGAAGATAAGAATGATCCTTCAACAATAAGAACTGAGGGGCTTGAAGATGAGTCTTATCGAAGTTAGAATTGTGCTCCTATGAAAAGAATGTACTATTTTACAATTATGATTATAATATTTTTAGTAATATTAACTGGATGTACTTTTGAGGATACAGATAATAATGATGATTTATAAAATAAACTATAAGTAATGACAAAGATCAAGTATTTACAATAGGAGAAGTAAAAGGGATTATGGATAATGGACCAGATAGTGTAAAAAGATGAAATAACTGATACTATTATATCGATATATAGTATCAGTTATTTTTATGATTAATATGATTAAACTGATATAATTTTTAAGTTTGTCCAATATGATATAATATAGTGAGTAGAATTAAATTGGAGGAATAAAAGTGAAAATGAAATTCAGTTCACTATCAAGTGGAAGTAGCGGAAATTGTCAATATGTAGAAACAAATGATAGTAGAATTTTAATAGATGCAGGATTTAGCGGTAAGAGAGTAGAAGAATTATTATCCTCGATAGAAGTATGTCCTACAAGCTTAAATGGAATATTTGTAACTCATGAACATATAGATCATATAAAAGGAGTAGGAGTATTGTCAAGAAGATTTGACCTACCTATATATGCAAATGAAAAGACTTGGTTAGGAATGGAAAAGCGTATTGGAAAAATAAAAGAAAAAAATATAAAAATTTTTAAAACAGAAGACTTTTTTGAAATGAGAGATATAAGTATATATCCTATAAAAGTATTTCATGATGCATTAGAACCAGTTGGATTTATAATATATTATAAAAATACTAAGATTAGTATAGTAACAGATACTGGATGGATAAATAATGAAATGATAAGTAAAATTAAAGATTCAGATTTATATCTTTTAGAATCTAATCATGATTTATTTATGTTGAGAGAAGGATTATATCCCTGGCATTTAAAGAGAAGAATTATGAGTGAAGAAGGGCATCTTTCTAATGATGATGCAGGTAGAATATTAGGAGATGTATTAAATGAGAATGGAGAAGTAGTCTTATTAGCTCATTTAAGTAAAGATAATAATGTGCCAGAATTAGCTTTTGATACTGTTAGAAAAAGTTTAATAGATCAGGGATTAGATGTAGATAAATATATTAATTTAGGACTATCTCATAGAAATAAAGCTACAGAGGTCTTCGAGATATAATCAGGAGGTAGTAGTATGAATAGCTATAGAAATTATAATAGAAAGTCTAAAAATAGAGGAATTTTCTCATATATAACTATAGCTATAATATCAGGAATTATAGGTGGATTAATAGCTATATATATAGCACCTAATTATCTATATGGAAAGATCCTACCTATACCTGAGGTCTATACAAAAGATAATAGTATTCAGCCACACTGGGGTGATATAGAAGAATATAAGGAGGATATATCATTAGTAACAGAAATAGCTAAAAGAAATATGAGTTCAGTAGTAGGAATTACTACAATAGTAATGGAGAAAGAATGGTTGTGGGAAAGACCTTCAGAGGGATTAGGTTCAGGAGTAATAATAGATAGTGATGGATATATTCTTACTAATTCTCATGTAATAGGAGATGGAAAAGCTGAAAGTATAAATGTGTTATTTGAAGATGGAGATATAGAAGAAGGAAATGTACTTTGGGTTGATCCAATATTAGATTTAGCAGTGATAAAAGCTGATGTAAATAATGTCCAACCTGCTAAGTTAGGAGATTCTGATAGTTTAGAAGTAGGAGAATTAGCAGTAGCAATAGGTAATCCTCTTGGTCTAGACTTTCAAAGATCTTTAACATCTGGAGTAATTAGTGGACTTAATAGATCTATAAAAGTAGATGAATCTCATAAGATAGAAGATTTAATCCAAACAGATGCTTCCATAAATCCAGGAAATAGTGGTGGTCCTCTTTTAAATTATAAAGGAGAAATAATAGGGATTAATACTGCTAAAATCAAATCAGGAGAAGGATTAGGTTTTTCTATTCCTATTAATTTAGTTAAGCCTATAGTAAATGAAGTCATAGAAGAAGGTAGTTTTAATAATGTATATATTGGACTTGAAGGAGTAAATTTAGATATATATGAAAAACAAGAAAATATTAGTTTAGATATAGAAGATGGAGTAGTGGTTGTAGGATTAATGCCTAATTCTCCAGCAGTAAATTCAGGACTACAATATGGAGATATAATTACTGAGATTGATGAAGAGTTAGTAAGTAATATGACAGATTTAAGAAAAATATTATATCGATATAAAGTAGGAGATAAATCAATTCTAAAAATAAATAGAGAGGGAAAAGAATTAGAAATAGAAATAGAATTCCATGAATAATAAATTAAAGAATAGGAAGACAAGACAAATATTTATCTTGTCTTCTTTAATATAATTAAAACTATTTAATCTAAGAAATCTTTAATTTTTTTACTTCTACTTGGATGTCTTAGTTTTTGAAGAGCTTTAGCTTCAATTTGTCTGATTCGTTCTCTAGTAAGATCAAACATATTTCCAACTTGTTCTAAAGTTCTAGGGCTTCCGTCATCTAAACCAAATCTTAAAATTAAAACCTCTTGTTCTCTAGGAGTCAATGTATTTAAAACATCTAGTAATCCCTGTTTTAGCATAATATGAGAAATTGATTCTGTTGGGGTTTCTAGATTTTCATCTTCAACAAAGTCACCTAATTGACTTTCTTCTTCACCTATAGGTGTTTCTAAAGATACTGGTCTTTCAGCAACTTTCATAATATCTACAACCTTCTTTTTGTCCATATCCATAAGTTTAGCTATTTCTTCTGGAGTAGGTTCTCTACCTAGATTTTGTACTAATTGTCTTTGAATTCTTAGCAATTTGTTAATATTTTCAATCATATGGACAGGAACCCTGATAGTTCTACCCTGGTCTGCGATAGCTCTCGTTATTGCTTGTCTTATCCACCAAGTAGCATAGGTAGAAAATTTATACCCTTTTTTATAATCGAACTTTTCAATAGCTCTCATAAGACCAAGATTACCTTCTTGAATCAAATCTAAAAATGACATACCTCTACCAATATGTTTTTTGGCAACATTAACAACTAATCTTAGATTGGCTTGAGCAAGATGGAGTTTTGCTTCTTCGTCGCCTTCTTCAATTCTTTTAGCTAAATCAACTTCCTCTTCTCTACTTAAAAGTGGAACTTGGCCTATTTCCTTTAAATACATTCTTACTGGGTCATTAATATTTTGCGACATATTATATCACCTTCTTTTTTATCTAACAAACTACTATTACCCACAATTCAACATATTATATCAATATTCTTGACCTTTCTATTCTATTTTATCATAGATTTACATATTTTATCAGAAAAGGCTAATATTTTATTAAAAACTAAGAAATTTGATAAAATAGTGCTATGTAAAGGTATAGATAAGAGGATTAAAATGAAAAAAAGGATTAGGAAAACTTTTACAGATTAGAACTTTGGGTCTGAGAGAATGGAGTGGAAAGATTGAATATAATAGATAGGGAAAATTTATAATATATAGATACGAAAGGGTTTAGTATATATTAGATCTTTTTGAAAAAAACATAAGTTTACTTTTGATATGGAAGAGTAAATTTACTAATAAGATAAAAATACTAAATATAAATAAAAATTTAAAATTATCCTTTATTAATATATTTTTCTAGTGTAATTTTTTAAATTAGAGATAAGATAAAAGAGAACTAGAAATATATAAGGAGGAGAATTAAATGAATAAGAAAGCTAATCCAGATGATAGAAGAGATAATGTAGATAGAATTCAGTTCAATATTGATAATACAATAAAAAATTATAGAGAAACAGAAGATATGATAGCTGCAACTGATGATGAAAAAACAAGAAAAGAATTAATCGAAAAAAATAAAAGAAGAAAAGAATCGTTACAAGGTATGAAAGAAGAAATAAAAGACGAGGCTATAGCTAAAGAACAAGGATATAAATAAATTTAAAAGTAAATAACAATAGGGTTTAAAGCAGATCTTTTAAAAGATCTGCTTTTTCTATTTTTGCAATTTCTATGAATATACTATAATATTAAGTATTAAATATGGTATAGGGGGGTATGTATAAGATTATAACAATTTATAATTATTGAAGGGGGAGATTTATCTGTTAACTGAAAATATATCTTATACAGTCGCTTTAGCAGCTGGATTTCTATCCTTTTTTTCACCATGTATTATTCCTTTAATACCTGCTTATATAATGTATTTGACAGGAGTTACTATGGAAGAAGACTTAAAGGATAAAAGATTACTTGCTCTTTCCAGAACTTTAGGGTTTATTATAGGATTTACTATAATATTTGTGATAATGGGTACTTCCGCTAGTTTTATGGGGAAAGTTTTTATACGGAATAAAAAGATTTTTGCCAAAATTAGTGGATTGTTAATTACTTTTTTTGGTTTAAATATGATGGGAATATTTAATATAGGATTCTTAAATAGAACAAGGCAGGTATCAACACCTAAGAAAGTTACTAATTGGTTTAGTTCTACTTTAATGGGAATGGCATTTGCTGCTGGGTGGACGCCGTGTTTTGGTCCAGTATTAGCATCAATATTAGTATATGCTGGAGGTACAGATACTGTATCTAAAGGAGTTATACTTTTACTAATATATTCTATAGGAATGGCAATTCCTTTTATATTAACTGCACTTTTCATAAATATATTTATAGACTTAGTGAATAGAACAGAAAAATTTTTAATTTATTTACCTAAAATAGGTGGTTTAATCATGGTTATATTTGGCTTATTAGTATTTTTTGATAAAGTGATAAATATTAGTAGATGGTTGATATAGAAAAGGAGAATAGTTATGAACAAAAATGTAAGGAATTTGATTATAATATTAGTGCTATCAATAGCATTAGGGGGAGCAGCATATTATGCTTTAAATAAAGATAATAAGGAAGATCCTTTAGTACTAGAGAATAAATTTGAGGATCAAGAAGATATAAGTAAAGAAGATAGTAATACTGAGGATAATAAGGAAAGTGAAGAGGATAAAAAATATGAAGACAATATGAATATAGAAGACTTGTCAAAAGAGGATAATACAGATGGACCTAGAGTAAGTATTGAGGAAGGTGAAAAATTACCAGATTTTACATTAAATAATTTAGAGGGAGATGAGGTATCATTAAGTGATTATGAAGATAAGATAATATTTATTAATTTTTGGGCTACTTGGTGTGGATTCTGTGACGAAGAAATGCCAGATCTACAGAAATTAAATGATGAGAATGATGATTTAGTAGTATTAGGAGTAAATGTAGCAGAGGAACAGCCTATAGTTAAAGATTATATAGAAGATGGAGGATATGATTTTGAAGTCTTATTAGATGAGGAAGGAGATTTAGCTATGGATTATTTAGCTATGGGATTACCTACTACTCATTTTGTTAATAAAGAAGGAATATCTAGAGGCCAAATATCAGGAATGTTAACCTATGAACAAATGAATGAAATATTAGAAGATATAAGAAAGAATTAATAAAAAAAGCTCTCATTTGAGAGCTTTTTATCTTTATTCTAGTTTTACTGTACCAGTATTTAATGCATAGTATCGTCCCTTTTGTTCTAATAGTTCGTTATGATTTCCTCTTTCAAGTATTTCACCTTGTTCAAGTACCATAATAGCATTAGAATTACGAACAGTAGATAATCTATGTGCAATTACAAATGTAGTTCTACCTTCCATTAATTTATTCATACCTTCTTCGATAAGCCTTTCTGTTCTAGTATCTACAGAAGAAGTAGCCTCATCTAAAATTAATATATATGGATCAGCAACTGCTGCTCTTGCAATAGATAGCAACTGACGTTCACCTTGAGATAGGTTTTCTCCATCTGTTGTTAGTACAGTATTATAACCATTAGCTAAATGAGTTATGAAGTAATGAGCATTAGCTAATTTAGCAGCTTCAATTACCTCTTCATCAGTAGCATCTAGTCTACCATATCTAATATTATCAGCAATAGTACCTTCAAATAAATTAACATCTTGAAGAACAATACTCATAGTACTTCTTAAATCATGTTTTTTAATATTTTTAATATCTATACCATCATAAAGTATACTACCATTATTAATTTCATAAAATCTATTTATTAAATTTGTAATAGTAGTCTTACCTGCTCCTGTAGAACCTACAAAAGCAATTTTTTGACCAGGCTTAGCATAAAGATTAATACTTTTTAGAACTTTTTGCCCTGGAATATATCCAAAATCTACATCATCAAATTCAATATATCCTTTAACAGAAATTTTTTCATATTCATTATTTTCTTTTGGAACTATCCAATAGGACTTATTAGTTTCAGAATCTATTTCAATTTTTACATTACCCTGATCTATTTCTGGTTCTTCATCTAATATTCCAAATATCCTTTCTGCCCCAGCTAATGCAGCAAATAAGGTATTAAGTTGATTAGAGACCTGAGTAATAGGTCTGGAGATTGTTCGTGTATATTGTAAGAAAGAAGCAATATTACCTACACTTAAACTTCCAGCTATTACTAAGAATGCTCCAAATATAGATACTAATGCATAAAGAACATATGATAAACTACCCATAACAGGCATAAGCATAATACCATAAGTAGCTGCCATAGTACTAGCATTACGAAGTTCTTCATTACTTTGATTAAATTCATCAATAGCTCTATTTTCATAATTAAATACTTTAACTACATTTTGACCAGACATCATTTCTTCTACATATCCATTTATATCTGCTAAGGTATATTGCTGAATACGAAAATTTTTAGATGATCTGCTACCAATAAATCTTATAGTAAAATACATTACAATTAGTATAGCTACAACAACTAAAGTAAGCATTGGGCTTAAAAATATCATCATAGACAATGTACCAACAAATGTAATAACTGTTCTAATAATTTGAGATACATTCTGCTCTAAAGCTTGATTAAGCATATCGATATCATTTGTAAAGGTTGACATTAGCTCACCATGTGAATGTTGATCAAAATAAGAGATAGGTAATTGTTCTAAATTAGAGAACATGTCTTCACGAATTTTGTGAACAGTACTTTGTGCTAATCTAACCATAAATAAATTACCTAAATATTCACCTAAAGTAAGGAATATTACTATTACACCCATAATGACAAGATATTTTATAAATAAACCCATATCGCTATCTCCAACTAATGTGTCAATAACTGGACTTAACATAAAGTTAAAAGATATTTGTCCTAAAGATCCTAAAATGATAAAAAATATTCCAGAAAAGAAAAGAGTACTATTAAATTTAAAGTAACTAAAAAGTCTTTTTATAGTTTCTAACGGATTATCTGGACGTAATTGTTTGTGAGATTTATTGTTTTCCATTATTCTCCAACAACTCCTTTCTCTTGAGATTCATAGATTTCTTTATATATAGAAGATTTTTCTAATAAGCTTTCATGATTTCCAAAAGATTCAATTTCACCTTTGTGCATAACCATAATTCTATCTGCATATTGAATTGATGAAATTCTCTGTGCAATTATAATTGTAGTTATATCTCCTAATTCTTCTTTAAAAGCTTGTTGTATCTTTGCATCTGTAGTAGTATCTACTGCAGATGTAGAATCGTCTAATATTATAACTTTAGGATTTTTCATTAAGGCTCTAGCAATAGTAAGTCTTTGTCTTTGACCACCTGAGAAGTTACTTCCACCTTGTTCTACTTTATGGTCTAAGCCGTCATCATAGGTAGATACAAATTCCCATGCTTGAGCATGTTTAAGTGCATTTATAATCTCTTTATCACTTGCATTTTCATTTCCCCATTGCATATTACTTCGAATTGTACCTGAAAATAAAGTATTCTGTTGTAATACAAATGCTACTTCATCACGTAATAGTTTAGTATCATAATCTTTAACATTTATACCACCAACTGTAACAGAGCCTTCAGTTACATCATAAAGTCGAGGAATTAATTGGACTAAGGTGGATTTTGAAGAGCCTGTAGATCCTATAATCCCTAATACTTCTCCTGATTCCACATGAAAATTAATATTTCTTAAGACATTTTCACTACTTCCAGGGTATGCAAAACAAACATCTTTAAAGTTAATAGTTCCATTATTTAATTCTGTAACAGGATTTTGGGATTCAATAATTTGTGATTTTGTATCCCAAACTTCTACAATCCTTTCTGCAGAAGTTATTCCACGAATAAACTGCATAAAGAACATAGACATCATCATAAGTGTTATTAAAATTTGAGTAACATATGTGATAAATGAAATTAATTCACCACCTGCCATAGATCCTATCATAATCTGTTGTCCACCAAACCATAATATTGCAATAATAGTTGAAAATATTACAAGATTTAGCACAGGCATAATGAATATAATAAGTGATAAAGCTTCAAGAGCAGTATCCTTTAAAGAATCATTTCTTTTTTTAAACTTATTTTCTTCATAATCCTGTCTATTAAATGATTTTACAACTCTTATAGCAGTTAAATTTTCCTGAATAACACTATTTACATCATCAATTTTAGTTTGTAATTTTAAGAATAAAGGTCTTGCTTTCTTTATAACAATAGATATTATAATAACAGTAAATGGTATAGATATTAAGAATATTTTAGTTAAAGATGCATTAATTCTAATAGCCATAATAAGAGCAAAAATTAACATAAAAGGAGCTCTAATAGCTAAACGTAAACTCATCATAGTTACTCGACCAATAATATTAATATCTGTTGTAAGTCGTGTGACAAGAGACGACACAGTAAATTGATTAAGATTTGCGAAGGAGAAATCTTGTATATTTTTAAAAGTTTCTTTCCTAATCTCAGAAGCAAATCCATGACCTGCTTTTGCACCAAAATGAGCACTAATAATACCAAATATCATACTAAGTATTGTAGCACCAATCATAATAAGTCCGATTTTTACTACATATTGGGTGTCTCTGTTTACAATACCCACATCTACTATACGAGACATGAGATAAGGCAACATAATATCTCCTAAAACTTCCAAGATCATAAGAATAGGAGTTAAAATAGCATATATTCTATATTTCTTCATATATGGTAATAGTTTTTTCAAAGTATCCCTCCTATTTTTTAAAATTTGATAAACTATTTTCCTCATTCAAATTATCTAAATTAGTATTAATTCTTAAAAGATAATTATGTAATTCAATTAACTCACTTTCTTTAAACTCATTAAATATATCTTCATATCTTTGAAAGATATGCTCACGATAATCATCGATTAAAGATTTACCCTTTTGAGTAAGAACTAATCTATTAAATCTCATATCTTCTTCTAAAGGTATTTGTTTTATCATATTAATTTTTAATAATCGCTTTACCATGATACTCATAGCACCTTGGGTAAATTTCATTTTCTTTGATAGTTCTTTTTGACTTGAATCAGGATTTTTCTCTATTAAAATCATTAAATTTATTAATCCAAAAGTTAAACCATATTCATCAATTTTAAGCTGCATCATTTGCATAATTTTTTGATGTGTTCCTTTTAATTGTAAAGCCACATCAGTTTCTATCATAAAACCACCTCCAATACTTTACTGCTAAACTAACAATACTTTAATGGTAAACTAATTGTTAATTGTTGTCAAGGTATCAAAATTAAATTCAAGATTCTTGTTGAACAAATTATACTAAAAAACTGGTTAGGGCTTAAGGTCCCTAACCAGTTGCTTTATTATAGTTTTATTATTTTAGAAATTTTTATACATTAAATCTAAATAATACTACATCTCCGTCATTCATTATATAATCTTTACCTTCAATTTTTACAAGTCCCTTTTCTCTAGCTTTTACTATATTACCAGAGTCTATTAAATCATCGAATGCCACAACTTCAGCTCTAATAAATCCTCTTTCCATATCAGAGTGAATTTTACCTGCTGCTTGAGGAGCTGGAGTACCTTTTCGAATGGTCCAAGCTCTTGATTCTTTAGGACCGGCAGTGAAGTAGCTTATAAGTCCTAGCAATGTGTAACTAGCTTGAATTAATTTATCTAGTCCAGATTCTTTAAGACCTAGACTTTCAAGAAATTCTATTTTTTCATCTTCCTCTAATTGTGCAATTTGTGATTCTATTTCTGCACTTATTGTAACAACTTCAGCATCTTCTTCAGAAGCTAATTTCCTAACTTGTAGAACATAAGGATTAGAATCTTTATCTTCTAATAGGTTTTCTTCTGAAATATTTGCTACATATATAATAGGTTTAGAACTTAATAGATTAAAAGATTTAATAATAATTTTTTCTTCATCAGATAAATCTAAGGTCCTTGCAGATTTACCATCTTCTAATACTCCTAGGATTTTTTTTATAAGATTAACTTCAGGTTTTAAACTTTTATCTCCTTTGACTTCTCTCTCTATTCTATCGAGTCTTCTTTGAAGTAATTCTATATCTGAAAGCATTAATTCTAGATTAATAATTTCAATATCTCTTACAGGATTTATGTCTCCATCTACATGGACAATATCTGAATCTTCAAAACATCTTACGACATGTACTATAGCATCAACTTCTCTTATATGTGATAAAAATTTATTACCTAAACCTTCACCATTACTAGCTCCCTTCACTAATCCAGCTATATCGGCAAATTCTATAGCTGTTGGGATTGTACGCTCAGATGGATAAATAGATGCTAATTTATCTAGTCGATTATCAGGTACCGTAACTACCCCTATATTTGGTTCTATAGTAGCAAATGGATAATTAGCAGCTTCAGCACCTGCTTGAGTTATAGCATTAAAAAGTGTACTTTTACCTACATTAGGTAAACCTACAATTCCAAGTTTCATTTAACATACCTCTCTTTAGTATAAATATTCATATATCATTTAAAAATTCAAAATCGATTTCTACAACGTTTCATATTATCATATAGGGTTAAAAAATGCAAATATTAGACTTGATATAATCTTAAGTATTAGTTAGTATAAAATTATCTTAATATAGAAAATGGAAGTGATATTAGTGGATAAAGTAATAAATCAATTTAATAATAAGAAATCTTTAAGATATATAGAAAGAAGTATCACCAAAAAATATCGAAAACATATATGGAGTAAATTTATAAAAGCTAAAGAAGAATATAAATTGATAGAGGATGGGGATAAAATAGCAGTAGCAATATCAGGAGGAAAAGATAGTTTACTCATGGCAAAACTGTTTCAAGAATTAAGTAGACGTAATAATCAAAATTTCGAATTAGAATTTATAGCTATGGATCCAGGATATACAAAAGAGACTAGACAATCCCTAGAGGAAATTTGTAAATATTTAGATATACCAGTACATATATATGATACAGATGTATTTGAAATAGCAGACAAGATAGCTAAAGATTCTCCTTGTTATATGTGTGCTAGAATGAGGAGAGGGGCTCTATATGGAAAAGCAGAAGAATTAGGATGCAATAAATTAGCATTAGGTCATCATTTTAATGATGTAATAGAAACTACTATGCTGAATTTATTATGTTCAGGGAATTTTAAAACAATGATGCCAAAACTTAAAGCTCAAAACTTTGATAATATGGAATTAATTAGGCCATTATATTTAATAGAAGAAAAGTCTATTATAAAGTTTATTGGAGGAAGTGGTGTACAAGCGTTAGACTGCGCTTGTACAGTAGCAGCAAAAAAGATAGGAAATAAAAGATTTGAAATAAAAGATTTAATAGAATCTTTAAAAGAAGATTTTAAGGATGTAGATATGTCTATATTTAGAGCGGCAGAAAATGTAAATATGAATGGTATAATAGGATGGACAAAGGATGGAGACAAACATTCTTTTTTAGATGAGTATTAAAATACTTGTTTAGAAAAAATGTTTTATATATTAATAGGAATTTATCAGTCATTAAAAAATATAGTGGACGTCCATCCACTATATTTTTTAATAACTTAATCTACTATATCTTAGTCGCCATTTTATTGAAGATATAGTAGTAGGGAAGATACAACCTTCTTGGTAACTATCAATAAAGCATCGAGCTTATAAAAAATGAAATTATAGATTTTACAAAAAGCTATTGCTTATAATTTATTATATATCCTCTTCATCTAATTGGGAAACAATTTCGCTATAATCGATATCTGCATTATTCATAGCTTCTAGATCGTCTATATGAGGATCATTTAAAGTACCACCCATATTTTCGATAATATTTTTAGCTTCTTCTTGATCATTATCTACTTCTACATTTACTGTATAATTAATATCAGTAATTTCATTAATAGATCCCATACCACTTGCCATAGGACTGGCTGCTTTCAATGGTGAGTTTCCTTCATCAGCTCCACCGCCTGATGAATATAAGGTTAAATCTGAAAGACTAGTTGCACTACCTATATTATCAGTTTTAGTATTTAAATCTAAATTATGATGATCATTTGCATCTAAAAAGGCATTGTTAAATCCTGCCTTATTTAATTTTTCTATAGCTTTATTTGCTTCACTTACTTCTCTAAAATATCCTCTTATTATCATTAAAATTCCTCCATTTATAAAACCTTAATATATTATATAGTCTTTGGTATTATTCATATTTGATACATTACAAGATTTAACATATTTTAAATTTTCAATAATATGGTTTTAGAAGAGAAAAAGGGATACTCAGGAACTGCTATATTTATAAAAAGAGAGATAGTAAATGTGAGATATGGATTAGTACTAGAAAATTCAATGGAAGATGCTATAATTCATAGTGATATAATGTGATCAGATCATTGTCCAATAGAATTATTACTTGAAGAAGAATAAATAATAAGAAATTAAAATGATAAGGCTATTTTAATACTTTTTAATAAAATATTTAAATAGCCTTATTTATTTATAGTTTAAATATTTGGTTTCTTTTATCCACATCCAGAATTTTTGTTGGTATATCACCTATTTTGTTGATAAATCTTTGAGATGTATCAAACTTATCCCCAAAATGCATTGGGAAGAAATATTTCGGGTGGGTTTTGTTGATAAAGTATTCTCCACCTAAATGATAATAATCTTCTAATCGAGGATCTACAGGAAAAAATCCAATATCTATATCTTGACCCACTATTCTTTCTACTTTTATTTTAAAAGCTTTTTCCATAGAAATTTTTTCTTCATCATCATCATCTTCCCAGTACCACCAATTAAGATCTCCAGCAAAGAATATAGAAATACCATCTACCCTTACTAAAATTGATATACCTAAGTCTGTAGAACTATAAGTTTTTATTTCTAGGTCATCAAGGTTTAAGGATTGATAATGACCTATATAATGGATATTTTCCTTCTTTAATGAATCTATATCATCACTAAAGATATATTCAATATCATGATCTTTTTCCCAATCTAAAATTTCAGGATTAAAATGATCTTTGTGTCCATGTGTGGAGAATACATATATTTTCTTATCTTTTAGTTCTATGTCTCCTTTATAGTAATCAAATACTAGGAAATGATTCTTTGTTTCTACAGTAAACCCACTATGATAAATATGTTCAACTATTACGTCTAAGTTTTTCAAAATATCAACTCCTATATTTCTATATTTATCCTAAATCTAACTCCCTCATCTTCATTTACAGCAATAATAGTAGAATCATGTAGCTTAAGGATCCTATCTACTATAGCAAGGCCTAGGCCATGTTCACCTTTATTTCCTTTATTGTACTGGGTAAAGAGATTTTCCATAATCACAGTTTCAATATGGGGACCATCATTACCTATATCTAAGGTAATATTATTATCATTATCTTTTAAATTAATATATATTATATTTTCTGCATATCTCATCTGATTATCAATTAAATTTTCTAAGACTATCTGCCATTGTTCCTTATCCCCTGTAATATTAATAGGATTTAAATCAACATTCCATTCTAAATCGGTTCGATTCCAAGACAAACGTCCTACTACTTCATTTATTAAATTATCTAAAGAAAAGTTTTCTTTGATAGTTTCTCGATTAGAAATATAATCTAGTTTAGAAAAATATAATAGATTTTTAATTTTCTTTTCTAATCGTTCAGCCTCATTATCAACTATTTCAATAGAGTGATTTAAATCACCTTTAGGAAATATACCATCTTTTATAGCCTGTGAATAACTTCTAATGACCATAACCGGTGTTTTTAGTTCATGGGAAATATTTTGCAAAAAATTTCTTTCAGCCTTATCTTGCCGAATTAATTGTTTTCTTAGTTTTTCGACAGAATTTCCTAATTTGCCTATCTCATCTTTTCTACCAAGGTTAATAGATTCATCCCAATTGTTTTTCGACAGATTTTTTACTCTAGATTCTAAATCTACTAATGGTTTAGATAAATATCTAGACAATAGTAATGCAGGAATCCAAGCTAATAAAAACACAATTCCCATTACAGAAAGTAGCTTGGTGAATAAAGTACTAACTAAATCTTGTCTGTAAGAATCGTCCATATAAGAGACTAAATAAGTATCATGACCTAGGCTTTTACCCTTGGTGATAACATAAAGGAGGTTTTCATCTTCTAAATCGCCTTTATAATAGGCTCTATTATCTTCTTGCTTAGAAATAGATTCCTTGATTTGGTCTAAAAAATCTGTAGAAATAGGGGAATCTAAAATTATTTGGTTATTTCCATATATTAATACATGGTTTACAGAACGTATGTCTTCTAGAACATTAGGATTTTCATTTATTATATTCTCATTCCAAAAGTCTTCCATAGTGTATTCATTTAGGATAATATCTTGAGCTGAATCAATAGTAGAATATATTTCATTAGTAAAAAAATCTCGTAATGTCATAGGAAATATAAAGGATAAAATAAGCCCAAGAACTAGGGTAATTATAGCAAATACTATCCATATCTGTAATGCTAAAGGATAATTTTTCATGATCTTTCCATCCTATATCCATATCCATAAACAGTCCCTATTTCTAATTTAGGCATTTTTCTTCTTAATCTTCTAACTAAGTCATCAACAACCCTATCAGAACCAAAATAATTTTTACCCCAGATTAAATTCAATATTTGATCTCTAGATAAGGCTAATCCAATATTTTCGATAAAACATATTAATAGATCATATTCTTTTGAAGTAAGATCAATATGGGTATCATTTATACTAACGATCCTGCTACCTTTATTTATATTATATGGACCTATATTAAATTCAAGAAGTACATTTTTATTAGATCTTTCTAATATGTTTTTAGAACGAATAACTAATTCTTTAGGTAAGAAAGGCTTAGGAAGGTAATCATCACTACCTAATTCTAAACCTAGTAGTCGATCTATATCTTCATCTCTAGCAGATATAAAGATTACTGGTACATCTGGAGTCCTTGATTTTATTTCTTTAATTAATTGATATCCATCAATATCAGGTAACATTATATCTAAAATCCAGAGATCTGGAGGATTAGAGATTTGATTTTTAGCATCTATTCCATTTAAAAAAGAATATACTTCCCAATTTTCTTTTTTAAGATAAGAAGTAAGTATTAAGTTTAAGTTTTTATCATCTTCTACTAAATATATTTTATACTTCATCTACATCACCTTATCATTGGATTATTAGCTTCATTATAACAAATAACATAGGAAAAACATAATTTACACATATAAATTTGACATTAATGATTTAGAATATACTATAAGAAGAAAGGAAGAGATAAAAATGAGTAATGATAATAAAAAAAATATAAATAATCAAGAAGATAATCAATTACCAGAAAACACTTATCCATATAGAGAAGAAAAACAAAATAAGAAAAGGGGTTTTAAAGGAAGTTTAATATCATATATAGCATTAGCCTTAGTAGCTTCTATTATAGGTGGATTAGCGTCTACTTATCTAGCACCTAAGTTATTTGGAAGTGTTTTAGATGATCCAGGACCTAATAAATATGAACCTCAATCAGTAAATATTAATACTACAGATGATATAAATACTGTATCAGCAGTAGTTAAGAAGTCTATGGAATCAGTTGTAGGAATTACTACATTACAGACACAAGAATTTTTCTTTGAAGAGAGAGATGTAGAGGGATTAGGATCAGGTATGATAGTAGATAGTGATGGGTATATACTAACTAATTCTCATGTAGTAGCAGATGGTAAGGCTAAAGATATACAAGTATTGTTTAATAATGGAGATAAGGTACAAGGTAAGGTACTGTGGAATGATCCTACATTAGATTTAGCTGTAGTAAAGGTAGATGTAACTGATTTACCTGTAGCTGAATTAGGAAATTCTGATAAATTAGAGGTAGGAGAACTATCTATAGCTATAGGGAATCCACTAGGATTAGAATTTGAGAGAACAGTAACTTCAGGTATAATATCAGGATTACAAAGATCTGTACGTGTAGATCAAGGAACTGTTATAGATGATTTGATCCAAACTGATGCATCTATAAATCCAGGGAATAGTGGAGGACCATTATTAAATAAGAATGGAGAAGTAATAGGTATTAATACTGCCAAGATTCAATCAGGAGAAGGACTAGGATTTGCTATACC
>DATGUA010000058.1:0-2644 GCA_035301545.1 Tissierellaceae bacterium | reverse complement strand
CCACACTTCCAACTTCTCTCACTTTTAGGTTTAGTTATTTTATATATTTCTTCTTCATTAGTTTTTACTATTGATCTATGGTATTCTTTACCTGTGACTTTATCTCCTGTATTCCCTAAGATACAATCTTCTTCTAATTCTATATTTATATACCCAAACCTTTGTAATCTTTTAGTCATATTAGCTTGTCCTGGTATTAGACCTACCATAGAGCTATCTTCTATACTATCTGTTAAATACATAAAACCTCCACCTTCACCATATATATAGCCACCATTTCCACCAAATTCTTTTATAGATTTTATCATTGATTTATTATTAGCTAGCTTTTCTTTGTATAGTTCAGGATATCCTCCACCTATATATAGTAAATCTGCTTTAGGTAATGCTTTATCTTTTAACGGGGAGAAATATATAGTTTTCCCTATATTATCTAATAGTTTAAGATTTTCCTCATAATAAAAGTTAAAGGCTTTGTCATAGGCTATCGCTATTTTAACATCTCTTTTCTTTGGATATTTATATTCATCTACATTTATATCTTTAAACAATCTTATAAATTTATCTATATCTAAAGTTTCTTCCATCTTATTAGCCATAGCATCTAATTTTTTATCTAAGTCTTTGTTTTCTTCTGGTTGAAATAATCCAAGATATCTTTCTTCTATTTTTAATTCCTTATCTCTTGGAATATATCCTAATATTTCTATATCTAAATATTTCTCTACTAATTCCTTAAACATAGTATATAGTCTTTCACTAGTTTCATTAAATATAATAGCTTTTATTCTACCTTTAGAAAAGTCCACTATTCCTTTTATCTTAGGAATAGCAGAAAACATTTCACCTTTAGGTCTGTATACTAAAACTGCTGGTATATCTAGTTCTTCTGATATATGGAAACTTGAATTTTCATAGGTATTATATATTCCATCAAAATATCCCATAGCTCCTTCTATTAGAGCGTATTCTCCTAGATTCATAGATAAAGATTCTTGTAAACCTTCTTTTCCCATCATATGTATATCTAAATTTCCTGCTGTTTTTTTAGCTGCAGCAGATAGATATTTTCTATCTATAAAATCAGGTCCTGTTTTAAATGGAGATATATCTAATCCTCTATTTTTTAATGCTCTAGCTAATCCTAAGCTTAAAGTAGTCTTTCCTGTATTACTTGAAGCGCCAGTTATCATTATAGTCTTCATTTATCTTCGACTTCCTTTGTTAATTCTTTAAATATATTTATAAGTTTTTCATTATCTTTCCTAGATCTTATAGCTATCCTTATATATTGTTTATCTAATCCTAAGAAACTTGAACATTTTCTGATAACTATTCCTCTAGATAGAAAATATTTGAATAAATAATCTTCATCTAGTTTATTCAACTTTATAAGTTGAAAGTTAGTTTGGGTAGGATAAGTCTTTAACCATGATATTTTAGATAATTCTTTAGATATATATTGTCTTTCATTTTCTATATATTCTTTAGACCTTTCTATATATTCTTTATCTCTAAATATATATTGTCCTGCTATATCTCCTAAAGCATTTATACTCCAAGGTAATTGTATATCTTCTATTTCCTCAACTTTATCTTCTGCAGCACAAGCATATCCTAATCTTATACCTGGTAATGCAAAAAATTTAGTAGCAGCACGTATTATTCCTACATTCTTATAGTTATACCCTTTAAACAATTGGATACTATCATAATCATAAGGTACAAATTCATGGAAAGCTTCATCTAATAATAAATAAGCCTCTCTTTCACTTACCATATTATATAATTCTAATAAAGTATTCTTTTCAATCCTAAGTCCTGTTGGATTATTAGGATTTCCTAATACTAATAAATCATCTTTTTTGATAGTATCTCTTATTACCTTTATATCTATATTAAAGTCATCTTTATATGGAATCTCTTTTAATTCTTTTCCATGGGCCTTTGCCCTTAAACTATATTCAGCAAAAGCAGGCATTGTAGTTACAACTCTTTTCCCTATCATTATAAAATTATCTATAATCTCCATAGCCCCATTACCTACTAAAACATTTTCATAGGCACAATCTAAATATTCAGCTATAGAATCTTTCAATTTCCTATACTCTATATCTGGATAAGCAGTCAAGGTTTCAAAACCCTCTATTAACTTTTCATATAATCCTTCTGGAGTTCCTAAAGGATTAATGTTACTACTAAAATCTATTAACTCTCCATCATAATGATCTTTATAAGTCAAAGTATCTCCACCATGTATCATACACTCACCTCTTTTATTTCTCTTCCAAACCTATTCTAATTATATAATTTTATATAAGCATAATCTAAGTACCTGGTTAAATTATATTTTAAATAAAATAATAGTTTCTACTATTGGGATTTAATAATTAAAATAAGCTCCTGACTTCGGTGCAGTGTCCGACGGAAGGACGTTTTCAATTATTAAATCTCTGACTGTTGCTTATCTATATATTTCTTATAATCTAAGATCTTCCTAAATTATATCTATACCAATACTATTTAAACAATCTTCCTCGGAATAAAATACTTACAATCATTAACCTCATCATTATAAACATTAGCCTCTATCCTAAATATATTCTTCAATAAATCTATACTCATAATCTTTTCTGGAGATCCA
>DATGUA010000057.1:0-37933 GCA_035301545.1 Tissierellaceae bacterium | reverse complement strand
AGTATCTTTTAGAGTAATAAAGAAAATACCTAAGGCCTCATAACTATACCTAGAACTTCACTATTTTTCTTTATTATTTTTACTTCTCTTCCTATTAAAATAGAATTCTCTCTAAATATATTAATATATTTAGAGAGATCCCCTTTTTCTTTAAAGGGTATATATAAATTCTCAAAAACACTTAAAACATTTATTCCAATACCCATATACCACCTATCTTTCTCATAATTTTTCATTCTTTATCAAATAAAAAATTAAAGACAATAGAGAATACATTAATATAATAACCTATAAATATTAGCTACAAGCTTATATTAAATACTTACATTCTTTCCTTCTACATATCTTTCTATAATATTTCTATCATCTCCAATATACATAAATCTTTGTATTCTATCCTCTAGAGATAAATCTTCCCTCTCCCCAAGATTATCATCATCAATTACTAAAGCATCTAAAACATATCCTTCTTCAAAACTCCCTACTTGACCAAAGAAACTACCTCCTCCTTTAGTTCCTAAATAAAAAGCTTCTGAACTAGTTAAAGGTTCTAATTCACCATCACTATCCACCCATTTAATTTTAGAAGCTTGAATAGCATTTACCATTACATCTGGTATACTTATATTATGGCCACCAGCAATATCAGAACCTAATCCTACAGATATTCCCGCATCTAAAAACTTTCTTACTGGCATTATTCCACTAGATAGATTATAATTGGAGTGTGGACAGTGTGCTGCATATACTTGATTTTCTTTCATCAATTGGAGCTCTTCTTCAGTATTATATACACAATGAGCCATTATAGTCTTAGTTTGTCCTAATAAATTATATTCATTATAAACAGAAGCATAATCTCTTATATCTGGATGTAATTCACTTACCCATTCTACTTCAGATCTATTTTCACTTAGATGAGATTGAACCGGCAAATCATACTTAACTGCTAATTCCCCTAATCCCTTCATAAGATCCTCTGTACAAGTAGGTACAAATCTTGGAGTAATTATAGGTTGAACTTTAGAAGATTTATCTTTATGCTCTAGAATAAAATCTTTAGTATTTTTGAGAGATTCCTCAGTATCCTCCGTAAGCTCTGGAATTGCATTTCTATCCATATTAACCTTACCAATATAGGCTCTTAAATCAGATTCTATAAATAAATCTGCTAGTATTTTTGTACTTTCCTTATGAATACTACTAAAAACTACAGAACTAGTAGTTCCACATCTCCATAATTCCTTAACAAGACTTTCATAAATTTTCTTAGCATAATCTAAATCATCGTATTTAGATTCTTCAGGAAATGTATAAGTATTAAGCCAAGGAATAAGCTCTTTATCTAATCCTAATCCTCTATTCGGAAATTGAGGAGCATGTAGATGTATATCTACAAATCCCGGTATTATCATTTTACCTGTGAAATCGTTTACATGACAATCCTTATTCTCCTCTCCTAATTCTTTATAAATACCTAATATCTTCCCTTCCTTAGCTACTAAGTAAGACTCTTCATAAATTTCAAAATTATCTTTAGTAGGGGTAAAAATTATATCCCCTTTAAGTACTGTTTTATCCATAACTTCACTCCCTCCTATTAATAATTATATATTAACCAACATTTTAATCTATGTCAAAATCCCATAAATAAGGTTGGACTTTTATAATTTAATTTTGCATTTAATCCATATTAATTCTTATAAATATACTTCTAAATGATAGTCTATATTAAATTCAATCGACTAAAATTTAGAAGTATATTAATTCCTACAGCCTTATTTTATCCTATTTGACCCTTCTCTTTATAATATATCTTTAGCAAGTATCTCATTTATCTCTTCTTCTTCTAGAACCTCTTTTTCTAATAAAGCTTTAGCTAAATTCTCTAATTGATTAATTGAACTATCTAAGTATTTCATAGTATCAATATACAATTTCCCTAATATCTTTTTACCTTTGCTTACTAAATCTATATCACTAGTAAATTCTCTAGACATTATTACATTATAATTTAATAATCCAACATCCTCATCCATTCCATAGATTCCAATCATTGACAATACATCTTCAGTCGCCTTTTCTAGGTCAGATGAGGCTCCCGTAGTAATATTTTCTTTACCATATATTATTTCTTCTGCTGCTCTTCCTCCTAGGATTACCATTATATTGTTTAGAATTTCTTTTTTAGTTTGATACATCCTATCTGGTGGAATGTTTAAACTAAATCCACCCATACCTTTAGTACTAGGAATTATACTAACCCTAGTAACCCTATTCTCAGGTGATACTAATTTTGCCATCAATGCATGTCCTGCTTCATGATATGCAGTAATTTCTCGATCCTTTCTTTTTAAGGAACTTCTATCTTTTTTTTCATCTCCTACTAATATTTTATAGTAAGCTTGGTCAATATGCCCTCTAGTAATTTCCTCCTTTTTAGATCTAACTGCTATCATAGCAGATTCATTTAATAAATTTTCTAATTTTGCTCCACTAAAATATACAGTTTCTAAAGCAATTCTTCTAAAATCTATATCTTTAGATAAAGGTTTATTCTTACCATGGAGTTTTAGTATTTCTTCTCGAGCTTTTATATCTGGTAATTGAACTTCTATTTGACGATCAAATCTTCCAGGACGAAGTAGAGCATCATCTAATACATCTATCCTATTAGTAGCTGCTATTACAATAATACCTTCATTCTCTTTAAAGCCTGACATCTCTGCTAATAAGGCATTTAAAGTTCTATCTCCTTCTTCATTACTTGCACCATTATTTCCTTTTCTTTTCTTCCCTAAAGAATCTATTTCATCTATAAATATTACTGATTTACCTGCAGATTTTGCCATTTTAAATAAATCTCTTATTCTACTAGCTCCTAATCCTGAATAAACTTGAATAAAATCTGAACCTGAAACTGGAAATATAGGAACTCCCGCTTCCCCTGCTAACGCTTTTGCTAATAAGGTCTTTCCCGTTCCTGGAGGTCCATATAACAATACTCCTCTAGGCAATCTTGCTCCGAATTCATTATAAACTTCAGGATTTTGTATAAAATCGACCATCTCTTTCAAAGATTCTTTAGCTTCTTCATTACCTGCTACATCTGCAAACTTAAAATTTTCATTATAATTAACAGTATCTATTTTGGACATATTAGTCATTTCTTTCTCTGCTTGTTTTGATGCATTATCCCTGAAATAGAAAATCAAGGATATCAAAACTCCAAAAATAGCAATTGATAACATTATATTCTTTGTTTCTATATCTTCTTCTATAACCTTTACATCATATGCTAACAATTCTTGTTTAAAATTTTCAGTTCTAGGATTATCTGTCTGAATCTTTAAATCATTATTTAATAGAACTTCTATCTTGGAACTATCTTTTAAGGTTACTTCTTCTACTTTTCCATCTTCTAAATAATCTATAAATTCTATATATGAAATTTCATTTATTTTATTCTGTGTCTTTTTATATAATATAAAACTACTAGTTAAAACTAGTAATGTAATAATTAAAATTAAATATATATTTTTTTTACGCATATTTTTACTCCTTTCAGGCTTGTACAATGTGATTACCATTATAACATCTGATATATTCGATGTCTATCAATCTTCTCTTCCATATAATGTCACATCATTAAACTTGAAGTTCTATGACAAAACCTTATATTTTATATAATCTAACTTTCATAAATTCTTCTTTAATAAAAAGTAATTTTTCCTCCCTATAATGCTAATTATATTGTATAATATAGTCTATATGGAATATTAAAATAGATATTATATTAGTATACAGATGACAAAAAAGGAGGGATTTCACTTGAATAAAAATAGAAAAATCAATATTATATCTAATAAAAATTTCAAATCAAGAAAAACCTCAATGCAATTAATTGAAAAATTGTCTCAACGTGGCTTTGCAGTCTCTCAAAAATATGACAATAAAGCTGAATTAAATATTACAGTTGGAGGGGATGGCGCTTTTTTAAGAGCTATCCATAGAAATAAGTTTCCTGAAATTCCATTTATAGGGATAAATACAGGAAATCTCGGATTTTTTCAGGAGATATTACCTGCAAATATTGATGATTTTATCAATAAATATATACAAGAGGATTATAAAACTGAAGAAATGTCTTTAATAAGTTCTAAAATATATACTCATAATAAAACATATCATTTAACAAGTGTAAATGAAATAGCTGTCAAAGGAGAAAAATCTAAGGTTATTCATTTAGATTTGTTTATAGATGGTAATCATTTAGAAAAATTTAGTGGCGATGGTATTATTATATCTACACCTGCTGGAAGTACGGCTTACAACTTCTCTGCTGGTGGTTCTATTGTATATCCTTCATTAGAAACTCTGCAGATTACACCACTATCTCCAATTAATTCTGAAGCTTATAGATCACTACCAAATAGTGCTGTAATACCTGGAGATTTAATTATAAGAATAAAACCTGAAAAACGGTACTCTAATTATTCATTGATTGTAAATGATGGAGTTGAATTTAAATATAATAATATTAAATATATTGATTTTAAAATATCTAATAAAAAAATCTATAAATTAAACTTTGATAAAAATATGTACTGGAACAATTTAAAAAGTAAATTCTTATAAAAATAAAAAGCCAATTGATTGAAATAAATTGGCTTTTTATTATATTTAATTCTTATATTAATTTATCTAGTTCCTCTACTAATTCCTTAAATAATTTCATAGCATTATCTACTGGATCTTTAATAGTCATATCTACACCTGCTTTTTGAAGTACATTTATAGGATAATCTGAACTACCACTTTTTAAAAAATCTAAATATTTTTCTACTGCATCTTCTTCACCTTTTAATATATTATCAGATAAAGCTATTGCTGCTGAAAATCCAGTAGCATATTGATATACATAAAAATTCATATAGAAATGTGGTATTCTAGCCCATTCCAATGCTATTTCATCATCTATAACTACATTTGGTCCATAATATAATTCATTTAATTCTCTATAAATTTTACATAAATATTCTGCAGTTAAAGTTCCACCTTTTTCTAAATGTTCATTTATAATCATCTCAAATTCAGCAAACATAGTCTGTCTAAATACTGTATTTCTAAAACTTTCTATATAGTGATTTAATAGATACATTTTTTCGTTCTTATCTTTTACTTCTTCTAACATATAATCTAATAATAATGCTTCATTTGCTGTAGAGGCTACCTCTGCTACAAATATACTATAGTTTCCATATACAAAAGGTTGATGTTTTCTAGTAAAATAACTATGGACAGAATGTCCCATTTCATGAGCAATGGTAAACACATTATCTAATGTATTATGATAATTTAATAGTATAAAAGGTTTAGAATCATAAGAACCTCCAGAATATGCTCCTGATCTTTTACCTCTATTCTCATATATATCTACCCATCTAGAATTAAATCCTTCATTTAACACATCTAAATATTCTTCTCTCAAAGGTCCTAATCCTTTTTTAACTAATTCTACTCCATCATAATATTCAATATCAAAATCTACATTTCTTACTATTGGTGTATATAAATCATACATATGAAGCTCATCTACTTCTAGGGCCCTTTTTCTAATCTCCATATATTTATACATACTATCTAAATTCTCATGTACCGATTTAATTAAGTTATCATATACTGATACAGGAATATTATTTCCATCTAAACTAGATTCTCTTGTAGAATTATAATTTCTCATTTTAGCATTAAATCTATTGTTCTTTAACTCTCCATCTAAAATAGTAGCAAATGTATTTTTAAAATCATCAAACACACTATAAAAAGACTTAAAAGCATTCTTTCTAACTTCTCTATCCTTCGATTCCATAAAAGGTACAAAGTTTCCTTGAGTCAACTCTACATCTTTACCATCTTCATCTTTAACAACTGGAAATTTTAAATCTGCACTATTCATTACAGAGTATATTTTTTGTGGTGAATTTCCTATCTCCCCTGCTTGTGCCAATATAGACTCTTCTCTAGCCGAAAGTACATGTTTCTTTTGTCTCATAATATCATCTAATGCATGTTCATAAAGTTCTAATTCCTTATTCTCCTCCATATACTTTTCTAGTGTTTTTTCTTCTAGTTCTAATAATTCTGGAAGTAAAAAAGAAGTCTTTTCTTTTATAGTTACTAAAAGGCTCATACCCTTATCCGCTAATTCTTGAGAATTACTATTTCTAGAATCCTCATCTAATTTCATATGGGCATATGAATATATATTTTCTATAGATCTATATAAATTATCTCTATCTTTTAATGCTTGTAATAAATTATCACTATTATCTGTAAATTTACCTTTATAATTTTCAAACTCTTCCCCTAATTTACTAACTCTATTAAATTCTTCTTCCCAATCTTCTACACTAGCAAACATAGACTCTAAATCCCAGGTATGCTCTTTAGATACATTTTTTCTTTCTAAAATTTTCTCAGACATTGATATTCCTCCTAAAAATTTATATTATTTAGACCATGTATCATTAAATCTCTAGCTATAGGCGCTGCACCCTGTCCTCCAGTTAATCCTGATTCCTCTAAGACCACTGCTATAGCTATCTTTGGATCCTCTGCAGGAGCAAATCCTATAAACCAACTATGAGAATCCTTTCCATCAACTTCAGCTGTTCCAGTTTTACCAGCTACACTTACATTGTTTATACTAGCATTTTTCCCTGTACCTGAAGATACTACTCCCTTCATCATATCTTTCACTTTATTAGCATTTACACTATCTGTTACTGTTGACAAAGTATCTGTTTCCATAGTTTCTAAAGTTTTTCCATTTTTATCTAATATTTCTTTTATTAAAATAGGTTTAACCATTATTCCATCATTAGCAATGGAGGAAGCTACCATAGCCATATTTAAAGGTGTAACTTCAATTTTATCTTGACCTATAGCAGAATATGCTAATTCAACCTTTCCCAAATTTTTCTTATAAGGAAATATTGATTTTTTCGTTGATAAATCAAAATTAATGTTTTTATTAAACATAAATTTGTCTGCCGTTTTACCTAAATAATCCTTTCCTATAATCTGGGCTTTCTCTGCAAAATAAGTATTGCAGGATTGCTCAATAGCTTTTGACAAATCTATTGAGCCATGAGCAATTTGACCATAATCATTAATAGTACGCCCATTTATAACAGTATTTCCAGTACAGTCATAATCTAAATCAACATCTGATCCCTCTAATATGGCTGTAGCACTTATTACCTTAAACGTTGAACCTGGAGCATATAATTCTTGTGTTGCCCTATTTATAAATGGACTATCAGGATCTTCTGCTATATCATTCCACTCTTCTTTTAAATTACTCGTATTAAAATCTGGAAGACTTACCATAGAATATATTTCCCCAGTTCTTGGATTCATAGTTACTACAGCACCTTTTTTCCCTTGTAACATAGCTCTAGACTTTTCCTGCATACTGTGTTCTATAGTTAATTTTAGATCATTACCTACAGAAGTTGGTAATACTAAATTTTTAATCTCATTTATGGCAGCATTTTCACTTATATTTAATAGTGTATCATTATATTCAAGTTCTAATCCTGATTTACCATATTCAATCATACTATATCCTATTACATGACTATATAAATTTCCGTATTTATAATACCTAATATTAGAATCATCTTTCTTTTCATTATAAGCTAACACCTTATCATTCCTATCAAGTATAGACCCTCTAACCACATTTTCTTCATTTATCCAAAGTCTTTTATTGTATGAATGGGTTTTTATATCATCTGCCTTGAAAATTTGGAAGTAGCTTAAATATCCGATTAGAGATATAAACAAAATACAAAAGGCTCCTAAAACTATTATTATTCTTTTAAGTTCTTTATTCATCACTAATCACCTTCCAATCCAAGTCCTCTGAGGCTACCTGCAATATTCCTAAAGCAATAAAACTAGAGAGAATAGAGGTTCCACCATAAGCCATAAAAGGTAAAGTTATACCAGTTAGTGGTATTAATTTTAAAACTCCTCCAAGAATAATAAAAGATTGAATTCCAAACAATACACTAATTCCTAAAGCTAAAATCCTATAAAATTTATAGTCCTGAATTATTGCAATTTTAAAGCCTCGATATACTAATATCATAAATAACATTATAATCCCAATTCCTGTAAATATTCCCATCTCTTCTACTATAGCTGGAAATATAAAATCATTATAAGCTAAAGGAATAAAATATGGATGTCCTAAACCTAATCCAGTCCCAAAAAATCCCCCTTCTGCCAGGGCAAATAGTGATTGAGTAATCTGATATCCTTTACCATCTATATATGCCCAGGGATCTAGCCAAGTTTGTATTCTAATTTTAGCATGACCAAATAAAAAATATCCTAAAATAGCACCTACAATAAGTAGTACTATATTATATAATAGTAATTTCCTATCCTCTTCGTATATAAACAACAAAGCCATAAAAATACAATAAAAAATAACCGACATACCTAATTCCCTTTGGAGAAATAATAATGCTATAAAAGAATACACTATCCCCATTAAATAATAGGCTGAATATTTAATTCCTTTGAATTTTTCGTAATTAGAATAATAAGATGCTAAAATAAATATAAGTATAAGTTTTGTAATCTCAGCTGGTTGAAAACTAAATCCCTTTATAGATATCCAATTTGTTGATCCATAAGTTTCCACACCTAATGTTAAAGTTAAAATAAATAACAAATATGCCATACCTATATATAAATATATAAATTTATCCCAATTTCGAATATACTTTATTATAAAATAAGTGATATAGAAACATAAAATACCTAAAGATATCCAAATTAATTGACGTACACCTAATAATGGGTCTAATCTATATATCATAATAACTCCTATAGACATTAACATAGTAGCTATTAAAAATATGTAATGATCTCCATCAGATAATTTTAATAAGATGTAATTAGACAAATAAACTATTATTACTAATCCTATTCCTGTTGCTAAAGTATAACGATCTGGTCTTTCACCTTGATATATAAATATTAATAACAAGGACAATATCTCAAATATAAATAATAACTTTCTAGGAGTCTTCTCACTAATTGGTTTTCGAAACATATATATTCCTACTCTCTCTCTACAAATAAAAATTCTACATTGCCAATACTTATTTTATCTCCATTAGATAATCTAACTGCATCTTGAATCCTTTCTCCATTTAAAAAGGTTCCATTAGAGCTATTTAAATCTTCTAAATAGTATTCTTCTTCATCTTCTACAATTTTTAAATGTTTTTTTGATACAAAAGGATCTTTTATTACTATATCATTATCTCCTTGTCTTCCAAGGGTTAAAACATCCTCTATAGAGTAATGTTCGTTTATTTTAAAAGGAAGTAAATCTTTTCTATTTATTAATTTTATATATACATTCTCACCTCTATGAGATGAACTCATACCTTTTATATCTAAATAGATAAGTCTAATAATGCTAAATATGAACATATATATAATTATTATAAATATATACTTAAATAGTAACGATAATATATTAAACAATTTCTATTCCTCCAATACTTATAGGTATAAGACATCTATATCTACATTATTACCATAATCATATTTTTTAAATTATATTGATATTATACCATATACTAGCAAAAGAATTAACTTAATCTAATCTTTATATAGTTTTTAAATTATTTATATAGAAATTAGGTTCTTTATTTAAAAAGCATACACCGACTCCACCTATTCCTAAATGAGTTCCTAATACACTTCCTATCTTTTCTAAGAAAATATTATTTACATCACCTATCTCTTTAGCTATCATATCCTTAACTTTTAATGCAGTCTTAAGATCATCTGCATGTGCTATTCCAATAATCTGGTTTGGAAATTCTTTAATTCTTTCTTGAACTATATCCAGTACAGTGTTTAACATTCGTTTTTCGCCTCTTACCTTTTTTATTACTATCATCTCTCCATCCTGTACATCTAATATAGGTTTTATATTTAAGGTCTTTCCAATTATTTCGCTACTCTTACTAATTCTACCACCTTTTAAAAGCCAACTTAAATCATTAATAGAAAATACATGTTCTACATATCCTATACTTTCCTTAGACATCTCCACTATATCTTCAAAAGATTTACCTTCCTTTGATAGTATAGCTCCTTGTAATGCTATTAGTCCTGATCCTAAAGAACCACCCTGTGTATCTATAACCTCCATCTTTACATTAGGGAACTTTTTCTCCAATTCTCTTATAATTAAATAAGACGTCTCATATGTACTAGATAATTTCGATGAAAAAGAATAAAAAATAAAGTTTTTTCCTTTAGATGCATATTTCTCAAATAATTCGTAAGTATCTTTCGGATTTGGAAGAGAGGTTTGAGGCAATATCCCATTTCTCATTTCCTCATATATTTCTTCAACAGAAATAGTTACCTTATCTAAATATTCCTTGTCATTAATAAATATTCTGAGAGGTAGAATATCTATATCATATCTTTCAATTATATCTTCTGGTAAATCTGACGTACTATCTATTATAATTTTTGTCATTACAAACTACCTCCAATTATTCTGATTCATTTAATTCTATTCTTATAATGTTTAATATAAGTATATTAAACATTATAACATAATCTTTTAATTTAATAAGCCTATTCTTTTCCTTCTTCTCATTTTAATCTTAATCTGTTATTATATATATAGGCTAATTGAAGATGTTATTATAAAAATTATACTAACCTCTAATACTACTTAAATCTTATAGAAAGGGATTATTAAATGAAAATAACTAAAATTGAAACACAAAAACGACGGCAAGATAGGGTAAATATTTATATTGATGATCGGTTTGCTTTCGGATTAACAGATACATTACGATATAAATATGATTTATTTAAAGATAAAGAAGTTTCTCAAGAATTTATTGATGATGTATTAAATGCGGAAGAACAAAACAAAGTCATAGAATACACCCTAAAGTTTCTTTCTTATAGAGAAAGATCACAAAAAGAAGTATATGATAGATTAAAAATAAGGGGATACGATGAAGACAAGATTAATAATGCTATCAATTATTGTTTAGATAAAAATTATATAAATGATACTAGATTTGCCGAAACCTTTATTCAAGAAAAAACCGAAATAAATAAACTAGGATCATATAGAATTAAGCAAGAACTTAGTATAAAAGGAATCTCTAGAGAAATTATAGAGGAAGTTTTAGAACCTGATTATGAACAAGAATTAGAAATGGCTACGGAATTAGCTTTAAAAAAGGTTTCTAGTTATAAAAATGATAATAGAAATGCTCAATATCGAAAATTAGGAGGTTATCTTCAAAGAAGAGGATATAATTTTGATATAGTTAGAGAAGTTCTAGAGAATATATTAGATTAGGTGATATTATGTTTTATACATATATATTAATATGTAATGATAATACATTATATACTGGATATACTGTAGATTTAGATAAAAGAGTCAAAACTCATAATAAAGGTTTAGGAGCAAAGTATACTAGATGTAGATTACCTGTTGAATTAGTTTACTTTGAAACCTTTAATACTAAAAGTGCAGCTATGAAAAGGGAATCTTCTATTAAAAAATTAAATAGACAAGAAAAACTACAATTGATTAATAATACTTAATCTTAAGGAGAGATCATATGAATGACTTCTTTACATTGGTATCTGACAACCCAGTAATAGCATCTATTACTGATTTAAATCAATTAGATGTTGCTTTAAATTCATCATGCCAAATTATTTTTTTGCTAACAGGGAATATATTTAATCTTAAAACAGTATCGAATAAAATCTTTAATAAAAATAAAGAATTATATGTATATGTGGATGCAATTGATGGATTTTCTAAAGACAGTTGGGGATTAGAATATATAATAAAAAATATTCCTTTAAATGGAATTATAACATCTAAGCCTAGTTTAGTTCAACAAAGTAAGAATATGGGAATATTCACTATCCAGAGAATGTGTATCTATGATACTCTTTCTTTAGAAAAATTATTTTACTCTATTAAAGAATGTCGACCTAATGGATTAGAAATTTTGCCTGGAGTCATACCTACAATTATTAAACATATTGTAAAAAACACAAGAATTCCCTTAATAGCTGGAGGTTTAATTTTCGAAAGAGAAGATATAATTACTTGTTTAGAAGCAGGATCTATTGCTATATCTACTAGCAATTCTAATATATGGTATGATGACTTTAAATATTAATACAAAAAAGAGCTGTTTTAAAATAAACAGCCTTTTTAATATATTAATATTTAACTTTTAATTTCCTTGCTTAACATTTACTTCTTCTGTATCATTATAAATCTTTAGAATCAAGGCAAAAAGCAGACCAATTAAACCTCCACTTAATCCGATAGTCATGATTAACATATTATGAACACCTTTCTCCCAGAAATCATCTATCAATAATCTAAAAAACCCGTATAATCCTATTCCTATTAAAACTAACCCAGGCACATATTTTGCCCATGTTTCAGCTTCTACATATCTATGAACTATATAGGTAAGAATTACCGTTACTAAATAAATAATAGCTAGCCATTTAGTATATTCTAGATGTTCTAAAAACTCACTCATATCCTCTGTCTCCTTATACTAGATTTTATTCATTCTCTATAGATCTTCCACCATTTTCAATAAATTCTTCTTCCCATGTATCTGTATACCCACCTGTAGCCCATTCAGACATAATTACTGAAGATTTATCTGGTAATGGTATCTTTTTTATAGGTGACATATCTTTAATCTTTCCATTAGAAAGCTCATAAATTAATAATGCAGACCTGTTTTCAACTACAATAATATCTTCATTCGGTGAGGAAAAAATATCTTTAGCTTGAGGTATTTGCATCTTTAATTTATTCCATGGTATTTTTAACTCATCATAGCTTACCATCTCTTCTGGTGGTATTGCTTTAATGTCAAAATCCTTGTATAATTCTTCATTATTTTTCTTATAATTAACTCTACCTTTAAAAATCCAGTATCCATTTTGTCTAAATAATCCCATATTTGATTCATTAAAAATTGCCGAATCTAATGAAAGTAAATTCTCTGCACCTTCTTCAAATATATCTTTTCCTTCTTCACCTATTATATCTGATAATTTAATTGGCTTTTCATTTTCTATATTATCAACAGTATAAACTTTTAAAGTTCTTTTTGCACCTGAACCCATATCTATATCTTCTATGGAAATATAGTCATTTCCTACAAACAGTATATTTTTTAATACTGAGGAAGCTTTTAGTGTTTCCTTTAATTTATCATTATCTATATCATCTATTGATACATTATCTTTAGAGCCTTCCTTATCATCTGATATAAATTTAGGTTCTATATTTATACTATCTCCCACATCATCTTCATCTACAGACCTCTCTACATCTATCATCCAAAATCCATTTTTTCTAGGTACAAATAAATCATCTAATTCATATATATTTATTACATTATCAGCCCCATAATTTATCCACATAGTTTGGTATTCCCACTGTGGAATATCATTTACTTCATCATATACTGAGATTTTAAGACCTAATAATAAACCAGTCTGATCCTCTTCTTCTCTCTTTTTAGCATCAAATGCTCTAAACATTGATTCATCACTATCAAGATATTTAGCAATCTTCTCATCACTAACCTCATCTGTTATTTGTTCCATTTCATAGAAATTATCATCTATATGAACTATTAAGTGGTTTTTATCTACTTTAATAAATTCATAAAAATATTGATTGTCATTAAATACACTTATTATTTCAATTTCTTCCTTATCTAGATTTAAACTTCCCGGATTAACTTTATATTTATATAATAAATAATTATCTGTTTTTACCTTTTTAAACTTAAATGTTGGCTCAATTACATAATCTTCTCCAATAATTACTGCATCTTTATGAAATAGCCCTTTTTTACCTAAATATAAATCCTCATCCTTTTCTCCTTCTTTATCTCCATAAATATGTTTTTTTATCTTCCATTCTCCCAATATAGGAATATTTTTATTAATAGGAGTATTAATTTTATCACTTATATTACTTTCACTTATATTACATGCAGATAAAATTAATATATTTAATAGAGCAAATAGGAGTATCATAAATCTTTTCATACCTCTTCCTCCTCTATAGGTAGGATAGCCTTTACTAATGTACCTTCATCAACTTGAGATTTAATCTCTATATTACCCTCATGAAGTTTCATTATTTCTTCACAAATTGATAGTCCTATTCCACTAGTAGCATTTTTATTCTTACCACTATAAAATTTCTCTTTAACATTTGGTAAATCTTCTTCTGATATACCTACACCATTATCTTCAACTTCCATTATTATATTATTACCTCTTTCATAAGCAGATAGTTTCACAAATCCGCCCTCAGGAGTAAATTTAATAGCATTATCTAATAGATTAATTAAAACCTGTTTAATTCGATTCTCATCTGCTATTACATTCTGAACTTTTTCATCTATATTTAATAAAAATGTAATATCATTATTATTAGCTCTAGGTGTATATTGGATCGCTAGCATGTCTAAAGTATCTCTTAAATTAAATAGTTCCTTGTCTAAACTAATTCTCCCTGAAATAAATCTTGAAAAATCTAAAAGATCCTCTACCATTTTTGATAATCTATCACTTTCATCTTCAATAATATCTAAACCATCATTTAACAATTCGTCTCCATTTACATCCATAGATTTTAAGGTTACTGCCCACCCTTTTATAGAAGTTAATGGAGTTCTTAATTCATGGGAAATTGAAGATATAAAATCATTTTTTATCTGTTCTCTTTTTAAGATTTCTTCTGCCATATAATTTAAAGTATCAGACAATCTTCCAATCTCATCATCTAATTTTACTTCACTTTTTGTTTTATATTGTCCATCTGCCAATTTCTCAGCCACATATGTTACTTCCACTAAAGGTTTTACAATAGAATTAGCCAAAAACCAACTAACTATACCTGATATAATTATAACCACTATACCCATAGTAATTAATAAGGCAGATATTCTATTTATTACTTGATTTACCCCTTCTAAAGAAGTAACAAACCTCACTATTCCTATAGTTTCATCTTGATTTTCCAGTGGTAAGGATACGGACATAACTGTATGATCATCATAATCTACATTACCAATCCATACACCCTTTTCTCCATCCTTCGCTTTTAATATATCAGATGTGTCTATATTATCCTCAAATTCAATCCCAAGAGAATCCATTAATAATTCCCCATCTAAGGATAATATCTGAACTTGAGCATCAGTATATCTCCAAAACAAATCTATATCATCTGTTATTATATCTTCTAGATCCAAAGTAGAAAAATATCTTGAATAAAACTCTGTAGAATATTCAATTTGGCTAGTTAGTATATCCTCTACACTTGTATAATAATATTCCCTAACAGAATTTGTAAGTACTATTTCTAAAATTAACACAGTAATGATAATAACTAGCATAAAACTTCTAACTAATCTAGTTTTGATACTCTTTCTCATACTATTCTCCTAATCCTTTTTTCTCCAGCGGTACCCCATCCCCCATACAGTTTCAATATAATAAGGATCACTAGGATCTAACTCTACTTTAGATCTTAATCTTCTTATATTTACATCAACTATTTTAGAATCTCCTACAAAATCATGACCCCATATAATATTTAATATTTCATTTCTTTTAAATGCCCTTCCGGGATTTTCTAAAAATAATTTTACAATAGAATACTCTGTAGGTGTTAAATCCATTTCTTCCTCACCTCTAAAAAATCTTCTAGAGTATTTATCTAGAGCAAATGGCTCAAACCTTAGATAATTATCATCCTCTTTTTCTACTTCTTCTCTCATAGGTTCCATCCTTCTAGCCAAAGATTTAACCCTAAGAACTAATTCCATAGGGTTAAATGGTTTAGTCATATAGTCATCTGTTCCATACTCTAATCCCATTATCTTATCTATATCTTGACTCTTAGCCGTTAACATTATAATACCTAAATCTGGATACTTTTCCCTCAAAATCTTACACACTTCAAATCCATCTATTCCTGGTAACATAATATCTAAGACTACAATATCTATATCTTCTTCATCTGCAATTTCTACACCTTTTTCCCCAGTTTCCGCTTCAAAGACTTCATAACCTTCTCTTTCTAAATTTATTTTTACAAACTGTCTAATAGAATCTTCATCTTCTACTATTAACAACTTATTATCCATATAATCCCACCCTAATCATAACTCTAATATAATACATCAAAACGATAACCTTCATCAATTAAATAGTCTAATACTTCTCTTAAAGATAAAGCTGTACTCTTCTTAGCATCTGTATCATGCATTAATATTATAACACTATTTTTGTTTTGTGTAGTTTCTTTTATTCGACTAATTAATTCTTCTTTCGTTTTATTTAGACCCTCCGCATCTCCATTTAATGCATTCCAGTCTACATAATCAAAACCAGCATCAACTGCGGCATCTTTCATCACAGCTTTATGTTCACCAAAAGATCCACCTGGAAATCTAATTACCTTACTAGTAAAACTTTCTCCTAAAACATCTTTAATAACTTTATCCGCCTTATTAAAGTCCTTTATAAAATTCTCTGCACTACCATATAAATAGCCATAATCATGAGAATAAGAATGATTTGCTATAGCATGTCCTTCTTCAAAGGCTCGTTTAAGAATTTCAGGATTTTCTTCTACCATCTTTCCTACTACAAAAAAGGTTGCTTTTGCATCATATTCATTTAGTATATCTAATATCATAGGGGTTACCTTTTTAGATGGTCCATCATCAAAAGTTAGGTAAGCAACTTTCTCGCCATTATTAGTATTTCCTTCTAATCTATCTTGCTGTAACTTCTCATGTTTTTCTCTTTGTTGTGCTAATCTTTTTTCTTCTATTTCTTTTCGTTTTTCTTCTAAAACTTCTTCTGCTTTCTCTTCTTCTACCTCTTCCTTTTTAGTCTCTAGTACTATATTTAATGGATTATCATTTCCAATCATACTAAGGGTTTCATCTACTTTAGTAGCTTCAGCTACGTCCTTTTTCAACAAATCTACTCCCTTAAATATTCCTCTTGTTACTAATAATCCTAAAATAAGAAGAAATATACTAAATCTCCTTCTTTTTTTTCTTTGCTTTTCTCTATATCTCTCTCTTCTACTTTTCCTACTTCGTTTCACTTATATCACCTCATCGTATTATATACAATTTTAATATAAATTGTCATTTAATTGGTTACAAACACTTTACAGTTTGTCCATATATACTATATGTCTAGATTTGACAATTTATATTTAAATAATATGTATCCAAATATAAATCCTTATTAAACAAAAATTCTACATTATTATATTTTATTCTACATTATTATTATAATCAAGTATTTTCACAAGAAAGACTTCCATTAAAAAAGCTTCTCTACCTACTATTCTAGTAGGTAGAGAAGCTTTAATTATTCTATTTAATTTCTTTACATATTATCATTGAATTGCGAATTGTATAGATTAAAATATATTCCATTTCTTTCTAATAATTCTTCATGACTTCCTTTTTCTTCTACACCATTTGAGGTTAATACTACTATTTCATCAGCATTCTTTATAGTAGATAACCTATGAGCAATTACTAAGGTAGTTCTATCTTTGGATAATTCTTCTAAGGATTGTTGAATCATTATTTCAGTTTCATTGTCTAAAGCTGAAGTTGCTTCATCTAAAATTAATAACGGTGGATTTTTAAGAAATAATCTTGAAATAGAAATTCTTTGTTTCTGACCACCAGATAACATAACACCTTTTTCCCCTATATAAGTATTATACCCATCAGGTAAAGATAAAATAAAATCATGTATTCTTGCTTTTTTTGCTGCATCTATTACCTCTTCATCTCTTGCATCTAACTTTCCATAAAGTATGTTATCTTTTATAGTTCCAGTAAATAGAAACACATCCTGTTGTACAAGTCCAATATTTTGTCTCAAAGATTGTAATTTTATATCCTTTATATCTATTCCATCAACTAAAATCCGTCCACTATCAATATCATAAAACCTTGGGATTAAATGACATAAAGTACTCTTCCCAACTCCTGAAGGCCCTACTAAAGCAACAGTCTGTCCTTCTTTTATCTTTAAATTAATATCCGATAAAACAATTCCATCATCACTATCATATCCAAAAGATACATCTTGGAAATCTATATTTCCATTAATATCCTCTAATTCTTGTGCATCTTCTTTATCTACTATATCTGGTTTAATAGCCATAATCTCTAAAAATCTTCTAAATCCAGTCATTCCATCTTGTAATTGTTGATTGAACTGAGTTAGTTTTCTAATTGGCTGCATAAAGAAGTTTACATATAAACTATAAGCAAACAAATCTCCAACACTTATTACCTCCTTATATACAAAAAAACCTCCAACAGATATAACTAATAGATTTAATATATTAGAAACAAATTCTATACCAGCTACGAACTCACCCATTACCTTATAGGATTCCCCTCTAGCATCGGAAAAAGCCATATTACCTTCGGCAAATTTTTCAATTTCATAATCTTCATTAGTAAAAGATTTTGCTACTCTGACTCCAGATATACTATTTTCTAATTGGGCATTTACATCTGCTATTTTATATCTAACTTTTCTAAAAGAGTCTTCCATTCTTTTTCTTTTACTCATACCAAACCATATCATTAACGGAATAAATGTAAATAAAATTAAAGTTAGCCTCCACTCAATCGTTAATAATATTAAAAAAGATCCAATTAACATAACAGCAGATATAAATATATCCTCTGGTCCATGATGTGCTAATTCTGTAATATCTCTTAAATCATTTACTATTCTAGACATAATATGTCCAGTTTTAGTATTGTCATAATAGCTAAAAGGTAGGGTTTGTAAATGAGCAAATATATCTCTTCTCATATCATGTTCTATTCTAACCCCTAAAATATGTCCCCAATATTCTACTATATATCTACTTACATATCTCAGTATAAATAAACCCATCATAATAATAGACCATCTAAGTAATAAATTCATCTGTCCATTAGGAATTATTTCATTAATCATTTGTCTGGTAAATACTGGAAAAATCAAATCAAATGCAGATACTAAAAATGCAAAAAACATATCTATAAAAAACAATTTTTTATGTGGCTTATAATAAGCTATAAATTTTTTTAGCAAATATCTCACCTCTTTCCAATTTAATTTACATTAATATTGAGTCATTATATAAGATCTTCACCTTATTTTCAACATCATTACAGTAGTCAGTCTATATCGTTTTACAAAATGAATTATATAGACAATATTTATCACATGTATGTGATTTTTCATAATCATCTATATTATTATGCTTATTTATATAATCTACAAATTCTTCTACTTCATTTTTAATTTGTTCTAGTTTTTGATCTGAGGTATCTACAGATACTTTTTCTCCTGTTTCTAAAAACATTATACTAGCATTTATCACTGGCTTTTCTAATATTTTCCCGACAACATAAGCATATATTTGAATTTGAGGAGTATATTTCTTTATTAACTCTTCTTTTTTCCACAATCTATTTGTTTTATAATCTATTAATTCTATTTTATCATCTTTTATATTAATTCTATCTATTATACCATTTAGATACCCATTACCTATTTTTGTATAAAATTGTCTTTCTCTATATATTTCATCATAGTCCTCAGTATAGTCCTCTAAAAAGTTATTAATATAAGGAGCCAATTCTTCCTTTACATCATCAAAAGATATTTCATAAGATTTCACTATAGCCTTTAATAATATATCTTTATCCATGCCTATTCTATACTGATAGCAAAAGTCATGTATTATATTTCCTTTGTCTACCCCACTTAATTGAAAATCATCTATATTATCTTTACTATTTAAATCTTTATCTAATTTCCAATGATTATTTAAGAAAAACTTCCTTTTACATTCTTTAAACTCCATATATTGACTAATATTATATCTAGTAAATATTTTTTTATCATATTCATGAAATTCATATAATAAAGGTAAATCCAAAGAATTATCCTTTAATTTCAAATCTTTATCTATATTTTTAACTGGTAATATTGGATCTTTTTCTACAGATGTTGCAGAAACCATATTATATTGATCTTCAGGTAATAGGCCTTTAATTAAGCCTTTAAACCCTCGATTTCCACCTTGATTACCTAAAATCAAAAACTCTTTAGCCCTAGTCATAGCCACATACAATACTCTGTTTCTTTCCTCATCATCTCTTTTTCGATTGTCTTTTTGTAAGATATCATATAAAGCTTTATTATCTTGTGTCCTAATTCCTATACCTATATCCTTATCAAATAATATAGCAGAAGGCCTTCCTCCTGATCCTCTTGACATTTCAGGTATTATTACTACAGGAAATTGGAGACCTTTTGAACCATGTATAGTCATAATACTTACAACATCATCATCTTCAGAATGAATTAAACCTTCTTCTTGATCAGTATCTTTAGATTCTTCTAGATAATCTATAAAATCTTCTAAGGACGACTTATTCTCTTTATCATATTCTCTAGTAATTTCAAAGAACTTATATACATTAGCTAAAGCTTGATCTCCATGAGATTTTAATAATAATGTTTCTATAAATAAAGTGTCTTCCACTAATTTCTCTACAATATAAGATATAGGATACAAATCTTTAATATAGAAAAAACCTTCCATAATCTCTATAGATTTACTAAGCTTTTGTTTTTCATCTTTAGATATAGCTTCCATATCTCTTACCTTTATCATAGTCTTGTAAATATTCTCTTCTTTCTTTCTCAATATCCAGTAAATCGTATCATCTCTTAAGCCTATCATTGGCCCCCTTAAAAATCCTATCATTGATATATGATCATAGGGATTGCTTATGGCTTTTATACTATTTATTAAATCTATAATTTCTTGTTTTTTAAAAAATCTTTTACTAGAAAAATTAAAATAAGGTATACCATAATCTTTTAAAACTTTTTCATATTTGTGATTCCGCTTAGTAGATCTAAACAATAAAGCAAAATCTCCATAATTATATTTACCTTCTTCTACTAAAGATTTAATTTTCCTAGCTATAATATCAGCCTCTTGTATAGTAGTTATTATATTAGCATCTACACCTTCTACTTTTTTAGGCTCTTCGTCTATAATCTCAACATCTATTTTATTTTTTGATTGATTAAAAGCTGTTAATTCATCATATTTATCTTTCATTAAATTAGAAAATATACTATTTACAAAATTTAATACTGTATCTACACTTCTATAATTTCTTTTTAATGTTATTATTGCATCAGAATCATATTTCGATATATCTTCCATAGTATCGTAAAATACATCTATATCTGCACCTCTAAATCCATATATAGATTGTTTAGGATCTCCTACTATAAATAAATTTTCTTTATCTAAAGGTTTTTTATCACTAGCTAGTTTGTAAAATATATTTTTCTGCAATTCATTAGTATCTTGAAATTCATCTATCATAAAATATTTAAATCTATTTTGATACTTCTTTCTTATAGCTTCATTATCTAAAAGATATAAAACTTTATTTTGTAAATCATTATAATCTAATCCACCTTCTTCTCTTTTCAATCTGTCATATATCTTGTCTATATCGATTAATACATTTAGTATACTTTTATATAGCCATAAGTTCTCTTTTTCTTTCCCTAATAAGATTTCAGATAATAATTCTTTTAGCCTATTTTGCTTTTCAAGTTCTTTCTTACTACTACCTAAATTGTCTTGTATATATTCTATATAAGTATATATTTCATCCTTTTTATAATCATTATTATAAAATTCTATCCATTGAGATTTTGATTTTAATTTAGATATTTTAGAATTTCCACCTAATCTATCCATTAAATATATAAGAATCTCTTTTACTTCTTCTATATCTTCCTCTTTAACCTCTAAAGAATTTATATAATTTATAGTCTTATCCTTAACCTCTTCAAAAGACATTGCTACGGTTCTTACATTGTTGTACACATTTTTAATATCATCAATTATATCTTCAATTCTATCTTTATTTAGCACTTCCATCATTTTAAAAGTATTGTCTTCTGTTTCTATTTTTTCTCCTAATACTTGTATTATAGATTGATTTAATAATGCATTACTTATATTTTCATCTAGAACCTCAAAATAAGGATCTACATTAGCTTCTATTGGATTTTCCATAAGTATTCTAGAACAAAATCCATGTATAGTAGATATATTAGCTTTTTCCAAATCTCTATAATACCTTTTCCATCTATCACCCTTATGGAAATTTTTTTTAATTTCTTTTCTTATTCTTTCAATCATCTCTTCAGTAGCTTTATTAGTGAATGTAATAGCTACTATAGATTCTACTTCTTTAAATTCCTCTAAATCTCCATTTTCTAATATATAAACAAATCTCTCAGTTAGTACTTTAGTCTTACCAGTTCCGGCACCTGCATTAACTGCTAAATTTCTATCTATAGTTTCTATAGCTTTTAATTGTGGATCCATTATTACTCATCCTCCATAGCATCTTCATATCTACAAATATATTTATATGGACAATATTTAGAACATTCTAAAGGATCTACTGAAAAATTACCTTTATTTATATTATCTATTATTTCAAAAATGTTTTCTTTAGTAATATTCATTAATTCTTTCCAGTCTTCCTTAGCTAAGGCTCCTTTATTTCTTTTAGTTATCATTGAAGTCTCTTCTACTAATCCTAATTTTATTTCTAGTTTCCCATTATTAATTATTCCATAAGCTCCAACTAAAACATCTTTGTCTTTTTGAGACATAATATATACTGGTAATTGTAGCGAAAGCCCTATCTTCATATCATCTATATCTCTAATTCCGTATCCACTACTTTTATAATCTACAAGTACATACTTATCTTGATTGACAAATTTATCTATCCTATCTATTCTTCCAATAATAGGTATTTTTCTTTCTTCATTTTCTATATAAAATTTAGGTTCATTTCCAAAATCAACTTCAAATTTATAAGGTAATAATTTATGTTTATATAATCTTTTTATATCTTCTTCTATAAAATCTTTAAGTCTAGATATAATATTTTCTACAATTAATAGATCTTTTCTCAATTCTAAATCAAATTCATATTGTTTAGCATATTCATCTACTATTTTTCTTAAATAATCTGTAGTCTCTCCAATATTAAACTCTTTTTCTTCTAAAATATATCCTTTAATTTCCTCTAAATAATACTCATAATAATGTCTCAAAGCTTCATGATATATAGTACCTATATCCATAGGTCTATCTTCTTCCCAATCTCTTTCCATAGTTTCTATCCCAAATAATCTATTTAACATAAAAGCATAAGGACATCTACTATAAGATTCTAAATAACTAATACTAAAAACATTATTAATATTTACATTCACATCTTTTAATATCTTATCCTCTTCTAAAAGACCATTATATTTATTAAAAGACTCTTTATTTCGGTAAAACTCACCCTCAACCTTTCCCTCAAGTGAATTTAAAATGTTTTTATCTAGATTTTCATAAATATTATAACCATTAGAATCTAAATTTTTATTATTATAGAAGTCATATAATAAATATCTAGTAAAGTCTTTGACATTCGTTATATTAGTTATATCCTTTTTAATTAAATATTTTAAACCAACATGTTCAATGTTTATATCCTCACTATCTACAAATAGCTCTAATAAATTATCTAAAAACATAGAAGGTAAGCCTATATCTCCATGTCCTCTATTATAACTCAGATACAATCTATCTCTACAAGAGGAAATTATTGATGCAAACTTTAATGATTCATTACTTAGTCTTTCCATATAAGATTTTGTATCTATTCCTATAGTTTTTAATTCTCTATAGTTTTCTTCATTTAAAAAATAATTACTTTTTTGAAGAGGGGGATAAGATCCTTGAGATAATCCTGTAATAAATATTACATCCTTTAAAATCCCTCTGCTATTTATTGGATTTAAAACAGATACGCCTTTTATATTTCCTTCCTCTATAATTGTCTCTTCTTCTAAATATTCTTCTAATATTAAATAATATTGTTTTAAAGATATCTCCCCTTCAAATAATGGTAATATCTCGATACTAGATAAAATCTCTTTTATTTTATTTAATCCGGATAAATTCTTTAATAGTAACTTCTCATCTTTAGTTTCTTTGTAGATATGTAAAATCTTTTCATTGATTTTAAATTCTTCTAATTTATTTAATATATATTGATTATAATTGGCTATAGTATCTTTCTCAGGTATACTTTCTATTTCATTTTCTACTATTTTTATTATATCTTGTAAATCTTTTAAGTTTTCCTGAGAAATATTAATACTTGTCCCACTATCTAATAAATCTTTTAAATCATCTATATCTTTAAAGTTTAATTTTCTTAATATTAATTCATATAAATCTCTCTTCCCATTTTCAAATATATTAAAATATACAAATTTAATCCTATTTATTAAATTGAACTTATTACCATTATTTATTCTATTTTTTATAATTCCTAATATTTCACCTGTTAATTTCAAATTTCTTAATCCTTCAATTTTATCTATATTAATAGGGATTTGTTCTTCATCAGACAACTTATATAATGCTGATAAATAATCAGGATTAGTTATAACTACACCTATATCTTCTAAATTTGTACCAGTACTATGAAGAGTTTTTATCTCTTCAAATACTCTTCTCAATTCTAAATAATCTGTAGGTGCATTTATTATCTGTATATTTTCTTTAGAAGAATATATACATTCATTATCACTAAACAATCTGGAACCTATCTCTTCAAATAATCCCCTGTTTTCCTTGTCAATATATTCTATAGTAAATCCTAATTCTTTTAATATATTTACAGTCTTATCTGTTATAGAAGATCTCACTTCCATATCAAATGGCATATTTATATATATATCTAAATCTTTCTTTACTAATTCTTTTAATATAGCTAATTCTATAGGTCTAAAATCATAAAACTCATCTATTATTATAAAATTTAAATCTTCTAAAAAATTATTTTTTCTTAAAATTTCTACAGATTTAAAATATGTACCTTCCCTATCTTGTAAATTAAACTTTCTTAAAACTTCTTCATATTCTTTATATATAAGTCCTATTTCTTTAAATTTTGTTCTATTAGAACACTTTCTCAAATAATCTTCTGGATATACTAAGGATCTTTTTATTTCACCTATTATATCATTTAAAGAATGGGTAAATCCCTGAGTACGGCTTACATCTTTATAATATGATAGTTTATTCTCAGACAATAGATTTTCTAAAACTCTTCCTATTATTAAATTTTTAATAGGATTATCTATTGTTTCTATTTTAGTCTCCTTTAAAATTTCATTTACTATATTATCAAAAGTAAACAAGTTTATTTCAAATACATTTTCTACATTATTAATAAAATATTGTCTATACTTTTGTAATAACTCTCCATTCGGTAATAGATAATAAAACTCTTGCCCATTATTATCCTTTAAACTTTTAATTGACTTATCTATTAATTCCTTTTGTCTTTTATTATTAAAAGGACCTAAATACAATATTCTGTCTCTCATATTATCACCTGTCTTCCTTCATAAATACTATTCGTCCAGCTCCTATCATTCCTGCATTATTTAAATATATAGCAGGGATAATTTCCATAGATTTACAATCATTAGAATACTGTCTATAATATTCTAACATCTTTTCCCACCAATAATCCTTAGAATTTATAACTCCTCCTCCTATAATTATACCTTGTGGATCTAAAATATTTTTTAAAGATACTATATATATTGCTAGATCTTCACAAAATTTATCTATTATATCTTTTGAAATCTTGTCATATAAAGAATCTAGAAATATATCCTTACCTTTCTTCTTCATTCCAGTTATTCTTTCATATCTTCTTTCTATTGAATCTCCTGATATATATCTTTCTACACATCCTTTTTGTCCACAAATACACTTTTCCCCTTTAGGATAAAGTACAGCATGTCCTAATTCTGCACCTTGATATCTATGACCAGTCAATGTTCCTCCTTTTCTTGTATATATTGCTCCTCCTACTCCAGTACCTAGAGTAAGCATTAGAAAATTTTCAAAATCTTTACCTGCCCCAATCCAAGATTCGCACAGTGCTGCTAGATTTGCATCATTATCTACATATATGGGGAAATCGGGGAATCTTTCATTTAAATATCCCCTTATATCTGTATTAGCCCAATCTTCAATATTTCCCCCCACATGTAAAACCTTTCCCTCTTCCGAATTAATAAATCCTGGTGAACCGACGGCTATACCTAAGATATTATCTTCCATTAATTCCTTTATAATATCTTCTATTAATTCTAAAACTTTAACTCTTCCTTTACTATCTTTAGTATTTCTTTCTGCCCTTTTTAATATATTACCATTCGAATCTATAATACCCCCATAAATACTTGTACCTCCCAGATCTATACCTATAGCCTTTTTCATCTTTCCTCCTAAATTTAATTTATTTTTTCTAATAAATCTTGAGTCTTCATATTTATATCATCCATATTTGGAGCTACTATGGCTTTATCTTCTAACTTATATTTTTCTTTCAAACTTAATATTCTATATAATTTTTCATCTATATCTTCCATAGACAATTCCTTATTCTCTACAGCATCTTTTAAATAATCTAATATCTTTTTAGGATTATCCATACCATGACATACTAAACCTATATCCCCTCCAGCTTGAAGGAATTTAAGTGTAGCTTCTTCTAAGGTATAATTTTTTGTAATTGCACCCATAGTTAAATCATCTGTAATAACTACTCCTGTGAAACCTAGCTCATCTCTTAATATATTAGTAATTATTTTTTTTGACATGGTAGAAGGATATTCATTATCTATTTCAGAAAAAAGTATATGTCCTACCATTACCATATCAAGATCATCTTCTATAGCATTTTTAAAAGGAACAAATTCAAATTCTCTAATTTCTTCTAAACTTTTATTCATTTCTGGTAAACCTACATGTGAATCTACCCCAGTATCTCCATGTCCTGGAAAATGTTTTATAGAACTTATTATATTTTTAGATTCAATACCTTTCATAACTTGAAGCCCATGTTTAGATACAAGTTCTGGATTGTTTCCAAAAGCTCGATCTCCTATTACTGGATTATTAATATTAGAATTAATATCCATAACTGGAGCATAGTTTAAATTAAAACCTAGTGATTTCAATCGTAAACCTAACAATTCTCCATACTCAAAAGATACATCCTCATTATCTAATTGGCCTAATCTATTAGCTGTAGGAAGATCCTTATACTCCTGAGATAATCTACTTACATCTCCACCTTCCTCATCTATTGATACAAATAAAGGTATATCACTATCCTTGTTTAATTCTTTAATATTATTATTTAATTCTATTACCTGCTCTACACTTTCTATATTTCGTTTAAAATGTATGACTCCTCCAACCTTTAAATCTTTAATAAAAGAACTTATATTATCATTAATATCTGTACCTTCAAAACCTACTATAATTAATTGGCCAAGTTTCTCATCTAAAGACATAGATTCTATTTTTTCTCTTATATCATTTTCTTTCACTTCATCATTCTTTTCTTCTGAATTGAAATTTCCTTTGTTATTATTCATATTATCTTCCCCGACTTTATTACATCCTATGATTAACAAAGACATTACAAATAAAACTACTATTATATTTTTAATTTTCCTCATATAATCTCCTTATTTTATTAATCTAATTTTATAATATATTACATTCTTTTACAAATTATATACCCATTAAAAATCCTCCTTTCTAGACCAAGTCTTATTTAGACTCTTTCCAAAAAAGAGGATTTTATTTCATCTCCATCATAATAAATTATCAATTAATTTTTTAGTTCAGACTTTTCCTTTTCTTGCATACCTCTATATGCTTCAACATTTTTAGCATGTTCATCATAAGTTTCTGCAAATACATGTCCATCTTCTCCTAATACATAAAATAAATAATCATGTTCTTTTGGATATAATGCAGCATGTATTGATTCTTTCCCAGGTGAGGCAATTGGTCCTGGTGTTAAACCTTCATTTTTATAAGTATTGTAAGGGTTGTCCTTTTCTAAATCTGAATATAATACTCTTGTAGTATGTTCTCTCCCTTCACCTTTTCCATATATGACTGTTGCATCTATTTGTAATGGCATATCTTCTTTTAATCTATTATATATAACCCCACTAATATCCTGTCTTTCCTCATCATTCTCAGCTTCCCTTTCAATTAAAGAAGCTATGGTCAGAATTTTATGTTTATTTAAATCTAATTCTTTCATTTGAGCTAAATCATCTTCAGTAAAAACCTTATCCATAGTATCTACTAATTTTTCTACTATTTCATCTATTGTCTGATCCTTGCCAAAATTATAAGTGTCAGGAAATAGGTATCCTTCCATATTAAAATAATTATCATCATTATTAAAATCATAAGAATTTTCTTTAAAATATTTATTTGTAGCATCTATAAATTCATCACTAGTCGATATTCCTTTCTCTTCAACCCTTTGAGCAAATTCATATAATGTTAACCCTTCTGGAAATGTTATAGCTACTGATTCTTCTTCGCCACCTTTTTTAAGAATTTCATATATCTCCTCTATATCCGTATTAGCTGGAATAGCATATTCCCCTGGTTTTAATTTAGCAGCTATATCAGACCCTTTATATTTAAACCAATATTTAGATCTAATAACTCCTTTATTATATAATTTCTGCGAAACTGTTGTAAGATTATCTCCATTATTAACTACAAATTTTACTTTTTCATCATTTTGAGTATTGGAAAAATAATTTGGCAGGAAGATCAAGACAACTAGTCCTAGCATAATAAATATTAATATGACTGTTAATTTTTTCTTCATAATTTCCCCCAATTTGACAATATAATTATACTATATCAATATTCACTACATTTTTCAATATATAAGAAATAAATAACCTGCCCTAGAATATATAAAGAGGCTATTTAGAAATAGCCTCTTTATATCTATATTGCTGTTATTGAACCTGTTAAAGGAGATTCTACTTTACCTTTAGCTTTAATATAATTTTTCACTGCTTCTACTCCATGAATATCTAAGTTTTTCCTATTTCCACCATCTTTATCAGGAACACCTTAACTAGTAATATATACTGCTTTATAAATTTTATCTCTATCTACAGACTTATCATCTATAAACAATTCATGAATCCTATAATTTTATCTACTTATCCTTTTATAGGTGGATATTCACCTAGCTTTAAAAACCTTTCCCTACCACCTTCCCAAATATATTCATAATGTTCATCAATATATCCCTAGGTATCGTACATTGGAATTATCCCAAGTTTAAGGTATGTAAGGTTCGGATATTTATGTATTTTTTAACTATTATTTCTACATTTATTAATCTCCTAGTTTGTTTATTCATATTAGGTAAAATAATTATATTAACATCTTTTCATGAAGTCTATTCCTCTATTTCCCAAAATAAGTAATAAGCATTGGAATCAGAGATATAATAATCACACCTATAGAAGCTAATATAGTCATTTTAATTATATTTAATTTTGGATTATTCCTATTTTTATCCATTATACCACCTATACCTATTCCAATAAGCATACCAAAACTAGCTCCCGTAGATACATTATTAAATACTGATCCTATTGCAGATCCAAATACTAAACCAAGTCCAATTCCCAGGGTTAAATATCTATTTTGTCTATTATTGTTAGAGTTTTTCTCTTTATCCATATTAATCAAACCTTTCTAAATTTAATATTTATTATAAAGTTCTTACCCCTTTTTAAAACTTTTAATAATAAATATTGATTTTAATAGAAAATCAGCACCACAGAAGAGTAAAAAACTCCTTCTGGATGCTGACTCTTTATCTTTTTATTAAGCTTCTTCTGGCTCTTCTAACATTGTATTATAAACTCCTGCTACTTTATCAAATTCATCGTCTTCTATCATAGATAATTTAGGTCCTTTCTCAGTTTCTTTATATCCGTAGAGATAGACCCCCTCTCCCCCTTCTGGAAGTAGTGCTATATATTCTTTATTATCTACTTCCAGTATGGTAACTACTTCACAATTTAACTCAATTCCATCTTCTAAAGTTATAGTCATCATATTACCTTCTTCATGATTATGTCCCTTATTACACTGACATTCATCATGGTGTTTACTATTACCTTTACATTCTCCATCATTATATTTACCATTACATCCACATTTTTCATTATGATCATGATTTTTTTTACAATTACAAGTCATAAAATTCCTCCTAAGTATTTTATCAAATACATTGTTTTTTACTTCTATGAATCTATTTACGCTTATTATTACCATTTCTACATAAAATATATTAGTAAACATTCAAAAAATAGTTTAATCTACTCTTACAATTATTATTTCTATATCTTTTAAAGCTAAGGTATAGGCTAGATAATAAATCTTTGATGCTTCATATGTATCACAAGATCCATTCTCAATCAATAAGTCATATAATTCATTGATTCCTTCTACATCTCCACTATGTTTAGATTTTATAGCTTTTAAAATATCTACATCCACCTTATCCTTTAACAATATTCTATACTTCATATAATCAACCCCTTTTCTATTATATCTTATCACATTATTTAAGTTATAATAATATTAAAGATTACATCAATCAACTATTTTAACTCTATACAAACACTCAATATTAATTTAAAATAAAATTTTGTTCTATAAATAATATTTAATATAAAAATTATTTGTTTTTTTAGGTAAGATATGATTATGATTGTTATACAATATATTTACATTATGATTTTAAGGAGGAAAATTAATTGAATAAAAAATATTTTAATATTGCCCATACAAATTTAAGAGATACTATTAAACATAGAGTTTTAAATATAAATAAAGGTAGAATATTTGAAACTGATGATTTCTTATTATTTTCAATTGGAGTTCCTACGGAAGATGGTCATCTAAATGGATGCTTGCCTTTTAATGATAGTGCATATGAAAATACCTTTAATGAGGCAATAAAATTCTTTGAAAATTTAAACCTTAATTTTTCATTTTGGATAAGAGAAAATATAGACATGAATCTAGAAAGGCTTTTAGAAGAAAAGGGCTATGAACCAAATCGAAAACCTGGTTCCCCTGTAATGATAACAGAAAATAAAATTAAAAATACTCCTTTACCTAATGGCTACAGAATTAAAGAAATCGAAAATATAGATAATACTGAAGGTTTTAAAAGTGTTATAAAAGAGGCTTTTGAAAAAGATAATAAAACAATTGATAGGATGTTTTCATCAAAAGAAAATATAATATCAGAAAGAGTGAAATCATTTTGTATATATAATGATAAAAATAAGGCTGTATCTGCTGCTATTACATCTATTACTTCAGATTCGGCTGGTATATACTATGTATCCACTTTAGAAGAAGAAAGATCTAAAGGACTTGGAAAAGCTATAACAAAAATAGCTACAAATGCTGGCTTTAATGCTGGAAAAAACCTTGTAATACTACAAGCCTCAGAACTTGGAGAATATGTATATAAAGATCTTGGATATAAGAGGATTGGAAGATATAGAACTTATACACATTCAATCTAGAAAATAAATATAATAATAGACCATTTCTACCTAAACTATATCTCAAAGTAGGAATGGTCTATCCTTTTATCTTTTCTTTCCTCTAGCAAGTATTTTCTCTCCATTAGCATACATAATATTATTCCATTCTTCTTCACTTAAGTCTACATTTTCATTAATGTCATTAATAAAAGATTTAAACTCTTTTTTCCTAGGCCCTCTAGGATATATTAATAAAGGAAAATCCGAACCAAATAATACCTTTTCCGAACCTACCATGTCAATTACTGATCTAACACTTTTAATATCATAGACTAGAGGATTAGCAGCTAAATCATAATAGACATTTTTAAATATTTCTTTAATCTCTGGCATTAACTCATAAAAGGGTAATCCTCCACCTATATGAGCGACAATTAAAATAAGATCTGGAAATTCCTTAGCTATATTATAAAATCCTTCAATAGGTGTATCATCTTTCCCAGCAAATGCTCTTCCAATAGCCTGATTAGTATGAATATTAACAGGTAGTTTAAAATGATTAGCAGCTTCTACTAAATTTAAAAAACTAATATCTGTCAGTTTATAATTGTTAGCTCCTGGTCCTAATTCACCAATACCAGCAAATCCTCTATTATAATTTCTTTCTATCTCTTCTATAGCTAAATCTCCAAAATTAGGATTAATAGAAATAAAAGCTTCAAATCTATCTGGATATTTGCTTATTACTTCATACATATAATCATTATGATATTTACAAAGTTCATGATCATTCCAATACCATCCTTGCATCACAATTTTTTCTACTCCAGCCTCATCAGCCAATTCTATAGCCTCTTCAGCATTTGCATATTGTTGTAAAGTTCCAAGTTTAGGATCAGTTAATAATTTAAAATAATAATCTCTTTCAGCATATTTGTCCCAATTATCAGTAATATCATCTGGAAACATATGGGTGTGCATATCTATAATTTTAGTCATTTTCTCCTCCTTTATTCTTAGTAAATTAAAACTTCCTATCTTCTTATAATTAATCCCAATAGCATTTTCTTGTATTAAATAAAATTATCATGAATAAAAACAATAAATTTTTTATATCAATTAGATTATTTTTTAAACATTATATAAATATTCTTTTTTATTTAAGATATTAAAAGCCTCTCCCAATATTTCAGGATTTTTAATGTTATTATCTACACTTTAATTTTCCCTATATTTCCTATATATCATTTCTCCTACAGCAGACATAGCTGCATTGTAAAATTCTTTATCCTGAAATAGTTTTTTATAACTATTATCTCTTTCTTGATTTTCTTGAAATAATTTAAAAGCTATCTCTTCAAAATTCTCTGGAAATATATTATTATTAAATACTTCTTTATCATTATTTTTTACATAGGTTTTTAAAGACTCCATTATTATACCTTGACTGGCTTCTTTATATATATGATCTACAACTACTTTATCACTATCACTTATATTTCCACCATATCTTTCATTTATCTTTTCTATTATCTCTTCTAAAAAATCCTCTTCTTCTATAGAAGAATCTGTATCTAATTCTCCATAGCCTACAGTTGAGTCTTCCACAGTAGGGTTTAGGCTTATATCTCCTTTAAAAGTTTGCTCTAATTTATAATATTCTAGTCTTAGCTTATCTTCTAAATCTAGACTTATTCTCTCTGGTTTAGGCAATAACTTTTGTAAATATGATGTAAATACATACTCTTTATGAATCTCTTTGTCATACATTCTAGTTATTTGAATTATATAAGAATACCATTTGTTAAAGTTTCTGATGATTCTCCTAAATTCATATCTATCCTCTTCTGCGAGATTAATATATCTATCTATAATAGGTTTTATAATACTAGTTATCTTTCCTAAATCCTTATCCGTCTGTTTTCCTTCTTTATAATATATTTTAATAAATTTTTGTATGTCTTCATCATCATATAAAGAAAATTCTCTTAAAAGAAGATGAGTATCATATATCAAATTTACATTTATACTTTCATCTAATATAGTAGCTTCATAATAAGGTTTAAAAGCCTTTTCTATTTCTTCCTTACTATTTCTAAAGTCTAATACAAATGTATCTTCCTTATCAGGGGCTATTCTATTAAGTCTAGATAAAGTCTGTACTGCTTTTACTCCCCTTAGTTTCTTATCTACAAACATAGTATGAAGTAGTGGTTCATCAAATCCTGTCTGATATTTTTCAGCTACTATTAACATATTAAAGTCATCTGTAGAAAAGTCCTCTGGTAATTGATTTTCTTTAATAATGGAACCATCTTTTCTTTTATTCAATTTTTCTTCCGTGTATTCTATCCCTCTATCTTTTATTACACCAGAAAAGGCCACTAATATTTCTAAATCATCATATTCTTTTATCTCTATATATCTTTTAATCTCATGATAATATCTTACAGCATGTAGTCTAGACGCTGTCACTACCATGGCTTTTCCTCTACCATTAATCTTGTTTTTAGTAATATCTCTAAATTGTTCTACTATTATTTGAGTTTTTTGTTGTAGATTGTGAGGATGTAATGTTGTAAATCTATTTATAGTTCTAACAGCAGTAGAAGAAGGTACTTCTGGATTTTCATCTGTATCTTTTGCTATTTTGTAGGAAGTTTCATAGGTCATATAATTTTTTAATACATCTAATATAAATCCTTCTTCTATAGCTTGTTTCATAGAGTAATTATGGAAGGCCGATCTATTACCATATTCACGATCAGTTCCAAACAAGTCTATAGTTTCCTTTTTAGGTGTAGCAGTAAATGCAAAGAAAGACATATTATTATGTTTACCTTGAGATATGATTTCTTGAACTAGTTTATCTTCATTGTCTAAAGCTTTCTCTTCTTCTATACCTTCTATTTCAGCAAATTCCCTTAAAGCTTCTTCTGTATCAGCTAAAGCTGTTTTCATCATCTTGGCACTAGAGCCTGATTGACTTTGATGGGCTTCATCTACTATTACTCCATATCTTTTACCTTTTGTATTATCTACATCTTCATATATAACAGGGAATTTTTGCAATGTAGTAACTATTATCTTTTTATTATCATTTAAAGCATCTTTTAAGTCTTGAGAAGTTTTATCTTTTCCTATAGTTTCTACTACTCCTGGAGTATGATCAAATCCTGTAATAGTCGCTTGTAATTGACTGTCTAACACTCTTCTATCAGATACTATAATTATAGATGTAAATATAGGATTATCATCTTTATCATGTAAATTAGACAATCCATAGGCAAGCCAAGCTATAGAATTACTTTTACCACTACCTGCACTGTGTTGTACTAAATAATCTTCACCTGTACCCTTTAGTCTTACATCTTGGATTAATTTATTTACTACATCTAATTGATGATATCTAGGAAATATAAGTTTTTTAGATTTACCCTTTTCTTCTAAATGTAAAAACCTTTGAATTATATCCATAAGAGTATCTTTCTTTAATACCTTTTCCCATAGATATGATGTAGTATATCCATTAGGGTTATCTGGATTTCCCTTTCCACCTACCTTGCCAGCACCGTTAGACCCTTGATTAAATGGTAGGAAGAAGGTATCAGTTTTCTTTAATTCTGTAGTCATTTCCACTTCATAATGATCTACAGCAAAATATACTAAGAATCTAGTGTTAAAATGAAAACATTTTTCTCTAGGATTTCTATTATTCATAAATTGAGCCTTACCATTATCTACTGTTTGTCCAGTTAATTGATTTTTAAGTTCTAAGGCTATTATAGGTATACCATTTAATGATAAAACCATATCTATAGAATTTTTATTTTCTGTAGAATAATAAAACTGCCTAGTACAAGTTAAAATATTACTCTTATAATTATCTATTACTTTTTGATTTAGATTAGATTCAGCTTTAAAAAAAGCAAACTTCAGCCTAACTCCTCTGTCTCTTATTCCATTTCTTAGAACATTTAAAAGGCCATGCATTCTTACAGAATCATCAAATCTTTTATATAGTGATTCTTCTGACTTTTCCCTATATATTTTTCTATATCTTTCCCACTGTTTAGGTTGAGTAGATTTTATAAATCGAATCAAGGTATCCATATCTATAGCCTTTTCTTTATCATAGGTAGATTGATCTCCTTTTTCATATCCACCATAATTTATAAGATAGCTTTCTATATCTTGTTCAAATCTTATTTCTTTATATTCCATTATTTTACCTCTCTTTTACCGGTTACAGTCTCATAGATTAGTGATCTTTTATAATTTTCCATTTCAATTATAAGCTTTTCTTTTGATGATATTAGCTTGTCTATTTCATTACATTTTTTATCTAGGTATGATGCTATGGATTTTTGTTCTTTTAATGGAGGTAGCACTCCTATGATCGTTTTTAATATTGCTTGAGTTATACTATATACCTTAATTCCAACAACTGTACTGGAAATTTGCTCTTTTATAGGACTTGCCATTAACATATATCTAATATATATAGGATCTTGTCTACTTCTTAACCGTGCTGTAACTGTATGTGAACCTGCAAATAATAACTTATCATTATGTTCTCTAACTACAACACAGTTTCCACTTCCTTCCCTATCTTCTGATGTATCACAAAATATAAAATCTCCCTTATTAACTAATGCACTTTTTCTATTATCTAAATAACTTTCATCTACACATTTCAATTTATCTCTATTAATATCTACATCAAACTTATATTTAGAATGTATTTCTCCATAGTTTATAACCCTTATCCCTTGATCTCTAAGATCTGATTTTGTTATAGTTAATCCACTTCCAAATTTAAATAATTTCCTTAATTTTACCATATCCCAATGTTCTGGTATATCTCCTATCCATTCAATCCCACTATCTTTCATAACTACATTTTTATCTAATCCTTTAGTTACTGTTTCTGTTATAAGGGATTGCTTATATTTTTTATATTCTTCTATAGATTCTTTAGTTTTAGATACTATATTATCTATTTGAGATACTTTTTTATCTAGGAAATTTGCTATGGATTTTTGTTGGGATTTTGGTGGTAGTGTAAAATATATTCTACCTTGGTTGCTAGAATTAAGTATTTGTACCACATTACCATTAGCATAGTTAAACTGTTGTTCCTTTTGGGCACTCATATAATACCTTCCATATTTATTTACCACCTTTTTATTAAAAATAATTGCATTGATTTGTTGATTAAATGCAGATTCTTCTATTGTATATCCAAACTTCCCAATACTACCTATAGCACAAATCAATAATGTATTTTTTGGAACTATCCTTCCTAACTTTTTTCCCCTTCCAGATAATTTTTCTTTTGTTTGGGATACTCCATTAAATCCTAATAGATTATCTGGTTTAATCCAAGGTGTTCCTTCATTACTTGAGTAATTTTTCTCATTGTTCATAGATGGTGTATTTCCAGTTATAATCTGCGATACATTCTTTAGTTTTATAACTTCCCATTCCTCAGGTATCTCACCTATCCATTCCACTCCACTATCTTTCATTCTTCTAGTCAAGGTTTTCACCTTCTTCAAGAAATAGACTTCTTAATGAATCTGCTATCTCATTTTCTAAATCTACTATCTTTACTGATATTTCTTCTGCTGGTTGAGGTTCTTGGAATTTATAGAAGTATCTGGTAAATGGTATTTCATATCCTACTTGAGTTTTTTCTTTATCTATCCATGCTTGAGGATTATAAGGTTGTACTTCCCTTGCAAAATATTGGTCTATATCTTCTTCTAGTGGTACTCTTTCTGTATCTCTTAGGTCTGTATTAGGCTCTATTTCTCCTTTAGTATTTTTACATATTGCTGCGTCTTCATGATGCTCACTAAATACTTTTATTATTGCATTTCTTAATGGTGCTCTTAATTGTATATCATTATTTTTAAATAGCTTATTTATCCTTTCTACAAAATCTTCTCTATCTATCCATTCATCATCTATCATATCTTCAAATAATTCTATTATTTTTTCTTGAATTTTTTCTCCTTCTTTTATTTCTTTTTCTATTTCTTCTTCTGTTTTTCCTCTTCTTTTAGCTTTAGTTAGTTTTGCTAAGTTTTTATATTGGGTTTCTTCTTTAAATCTTTCTATTCCTTTTTTATCTATTTTAAACTTTAGTCTAAGAGGTGTTTCTATAGTT
>DATGUA010000056.1:0-9542 GCA_035301545.1 Tissierellaceae bacterium | reverse complement strand
GTAGGCATAGGGATTATCAAGAATATCTAAAAGTTTATTCATTACAGATAGATCTCCTCTTAATACAGCTTCATCTAATGCTTCTTCTACTCTATGATTTCTAGGTATTACTGATGGATTATTTTCTTTCATCAATTTTATTGATTCCCTGTTAGTTGCTGTTTGTTTCTTTAACCTACTGTCCCATTTTTTCTTCCATTGAATAAATTCTTTTGTATTAAATATTTCCATCCCAGTTAATTGGCCAATAGTTAAACTTCTAAATGTATTGGTAAAATCAGCTTTATATATTTTCATAAGATCTAATAGTTCATCTATTATAGACTTATCTTCAGACTCTTCCCCAAATAGCCCTAATTTCTTTCTCATACCATCTAACCAAAAATGATTATATATACTATAAAAATTTGATACTTCCTCTGTTGCTATTTCTATAGCTTTATCTTGATTGTTATGAATTAATGGTAATAATGTATCTGCAAATCTAGCAAGATTCCATGCTCCTATATCTGGTTGGTTTCCATAAGCATAACGTCCATGTAGATCTATTGAACTAAATACTGTATTTGGATCATAATTATCCATAAAGGCACAAGGTCCAAAATCAATTGATTCACCACTAATAGTCATATTATCCGTATTCATTACGCCATGAATAAATCCAGTCATCTGCCATTTTGCGATCAACCTTGCCTGTCTAGAAATTACTTCTCTCAATAATAAGATAAATCTATTTTTAGTTTTATCAATATAAGGAAAGTGTCTTTCTAATGTATATTCTGCTAGATATTTTAATTCATCAATATTCCCATAATTAGAAATAAATTGGAATGTTCCTACTCTAATATGACTTGATGCTACTCTTGTTAATACTGCACCATCTAGATGTTCTTCTCGAACAATTTTTTCTCCTGTTGTAACTACAGCTAAACTTCTACTTGTAGGTATTCCCAGGCCATATAATCCTTCACTTATTATATACTCTCTAAGCATCGGACCTAAAGCAGCCCTACCATCTCCACCTCTTGAATATAGTGTTTTACCTGATCCCTTAAGTTGAATATCAAATCTATCTTCTTTAGGAGTAATATGTTCACCAAGTAATAATGCTCTTCCATCTCCTAATATAGTAAAATGTCCAAATTGATGACCTGCATAAGATTGTGCAATAGGCTCAGATCCTTCTGGAATTTTATTACCTGCAAAAACACTTATAGCTTCCTTACTTTCTAAAGCATTTATATTTAGGCCTAGATCTTCTACTAATGATTTATTTAATATTACTAATTTTGGTGAAGATACAGGATTTAAATCCTGTTTAGTATAAAGTTTGTTTGGTAGATTTACATAAGTATTATCAAAATTCCATCCCATATTGAAATCTTCATTAAGAATTCTATTCATTATATCTTCTCCTTTGAAACTATACTTCTATATCTTCAATTTATCTTGACCTTTATTTATTTATATATACAATTATATATCAAATAATAATCTTAACCTTACAATCTGTATTTATCATATCCTTCTGTTTCTTTAGCTTTATTTCTATAAATCAGTTATTATGGAATAGGTTTGGTAGTAAAGATAAATCTAAAAAGACTGGGATAAAACCCAGTCTCTACAATCTTACTAATTTACAAACTATATATTGATTTCTAGTAATATTGGTGTATGATCCTGTCTCGGACCTGAATCAACCATTTCAGATTTTATAATTTTATCTGCAATTCGATCACTCACCAGCCAATAATCAATTCTCCAGCCAGAATTATTAATTTTACTTGTTTTAGCCCGCTGAGCCCACCAAGTATACATACCTGTTACATCACCATGCATATATCGGAAACTATCTGTAAATCCTTTTTCTAAAAGGTTTGTAAATCCTTGACGTTCTTCATCAGTAAAACCAGCTGAACGGCGATTATTATTAGGATAAGCTAGGTCTATCTCTTTATGGGCTACATTCAGATCCCCTGTTACAATAACATATTTCTCTTTATCTAGCTTTTCTAAATAATCTGCATATTTTCTATCCCATATCTGACGTTCTTCTAAACGAGATAGACCAGATCCTGCATTAGGTGTATAGACTTGAGTTAAATAGAAATTATCAAACTCTAGTGTAATAATTCTACCTTCAATATCCATAGTACTTGGTGCACCTATCACCGGAAATGAAACAGATGGTTTTAAATCCTTCTTATATAAAAACATTGTACCTGCATAACCTTTTCGAGCAGGCTCTACCGAACTATTCCAAGTAATTTCATAATCTGGAAACATATCTTCTAAAATTTCTAAATGCTTTTTAGTAGGACCATTACTTGATAACTTTGTTTCCTGTAATGCTATAATTTCTGGATCATATTTTATAATTGTATTTAGTACCTCCCTAGATAATATAGCACGATTTGAATCAGCTGTTAAAGCTGCATTTAATGAATCAATATTCCATGAAATAAATTTCATTACTTTCCTCCTTTTTACTTTTACAATCTGTCTCAAAAGTTCTATGAATTTACCAATAATCTAATTATAATACTTGTCCAGTTTTTATGACAAATTATAATTTATTATATCACACTAGATTCTATCATTTTTTTAACTTCACTGCCACCTTAACCTGAGATATGATAGTATCAATATTTTGTAGGAAAAATATTGATAATTCTCCCTTGTTTAATAAAATGTTTAATTTACCTAATTTAGACTTTTCTATTTTACCTAATAATATTTAGGTTCTATAAATAAGCTATAATATGTTTATACTTATTTTATTTAGTAGCTATTATAGTTTTATATATTAATAAATTGTTGTTGAATGTTTCTATAGTTCTATCTAAGCTCCTATAATTGAAACCCTAACTCTATTTATGAAATAAATAGGGTTAGGCCTCATATCAGAAATATCCAAGCATTCAAATGGCAAGGTTCATTTGGTCTTGAACTTCGCCCTCATACCTACTTCATACTTACTCAGATAATCCATCTTTAATAATATCTATATTATGCTCTAATAATTTTATATAACTATCTACTGAATCTCCTTTTTTCCCAACCTCATCAGAGTAAATTGATTCTTCATATATTGGTATACCTGATTCATTAGATACTGTTTCTAATGGTTTAGAATCAACATTAGACTCTAGGAATAAAACCGGAGGTTGCTCCTCATCTAATACACTAATCAAACTTTTAATTTGTTCTGTAGTTCCTAATTCTTCAGTATCAATTTCCCATACATATGCTTCTCGTAAACCATAACTCTCGGTCATGTATTGAAAAGCTCTTTCACTAGTAACTAGAATTCTATTTTCTTCTGGTATTGAATCTACTGATTCAATATATTTTTCATCAATTTCATTTAATAGTGCTAAATATTCATCTGCATTTTCTTCATATATATCCTGATTATCAGGGTCAATTTCAATTAAAGCATCTCTTAAGTTTTCAGTCATTTTAATACCTACTTTAGGATCAAGATATGAATGTGGATTTATTTCCTCTTTACGGCCATCTTCATCAGTCAAATATTTAGGTTCTACTCCATCATTTAAATTAAATATTTTTTCATTATCTTGACCTACTGATTCTACCATCTTCCAAAACCATCCTGATTCTCCACCTTCTAAATTTACTCCATTGTAAAACAATAAATCTGCATCTGTAGCTGCTTTAATATCGTCTGGCATTGGTTCATATTCATGTGGATCTGTACCAGTAGGAACTAAATTATATACCTCTACTAAATCTCCACCTATTTGTTCTGTCATATTACTTATAATTGTAAAAGATGAAACAATTTTTAATTTATCTTCTCCAGTAACATTATCTTCTGTTTTACTATTATCTGTACCACAGGATGATAATAATAAAGTAAATACTAATAATAAACTAATTGTAGTTTTTCTCATATTACTTTTCATTTTTAAATTCTCCTTTTTATAAATATTTAAGCCCTTCTTTGTTTAATCTTATTCCAGACAAAACCCTGTCTTGGGGCAAATAAAAATGCTAATATAAAGAAAAAAGTTGTAGTTAAAACTATAACTGATCCTGATGTTAAATTGTATTCAAAACTAAAATATAAGCCTATAATAGCAGAAGCAGATCCTATTAATGCTGATAATGCTATCATTCTATTCATCTTGGTAGTTAATAAATATGCTGTTGCTGCCGGTGTAATTAACATAGCTACAACTAAAATAACTCCTACAGTTTGTAATGATGCAACTGTTACTAAAGTTAATAAAATCATCATGAGATAATGTATGAGATTTGTATTCATACCATAGGCTTTTGCAATTACTGGATCAAAAGATGTAATTAAAAACTCCTTATAAAAAACATATACACAAAGCAGTACAAATATTCCAATCCCGAATGTTAACCACATATCTTGGTCTCTTACAGTTAAAACATTACCAAATAATATTTGTGTTAAATCAACAGCAGTCTGGGCTTTCATCAATAACATAACTCCTAAAGCGAAAAATGATGAAAATACAATTCCTATAGAAGTATCTCCCTTAAGTTTAGTATTTTGACTTAAAAATCCTACTCCAATTGATGTTATAATTCCCATCACAACAGCTCCATAAAAATAATTAATTCCTAACATATAGGATATAGCTACACCTGGTAAAATCGCATGAGATATTGCATCTCCCATTAAAGCCATTCCCCTAAGGATTATAAAGCTTCCTATAACTCCAGACAATATCCCTACTACTACTGAAGTAAACAATGCTTTCTGAAGGAATTCATATTGTATTATATCTTGAATAAATGTCAGATACATCATTATGATCTACCTCCTTTATCACCTATTTCATTTTCTTCATCTTTCTTATCTTTAGACTTTTTTCCACTCATCATAGAAAATCCAAAATCTGTTTCATAAACTTCAGTAATATTCTCATAGGTAAAAACATCTTCAACCTTACCAACTTTAAATAAATCTTTATTAATCAAAATTAAATCATCAAAATAAGATTCTATCTTTGATAAATCATGATTGACTACAAATATAATCTTTCCTTCATTTTTTAATTTTCTAAGCATATCAACTATTTCTCTTTCAGAAGCAGCATCAATCCCAACAAAAGGCTCATCTAAAAAAAAGATATCTGCTTTTTGAGCTAATGCACGAGCTATAAATACTCTCTGCTGTTGGCCGCCAGATAATTCACTAATTTGTCTTTCTGCATAATCTATCATATTCATTCTTTCTAGACTCTCTTTAGCCAATTCCTTCTCTTTAGCTTTTGGTTTTTTAAACATTCCTAGGCTAGGATACGTACCCATTAATACAGTGTCAAAAACATTAATAGGAAAATCCCAATCTAGGCTACTTCTCTGTGGAACATATGCTACATCTTTTCGTTTATCTTTAATAGATTTACCATCAATGATAATCTTTCCTTTATCTTTTGATATTAAACCTAATATAGCTTTAATCATAGTAGACTTGCCAGCACCATTTGGCCCAACAATCCCTACCAATACTCCATCTTCAAATTTAAAATTGACATTACTTATGGCCATTTTCCCATAATAGGAAACTTGTAGATCTTCTACCTTTATCATATTATCACCTTCCAATTTCTTACAACTCACGACTACTGAGATCATTAATATTATATTAATAATATTTTATATTGATTATCAAATTATAATACATATATATCTTTCACAAATTCTGATTCTAGTTCTATTTCTTCATTATTTTTGTTAATCTTTATTGTACTCTTTCCCTTATCTACTAACTCTATTTCATCACCGATTTCTAAATCTATATCTTTTGTATATCTTAAGAGATCTCTTTTGTCTTTTAGTCTTTTAACTATAGCTTTTTCTCCTTGGGATAGACTGTCTACAGATATATATGATGCTATCTCTTCTTCTTTACTAACTATAGGATTTCCATGAGGGCAAAACTTAGGATAATTTAAATATTCATCTAATGCTTTTCCTAATTTTACACTAGTTACATGTTCTAACTTTTCTGCCTCCTCGTGTACATCTTCCCAATCATATCCTAATTTTTCTACTAAAAATACTTCCCATAATAGATGTCTCTTTTTTATTTTTATAGCTTCCCTTAGTCCTAAAGAAGTCAGTACTACACCCTTATAAGATATATATTCTATATATCCATCATTTAACAATTTATTTATCATCTCAGATACTGAAGGAGCAGATACTTCTAAAGCCTCAGAAATCTCTTTGTTACTTACTTTTCTATCTTTTCCTCCTGCTTCATATATTGCCTTAAGATAATCCTCTTTATTCCTTGTTATCCTCACAATATTACCTTCCTCTCAATAAGTTTAGGCATACCTAAACCTTTGTTACATTTAGTTTAACATTATTAAATATTAAAGTCAAGAAAGATAATAAAAAGCTGTATAAGTAGATTCTACTTATACAGCTTTTTATTATCTTTTTCTATTTATTTTATTCCTCTTCCCATTGTAGGGATCTTTTTACTGCCCTTTGCCATCCTTTATATAATTTGTCTTTCTTTTCTTCTTCCATATCTGGTTTAAAAGTCTTATCTATACTCCATTTTTTAGTGATTTCCTCTTTATCTTCCCAAAAACCTACTGCTAATCCAGCCAAATAAGCTGCACCTAATGCTGTAGTCTCTGTTATCTTTGGTCTGTCTACTTGGGTGTCTAGTATATCTGACTGAAACTGCATTAAAAAGTCATTAGCTACTGCTCCACCATCTACCTTTAATGTTTGTAGATCAATGCCTGAATCTTCTACCATAGCTTCTAATACTTCTTTTGATTGATATGCGATAGATTCTAGAGCTGCTCTTACTATGTGATTTTTATTAGCTCCCCTAGTTAATCCCACCACAATTCCTCTTGCATATGGATCCCAATATGGTGCTCCTAATCCTGTAAATGCAGGTACTAAATACACTCCATTATTATCATGAACTTTAGTAGCAAAGTATTCACTATCTTCTGCATCTCCTATAAGTCTTACTTCATCTCTTAGCCATTGTATAACAGCACCTGCTACAAATATACTTCCTTCAAGAGCATACTCAACTTTTCCATCTATTCCCCAAGCTATAGTTGTTAATAGATCATTCTCAGAAGGGATCATCTCCTCTCCTGTATTCATTAGTAGGAATCCTCCAGTACCATATGTGTTTTTAGCCATCCCTGGCTTGAAACAAGTTTGTCCAAATAAAGCTGCATGCTGGTCTCCTGCTATTCCCGCTATAGGTATATTAGCTCCACCAAAAGTTCTAGAAGCTGTATGTCCATAAATTTCACTAGATTGTTCAACCTTTGGAAGCATAGAAAGTGGAATTTGTAATTCTTCTAAAAGCCTTTCATCCCATTCTAATTCTTTTATATTATAAATCATAGTTCTTGATGCATTAGAATAATCTGTTACATGAACTTTTCCTCTAGTTAAGTTCCAAATTATCCAAGTATCTATAGTTCCAAATAACAATTCGCCATTTTCGGCTTTTTCTCTAGCACCTTCTACATTATCTAATATCCATTTTATTTTAGTTCCAGAGAAATATGGATCTATAATAAGTCCTGTATTTTTTTGTATATAATTTCTCCATCCATCTTCTTTTAATTTGTCAGCTATATCTGCTGTTCTTCTATCCTGCCATACTATTGCATTATAAATAGGTTTACCTGTATTTTTATCCCATATAACTGTAGTCTCTCTTTGATTTGTAATTCCTATTGCAGCTATTTCACTTGGTCTTATTCCAGCTGTCTCTAGTACTTCCCTTGCTACTCCAGATTGGGTTCCCCATATTTCCATAGGATCATGTTCTACCCAGCCATTATTAGGAAAATATTGTGTAAATTCACTTTGTGCCACTTCAATTATTTCACCTTCATGATTAAATATTATTGCTCTTGAACTTGTAGTTCCTTGATCTAACGCCATTATATATTGTTTTTCCAAAATTCTTCCTCCTTTAATTTATATTAAGTATTATTAAGCCCAAATTGATAAAAAGAATTGATATATGAATGCCCCTATTAGTCCACCTATTATAGGTCCTACTACAGGTATCCATGAATATTCCCAATTGCTATCTCCTTTACCAGGTATAGGAAGTAAAGCATGAGCAATTCTTGGTCCTAAATCTCTTGCTGGATTTATTGCATATCCTGTAGGTCCACCTAAACTCAATCCTATAGCCCAAACTAGAAAACCTGCTAATAATGCACTCAATGCTCCCACTTCATTAGTAGGATAATTTATTCCTAATATTCCTAAAACTAAAATTGCAGTTCCTATTATTTCAGTTATAAGATTTGAAATTGTATTTTCAATCGCTGGTGCTGTAGAAAATACTCCTAATTTAGTTCCTTGATCTTCTGTAGCAGCGAAATGATCCCTAAATGCTAAATATACCAAAGTTGCTCCTACCATTGCTCCTAACATTTGCGCTATTATATAACCAGGTACTAATGACCAGGATATATCACCAATTGCCGCAAAAGCAATGGTCAAAGCTGGATTTAAATGTGCTCCACTTACCCAACCTGTAACATATGCCCCCATAGCTACTCCAAGTCCCCAGGCTGTTGTAATAACTATATATCCTCCGCCTTTGGCACCTGATTTCTCTAAGCTAACGTTTGCAACAACTCCACCACCAAATAAAATTAATATTAATGTTCCTAAAAATTCTGCTGAATACATTGCCATATTCGTCATCTTATCCCTCCTATATTAATTTATATGTATACAAACTTATATTAATGATACTAATTATTATAAAATATAAATATAAAAGACCACAATCATACTACTAACAATATAATTGTTGCTCTAAACTTGTCTTATAATAATTTTATCATATCTTTAACAGAATTAAATACATAATCTGCTTTAATTTCACTCTCTTTATAATCTTTTTTCTTTGTTTCACCAGAATAAACTAATCCTGATCTTATTCCTGCATTTTCTCTAGTTTTAATATCTGTATATAATCTGTCTCCTATCATGATCATATCCTTTTGATCTAAGGAATATTTTAAAGCAATACTTTCTACTATTCCTTTATAATATCAATTTCATATTATCATCTGTATTTTCTCTTGTTAATCAATCATCTTGTAAGATATCAGCTTATGTCAATATATATTGATATTTAAATACAAGAAAAGCGACTCTCTATAACTAGGGAAGCTGCTCTTCTTTACTCCTCTATTAAACCTAGATTTTTAAGGACTATATCATAACCATTCACTCCATAATTTAGTGAACGATTGATTCTACTAATAGTTGCAGTACTTGCTCCTGTTTTTTCTTCAATTTCATTATAGGTTTTTCTATCGATTAATAATTTTACTACTTCAAATCTTTGAGATATAGCTTCAACTTCTTTTATGGTACATATATCTTCAAAAAACCTATAACATTCTTCCATATTCTCTAATTCTAAAATTGCTTCAAAGAATCCGTCCACTTGTGGACTTTTAATCTTAGGTTTATAATCCACCTTTCCACCTCACAATCATTCCTATATGGTA
>DATGUA010000055.1:0-47891 GCA_035301545.1 Tissierellaceae bacterium | reverse complement strand
TACTTCCTTATGAGAATATAATATATTTATGATTTATTCTTCACTTATTTTCTTATTATACATATAATATGAAGTCCTTATTCTAAGGATAAAAGGCGACTTATAACAAATTCCAATTTTAATTTTTATTGGAGGAAGGTTCTTTAGAATAAGGATTTCTTTTATCCAAGTATATATTTACAAAAATTACAAGCAATTAGTTTATCAAAGTATATGTTTGTATATATTCTAAAATACCTATTAGAATTTATCAACAATATAATTGACTTATTATTTATTGTGATATAATATAATGTAGTTAATCTATAGGAAATGGAGGAAAAAAAGATGCAAACAAAATATATCTTCGTTACAGGCGGTGTAGTTTCATCTTTAGGAAAAGGAATTACTGCGGCAAGTTTAGGACAATTATTAAAAAGTAGAGGTTTAAAAGTTACTATACAAAAATTAGACCCTTATATTAATGTAGATCCAGGGACTATGAGTCCATATCAACACGGTGAAGTATTTGTAACTAATGATGGTGCTGAAACTGATTTAGATTTAGGACATTATGAAAGATTTATAGATGTAAATTTAAGTAAAAATAGTAATGTAACTACTGGAAAAATATATTGGTCTGTTTTAAATAAAGAAAGAAGAAGAGAATACAATGGTAGAACAGTACAAGTGATACCTCATATTACTAATGAAATTAAAGACAGAATTATAAGAGCTTCAAAAGAAAAAGATGTAGATGTGGTCATTACTGAATTAGGTGGTACAGTAGGTGATATCGAATCATTACCTTTTATTGAAGCTATAAGACAGATTAAATATGATGTAGGCAAGGAAAATGTTATGTACATACATGTAACATTAGTTCCATATTTAGCAAAGAGTGGAGAGTTGAAAACTAAGCCAACCCAACACAGTGTTAAAGAACTAAGAGGTTTAGGAATACAACCAGATCTACTTATATGCAGAAGTGAAAGACATTTAACAGATGATTTAAAAGATAAGATAGGTTTATTCTGTGATTTAAACCCATCAGATGTAATTGAAAATGCAGATGCAGATTCTATTTATGAACTACCAGTTATGTTAGAAGAGGAAGGACTAGCAAAAAAGACTATAGACCATTTAAACCTTAAATGTGATGAATTAGATTTAACCCATTGGACTAATTTTTTAGATAAGATGAAAAATCTTACAGAGAAAATAGATATAGCATTGGTAGGAAAATATGTAGAGCTAAAAGATGCTTATATTTCAATAGTAGAATCTTTAATCCATGCAGGTGCAGAAAATGGAGTAGAAGTAAATATACATTGGGTACAAGCTGAAGATGTAAATGAAGATTCAGCTAAAGAATTATTAGAGAATGTAGGTGGAATATTAGTACCAGGAGGATTTGGTGAGAGAGGTTTAGAGGGAAAAATATCTGCAATCAAATATGCTAGAGAAAATAATCTTCCATTTTTAGGAGTATCACTAGGTATGCAATTAGCAGTAATTGAATATGCTAGAAATGTACTAGGATTAGAGGGAGCCCACGGAACAGAATGGTATCCAGATACTAAATATCCTATAGTAGATTTAATGCCAGAACAAAAAGATATGGAATTTTTAAATGGAGAAATGAGATTAGGATTATATCCTTGTAAAATAGCTGAAGATACTTTAGCTAAGGAAATATATAAAGATGAGATAATATATGAGAGACATAGACATAGATATGAAATAAATAATGAATATAGAAATAGACTAATAGAAGAAGGCTTAATTATTTCAGGGTTATCACCTGATGAAAGATTAGTAGAAATTATAGAGATTAAAGATCACCCATGGTTTATAGGAGTTAATTTCCATCCAGAATTTAAGTCAAGACCAATACAACCTCATCCATTATTTAGAGAATTTGTAAAGTTTGTAAAAGAAAACCAATGATTATTGTGAATATAAACAAAGTTGAAAACTTAGGATACTATTATGTTAATTCCTGAGTTTTTATTTTGTATTATAGTTGAAATGTGGATAAACTCATCAAAAGTTTTAAAATATAGATAAATAGTGTTATAATGAAGATGAAATTACTTAAAATAAAACAAGGGGGCTATATTAATGTTAATGACAGGAAAGGAATTATTATTAGATGCTCAGAAAAACAAATATGCAGTTGGAGCATTTAATATAAATAATATGGAGATTATGCAGGCTATTATAGGTGCAGCAGAAGAGCTAGATTCTCCAGCAATTATTCAGGCAAGTCAAGGAGGACTTAAGTATGCAGGAGTAGAATATATTGCAGAATTAGGAAAACTAGCAGGAGACAAATCTCATGTTCCTGTAGCACTACATTTAGATCATGGTACAGACTTTAAACAAATAACACAATGTATTAGAAATGGATTTACTTCAGTAATGATAGATGCATCTCAATATCCATTAGAAGAAAATATTGAACGTACTAAAAAAATTGTAGAGATTGCTCATGCTGTTGGAATATCAGTAGAAGCAGAGCTAGGAAAAATAGGCGGAACAGAAGATGATATTATAGTTAATGAAAGAGAGGCAACATTTACAGATCCTGAAGAAGCAAAAATGTTTGTAGAAGAAACTGGAATAGATTCATTAGCAATTGCAGTAGGAACTGCTCATGGTGTATACAGAGGTGAACCAAAACTAGACTTTGACAGGATAAAAGCTATAAGAGAATTAGTAGATATTCCATTAGTATTACATGGTTCTAGTGGAGTAGCTGAAGAAAGTCTGAAAAAGGCCATATCATTAGGTATTTGTAAAATAAATATTGATACAGATATTAGAGCTTCCTTTGCTAAAGCAGTTGGTAATTTTGTAAATGAAAATCCAGAAGAAATAGACCCAAGAAAAATTTTAGGACCAGCTAGAGAAGATATGAAAGAAACTATAAAAGAGAAAATAAAAATTTTTGGATCAGCTGGAAGAGTATAAAAAGATTTAATTGTTAAATACTGAGGAGGGATATAGTGAAATTTTTTATTGATACTGCTAATATAGAAGAAATAAAAGAGGTAAATGAATGGGGAGTTATTTGTGGAGTAACTACAAATCCAAGTTTAATAGCTAAAGAGGGTAGAGATTTTAAAGAAGTAGTAAAAGAAATAACAGATATTGTAGATGGACCTATAAGTGCTGAAGTTGTGTCTTTAGATGCAGATGGAATGCTTGAAGAAGGAAGAGATTTAGCAAAAATTCATGAAAATATCATAATCAAGGTTCCAATGACTAAAGAAGGTTTAAAAGCGACTAAGGTATTTACAGAAGAAGGAATAAAAACTAATGTAACTTTAGTTTTCTCAGCAAATCAAGCCTTGCTAGCTGCAAAAGCAGGTGCTACTTATGTAAGCCCTTTTGTTGGAAGATTAGATGATATAGGTCATGATGGATTATGTCTAATTGAAGATATTGTTAATATATTTGATAGGCATAATATAGATACGGAAATTATATCTGCAAGTATCAGACATCCTATTCATGTATTAGAATCTGCAAAAGCAGGTGCTACTATATCCACTATTCCATATAAGGTATTTAATCAAATGGTAGATCATCCATTGACAGACACAGGTATTGAAAAGTTTCTAGAAGATTGGAATAATATATAAAGAAAGCTTTAGGAGAGAGTCGTATAGCTCTCTTCCTAAAGAATAAATTATAATTAAATTCTATAAAGGGGGTATATTATGAATAGAAATTTAACTGTTAATTTAGGTAGAGTAACAGAGGCTGCTGCTTTAGCTAGTGCAAAGTTTTTAGGAAAAGGAGATAAAAATATAGCAGATCAAGCAGCAGTAGATGGAATGAGAAGAATGTTTGATACTATTAATATAGATGGTACAGTAGTAATAGGTGAAGGAGAAATGGACGAAGCTCCTATGTTATATATAGGAGAGCAGATTGGAACAGCTAAAGACAATGCTTTAAAAGTAGATATAGCAGTAGATCCTTTAGATGGAACTGTATCAGTAGCTAATGGACTTCCAAATGCTATATCAGTAGTGGCCATAGCTCCAAAAGGGTGCTTGTTACATGCACCAGACATATATATGGATAAGATCGCTGTAGGACCTAAAGCTAAAGGTTTTATAGATATAAATAAATCTGTAGAAGAAAATATTAATAATGTAGCTAAGGCATTAAAAAAGTCTGTAGATGATATTACAGTAGTAGTATTAGATAGGCCAAGACATGAAGATTTAGTAAAGAGGATTCGTAGTACCGGCGCTAGAATTAAAATGATTAGTGATGGTGATGTTTTAGGAGCAATATCAACTTGTTTCGATTATACAGGTGTAGATATTCTAATGGGAATAGGCGGAGCTCCAGAAGGAGTTATATCAGCTGCAGCATTAAAGTGTATAGGTGGAGAATTACAAGGGAAATTAAGACCAAAAACAGGGGAACAAATGGAAAGATGTAGGAAAATGGGTGCAGATTTAGATAGGGTTTACTATATGGATGATTTAGCCAAGGGTGATGAAATGATGTTTGCAGCTACAGGAGTATCATATGGTGAATTATTAGATGGTGTTAAGTATATGGAAAATAATAAGGCATCAACTCATACATTAATCCTTAGAGCCGAAACAGGAACTATTAGATTTATAGAATCTATACATGATTTAGGTAAGAAGCCAAGATACGCAAAATAATGAAATGTACGAGGTGATGTTTTGAATTATGATGAATTGGAAAAGGTAAAGCTTATAGATTTAAGGGCTATAGCAAAAAATAAAGGTATATCTAGTCCTTACAAATATAAGAAGGCAGATCTAATAGAATTAATTTTACAAGCCAAAACTGAAGAATTAAAACTTAATAATAATAATAAAAACAAGCTTGATATTTCAAAATTTGATATAGATGATTTATCAGATAAAGCTACAGAAGAAATTGAACAATTAGATAATATAAATATGGCTGAGGGTATATTAGAACTTCACATAGATGGATATGGTTTTTTAAGAAGGGATAATTATCAATCAGGAGACAATGATATATATATATCTCCTTCTCAGATAAGAAGATTTCGACTTAAAACAGGAGATAAAATCCTAGGAGTTACTAGACCTCCAAAATCAGGTGAGAAATTTAAAGCCTTATTATATATTAAGGCAGTCAATGGAATGGATCCTGAGACTGCAAATAAAAGACCAAATTTTGATACATTAACTCCAATATATCCAAGAGAAAGACTAGAATTAGAAACTACTCAAAATGATTATGCTACAAGAATGATAGATTTAGTAGCACCTATAGGTAAAGGTCAAAGAGGAATAATAGTATCTCCTCCTAAAGCTGGAAAGACAACTCTTCTTAAAATGGTAGCAAATTCTATAGCTACTAATCATCCAGAGGCAGAAATCATAGTATTATTAATAGATGAAAGACCAGAAGAAGTAACTGATATGAAAAGATCAGTTAAGGGAGATGTAATATATTCAACATTTGATGAACTTCCTAGAAATCATACTAAGGTAGCAGAAATAGTATTAGAAAGAGCTAAGAGATTAGTAGAACATGGGAAAGATGTAGTAATCCTATTAGATAGTATTACTAGATTAGCAAGAGCTTATAATCTAACAATTCCTGCATCTGGTAGAACATTATCTGGGGGATTAGATCCAGGAGCGCTTCATAGACCAAAACGATTTTTTGGAGCTGCTAGAAATCTTGAAGAAGCTGGTAGTTTGACCATATTAGCTACAGCTTTAATAGAAACTGGAAGTAGAATGGATGATATGATATTTGAAGAGTTTAAGGGAACAGGAAATATGGAGATACATCTAGATAGGAGATTATCTGAGAAAAGGATATTCCCGGCTATTGATATTAATAAATCTGGAACTAGAAAAGAAGAATTATTACTAAGTCAAAAAGAACTTGAAACTCTTTGGAGTATGAGAAAGGCTATGGGAAATGCTCCTACTCAGGAAATAACTGAAACCTTCATTGAACAAGTAATTAAAACCAGGTCTAATGATGAATTTATCAATGATATGAGGAACAAGATATGGTCTTAGTTGAAATTTGAAAACGAATATGCTATACTTTAATGGTTAAGATAGAATATTAAATTTTATATAGAGTATTGAAAAGAGGTGAAACAAATGAAAAAAGGTATTCATCCAGAATATAAAGAAGCTACAGTAACATGTGCTTGCGGAAATACATTTAAAACAGGTTCAGTAAAGGAAGACCTTAGAGTAGAAATTTGTTCAGAATGTCACCCATTCTTTACAGGTGAACAAAGATTTGCAGAACGTGGTGGACGTGTAGAAAGATTTAAGAAAAAATATAATATGGATTAATAATCTCGAAAACTAGGTTAGTTGCATTAGCACTAACCTTTTTTTGAAGAGATTTTATAACGAAGGTTGGTAATATTAATGGAAATCAAAAATTCGAATATAAAAGCTAAACATAAAACTACTATAGGTGGGCAAGCTTTAATTGAAGGAGTTATGATGAGAGGCCCTAAGAAAATATCTATGGCAGTTAGAAAACCAGATTATGAAATTGAATTAAAAGTTGATGAAATAAATTCTGTAACCAAGAAATATAAGGTATTAGGACTACCTTTAATTAGAGGTGTAGTATCTTTAATAGAGTCTATGCTTATAGGTACTAAGGCTTTAATGTATTCAGCTAATTTTTACGAAGATGATATAGAGGACCAAGATGAAACATGGACTGAAAAGGTATTTAAAGATAAATCAGAAGATGTAGAGATGGGTTTTACAGTATTAATCTCTATACTATTATCTGTAGGAATATTCATGGTTTTACCAAGTTTCTTAACTAGTATATTTAAAAATTTGGTAAATAATCATATAATCTTAAATTTAATTGAAGGATTAATAAGAGTGAGTATATTTTTTGTATATGTAATATGGATTTCTAAACTAGATGATATAAAAAGAGTATTTGAATATCATGGAGCTGAACATAAGTCTATCCATTGTTATGAACATAATGAAGAATTAACAGTGGAAAATATTAAAAAATATCCTATACTACATCCTAGATGTGGAACAAGTTTTTTATTTATGGTTATGATAATTTCTATATTTGTATTATCATTTTTTGGATGGCCTAATCCATTAGAAAGAGTAATTATTAGAATAGCTATGTTTCCGGTAATTGCAGGGATATCATATGAAATAAATAGGATTATAGGGAAAAGTGATTCTAAATTATCATACATTATATCTTATCCAGGATTAATGGTACAGAAACTAGCAACTGTAAGAGAACCAGATGAGGAACAAATTCAAGTAGCTATTGAAGCTTTATCACCTGTAATACCAGAAGATAAAGGAGAAGATCTTTGGAAATAAAGGAATTATTAAAAAAGGGAAGGGATTTAATTAAATATAATAAATATTCTAGTCCTAATCTAGAGCCTATATGGGTCTTATCAAATTTATTAAATGTTGATAATAGCTATATACACACCCATTTAGATATGAAGATAGATAAGGTTATAGAAGAAAGATTTATATTTATTATGAAAGAAAGAAAGAAAGGATATCCTCTTCAATATTTACTGAATGAACAGGAATTTATGGGACTAAATTTTTATGTAGAAGAGGGGGTTCTTATTCCAAGATCAGAAACGGAAATTATGGTTGAATATATAATAGATTATATTAACAATAATTATAAAGAAAAAAATATTAATATCTTAGATATAGGTGTAGGAAGTGGAGCTATATCTTTAAGTATAGCAAAAGAATTTCCAAATATTCGTGTAATCGGAACGGATATTGGATATATACCTATTAAGGTGGCAAACATTAATAAAGAAAATCTTAGAGTAAAAAATGTAAATTTTATACAAGGAGATTTGTTTGAAGCCTTAAAATCAGAAGATATAAATAAAAAGTTTGATATTATTATTTCTAATCCACCTTATATTAAATCTACAAATATTAATACACTCCAGAAAGAAGTAAAAGGGTTTGAACCGAAATTAGCTTTAGATGGAGGGAAAGATGGATTAGATTTTTATAGAAAAATTAGTAAAGAATCAAAAAGATATCTTAATTCTAGAGGCATGTTAATATATGAAATAGGCTATGATCAAGGGGAAGATGTAAATGATATTTTAGTAAAGGAAGGATATAGTAATATTGCTATTATAAAGGATTTACAAAAACATGATAGAATAATTCTAGGTCTTAAGTCGTAGGGGAGAGATTTATATGGGGATATTTATACAGCTATTTTTGTCTTTTTTTAAAATAGGAGCTTTTAGTTTTGGAGGAGGATATGCTATGCTTCCTCTCTTAGAGAAAGAAGTAATCGAGACACACCAGTGGATGAATACTACTGAATTTGTAGATATATTTGCAATATCTGAAATGACTCCAGGACCAATAGCAGTTAATTCTGCAACATTTTTAGGACATAAGGTTGCAGGAATACCAGGAGCAGCTGTAGCAACATTTGCTGTAATACTTCCATCTTTTATAGTTATAAGCTTAATATTTATATCCCTTAATAAGTTTAAAAATTCTCCTTATGTAGATTGGATATTCCAAGGGATAAGACCTGTAGTATTAGGACTTATAGCTGCAGCTGGAGTTACTGTAGCTCAGACCAGCTTTTTAGATTATAAATCAGTTTTAATTGGTGCATTATTATTTTATTTAGTATCTTTTAAGAAGTTCAACCCTATATGGGGAATAGTATTGGCAGGAGTTTTAGGAGTAGTGCTTTATTAAGGAGGCAATCATATGTTATGGGAAATGTTTTTAACTTTCTTTAAAATAGGAGCTTTTACCTTTGGTGGAGGTTTTGCTATGATTCCTATTATACAACAAGAGGTAGTAGAAAAGAGGCATTGGGTAGAAGAAGAAAACTTTTTAGATACTATTTCTATAGCACAATCCTCTCCAGGACCAATAGCAGTAAATTCTAGTATATTTGTAGGATATCAAATAAAAGGAGTAACAGGAGCGATAATTGCTACTTTAGGGGCTGTATTGCCTTCATTTATTATTATATTATTAATTGCAAAGTTTTTTTACCAATTTATAGAATTAGAAATTGTAGAAAAGGTGTTTTTAGGTATTAGACCTGCAGTAGTAGCCTTAATATTTTCTACAGTATTTAATTTAGTTTACAAATCAAGGTTTTCTTATTTAGGATTAGGTGTAGCTCTTATAGTTGCCCTGATAATAGTGTTTTTAAATATAAATCCAGTATTTATAATTATCCTAGCTGCATTAATATCGGTAATTGCCAACAAATTAAAAGGAGATAATGAAGAATGGGATGAAGAATAATATTGAATTCTCAGAGATTTAATGGAGGTTTATTATGTTAGAGAAATTAGATTTTGTAGAACAGAAATACAAAGAATTAACTGAAAGAATGCTTGATCCAGACTTACTTAATGATATGAAGGAATATCAAAATGTTATGAAAGAGCATGCAGAAGTAGAACCTATTGTTATGAAATATAGGAAGTATAAGGAATTAATAGAGGAATTAGATGGAGCTAAAGAGCTTTTTGATGACGATTTAGATGAAGATATGCGAGAAATGGTAAGAGAAGAAATTAATGAATTAGAAGAATCTATAGCAGATTTAGAAGAAGAATTAAAAATACTTCTAATACCTAAAGATCCTAATGATCACAAGAATGTAATTGTAGAGATAAGAGCAGGAGCAGGTGGGGAAGAAGCAGCTTTATTTGCTGGAGTTCTTTTTAGAATGTATTCTATGTATTCAGAAAAAAATAACTGGAAAATAGAAATTATGAGTTCTAATGGCACAGGGATAGGTGGATATAAAGAAATTGTATTTATGATTAAAGGTGAAGGTGCATATAGTAGATTAAAATATGAATCTGGAGTTCATAGAGTTCAAAGAGTACCAGAGACAGAATCAAGTGGTAGAATCCACACTTCTACAGCAACTGTAGCTGTATTACCAGAAGCAGAAGATGTAGATGTTGAAATTAGTCAAAATGATTTAAAAATAGATACTTATAGAGCATCTGGTGCAGGTGGACAACATGTGAATATGACAGACTCTGCAGTTAGAATTACTCATTTACCTACAGGGATAGTAGTATCTTGCCAAGATGAAAAAAGTCAAATTAAAAACAGACAGCAAGCAATGAAAATATTAAAAACTAGAGTTTTTGATATGATGATAAGTGAGCAAGAAGCAGAAATTGCTCAAGAAAGAAAAGGTCAAGTAGGAACAGGTGATAGATCTGAAAGAATTAGAACCTATAATTATCCACAAGGAAGAGTTACAGATCATAGAATTAATCTAACTGTACACAGATTTGAAGATCTGTTAAATGGTGATTTAGATGAAGTAATAGATGCTTTAGTTACAACAGATCAAGCAGAAAAAATGAAGAACTAATATTAACAATAAAGGAGGGGGCAACCTCTCTATTTTTATATAAAAGAGGGTATAATTATGGAAACTGAAATAATAAAAATAGATCAAAAGTATATAAACATGAGGCTTATAGATAAAGCTGTTAAATTGTTGAAAGATGGAGATATAGTATCATTTCCCACAGAAACTGTATATGGATTAGGAGCCAATGGACTAAATTCAGATGCTGTAAAAAAGATATATAAAGCTAAAGGAAGACCTAGTGATAATCCTTTAATACTTCATATAAGTAATAAAAATCAATTAAAAACTTTAGTGAGAGAAATCCCAGAGGTAGCAGAAATATTAATAAAAAGATTTTGGCCAGGGCCTTTGACTATTATATTTAAAAAGGGTAGAATAGTTCCAGATATAATAACAGGTGGATTAGACACAGTAGCTGTTAGAATGCCTAATCATCCTATTGCATTAGAACTTATTACACAATCAGAATTTCCTATTGCAGCACCATCAGCTAATACATCAGGGAAGCCTAGTCCTACTAAAGCAAATCATGTAATTCAAGATATGATGGGAAAGATACCATTAATAATAGATGGAGGTAGTACAGAAGTAGGTTTAGAATCAACAGTATTAGATTTATCTACTAATATTCCTAGAATTCTAAGGCCAGGAGGAGTTACTTTAGAGGAATTAAGAGATATAATTCCAAGTATTGTACAAGATGAGAATATTATAAATATAGATGTACAACCAAAATCTCCAGGACAAAAATATAAACACTATGCTCCTGAAGCTGAAATGTTATTATTTACAGGAGATATAGATAGAATAGTAGAGAAAATAAATTTACAAGCAGAAGAAAGTATTTTACAGGGAAAGAGAATAGGAATTATAGCTACTGAGGAAACAAAAGATAGATATAATAAAGGTGTAGTATTAGTTTCAGGATCTAGGAATAAACCAAATACTGTAGCCTCCAATATATTTACAGTAATTAGAGAAATAGATAAAATGAATATTGATTTAATATTAGCAGAAGGTATAGATATTGATAATATAGGTATGGCTATTATGAATAGATTGACTAAAGCTGCAGATGGAAAGATAGTTCATGTTTAAGGAGGGAAAGATTTGAATATATTATTTATTTGTACTGGAAATACTTGTAGAAGTCCTATGGCTGAAGGCATAATGAAAGATTTAGTTAAAGATATGGATGTAAAGGTTAAGTCTGCAGGAATATTTGCATTAGATGGTGGACCAGTTGCAGATAATTCTATAAGGTCTTTAAGAGATATGGATATAGATATATCTGAATATAGATCAAATTCTATAAATGAAGATTTAATCATAGAGTCAGATATAATTTTAACTATGTCTAAAGGTCATAAAGATAATCTAGTCCTAAGGTTTCCAGATATAAATAATAAAGTGTTTCTTTTAAATGAATATGCCTTTAATATAGATAAAGATATTGCAGACCCTTTCGGAGGAAGTAAATCAGATTATGATAGAGCTAGAGATGAGATATATAAAGCTATAAGTGAGATAATTAGGAAATTACAGGAATAATTAAGCTTGTTTTAGTTAAGTAGCAGATTGAAATATATTTTTTAAAGTTATTAGAAAGACAGCAAAAAACAATAAACTTGAAAGGTGGATAAATATGAAAATAGGAATTGGTAGTGATCATGGTGGATTTGAATTAAAGGAAGAGATAAAAAAACATCTAAAAGAAAAAGATATAGAATATATAGATTATGGGACTAATTCTACTGAATCTGTAGATTATCCTGATTATGGAGAGGCAGTGGGACGGGCTGTGGCAGATAAAGAAGTAGATAGAGGAATAGTTATCTGTGGTTCAGGGATAGGAATATCTATAGCAGCAAATAAAGTAAAGGGGATAAGATGTGCTTTATGTAGTGATAGTTTCTCTGCTAAATTAAGTAGGGCTCATAATGACGCTAATGTATTAGCTTTAGGAGGACGTATAACTGGATCAGTTTTAGCTTTAGATATAGTAGATACATTTATAGAAGGTGAGTTTGAAGGAGAGCGTCATTTGAGAAGAACAGAAAAATTAGATAAAATTAATTGCTGATTTGTGATATAATTTAAAAGGAAAATTTATATGAAAGGGTGTTTTGATTATGGGTAAAGTTACTGTACTAGACCATCCTCTAATAAAACATAAATTAACATATATTAGAGATAAAAGGACAGGAGCGAAAGAATTTAAAGAACTAGTATCAGAAGTATCTATGTTAATGGCATATGAAGTGACTAGAGATATGGAATTAGAAGAAATTGAAATAGAGACTCCTATGACAAAAATGAATTCAGAAGTGCTTGCAGGGAAAAAATTAGGACTGGTTCCAATATTAAGGGCAGGTTTAGGAATGGTAGAAGGCATGTTGAGCCTATTACCAGCCGCAAAGGTAGGACATGTAGGTCTTTATAGAGATCCAGAAACATTTGAACCTATAGAATACTATTGTAAATTACCACAAGATATAGATGAGAGAAAGTTAATAGTTTTAGATCCTATGATAGCAACAGGTGGATCAGTAATTGCTGCTATTAAGGCTTTAAAAGAGAGAGGTGCTAATAATATTAAACTAGTTTGTTTAATAGCTGCACCAGAAGGACTAAAGGTAATACAAGATGCTCATCCAGATGTAGATATATACTTAGCTAATATTGATGAAAAACTTAATGAAGACGCATATATTGTGCCAGGATTAGGAGATGCTGGTGATAGATTGTTTGGTACCAAGTAAGAATTATAGGAGAAAGAAGATGTCTAGGAAAACATATAATACTAAAAGAGCAAGTGTGTCAGGGCCTTATTCCCACGCTGTAGATGCTGGGGATTATGTATTTTTAGCAGGACAAACAGCAAAAAATGTTACAGGAAAAGAGGATAAGGATTTAAATATAGGAGAACAGACTAAAGAATGTTTTGATTCTTTGTTTAATGTCTTAAAATCTGCTAATCTAAGCTCAGATGATGTAGTCAAGGTAAATGTATTCTTAACAGGTATGAAACATTTTTCAGAAATGAATAAGGTATATGAGGAATACTTTACAGAACCATATCCTGCTAGAACTTGTGTAGCTGTATTAGAATTACCACTAGGTGCTGACGTAGAAATTGAGATAATAGCTAAAAGATCATAATGGAATAAGAAAAAATAAACTGTATAAAATAGCTAAGTTAAAAAACTAACTTAGCTATTTTATATAGTGGCCAAATAATCTTTCTTTAGTATAATACAAATTATTAAATATGCTATATATCTTTCGTAGGGAATAATAAGATCTTCGTAGGGAATAATAAGATCATAGTAAATAATATTATTAACTTTATTTTTTATTTAGTTTATAAATCCTATTGATAGAGTATGAGTATATAAAAAATAAGAGGAGGAGAAGGATTTGGCTACTAAAGAGAAAAAGGGTATGTCTTTGACAACCCAAATAGTACTGGCAAGCGTTTTAGCTTTAGTTTTTGGGGCAATAGTAGGAGAATGGACAGAAAACATCGAATTTATCGGTACGATCTGGCTAAGACTGATACAAATGTCTATTATAGTTTTAGTAATGACTTCTGTAGCAGGAGCCATTGGTAATATAGAAGGTGCCGGAGCAGGTAAGATGAGCTTTCATACATTTAAGTATATTATTATATTTACAATATTTTCTTCATTTTTAGGTTTAGGCTTAGGGATTTTATTTAAACCAGGTTTAGGAATAGATTTAGGATTGGCAGGAGATGTAGCTGGCGGTGGTGAACTAGGATCAATGTCAGTAATCGACACCTTAGTTGAATTTGTACCAGATAATATATTTGCGGCAATGAGTGAAGGTTCTACTGTTCAAGCAATAGTGTTTTCATTAATATTTGGAGTAGCAGCTGGATCTTATTCGAAAAAGTCTGGTAGAGATGAAATTTTATTATTTATTAAGGATGTTAATGGTGTAATCATGGAAATAATCAATATGGTTATGAAATTAGCACCAATAGGTGTATTTGCATTATTAGCCCCAGTAGCTGGTGTTACAGGATTTGATGTGATTATTCCTATGATGAAGTTCTTATTAGCATTGTTAGTAGCAGATATTATAATGTTCCTAGTATATTTCCCTATTACTGCTTGGAGATTAGGAGTTAGTCCTTTAAAGATGCCAAAGAAGTTTGCTAAAATGTCTATTATGGCCCTTACTACTACTTCAGGAGCAATATGTCTACCTACTAAAATGGAAGACTCAGTTACGAAATTTGGTGTAAGCCGTGAAGTAAGTGATTTTACAGGACCTATTACAATGTCTATGAATAGTTCAGGTGCTGTTGCTTGTTATATTATAGCTATATTATTTATGGCCCAAGCTACAGGAACAGTTCTATCAGCTACAGAAATTGCAACAGGAATGTTACTTGCTATTATGATGGTAATCGGTACTATAGTTGTTCCAGGTGGATCTGTTGTAGTATATACATTCTTTGCAAGCTCTTTAGGATTACCACCAGAAGGTGTAGCTATATTAATCAGTATAGATTGGTTTGCAGGAGCATTACGTACTGTGATGAATGTTACTATTGACGTATTAGTAGGTATGTTAGTTTCTAATGACTTAGATCAATTTGATAAAAAGGTTTATAATGATGAAAAAACAGTTGAATATACAAAATAAATATAAAAACCATAATGCCTGGCATTATGGTTTTTTATATTATTAACTAATATTGCTATTAGAACTATGCTCTTTAATCTTGTTTTCCGTATATAGTAGACTAAGTCTAAGTTTTAAGCTATAGCTAGAGTCAGTAACATCTTTATTTAAGATTTCTCTACATTTATCTATACGATATTTAACAGTATTACGATGAATAAATAACTTGTCTGCTGTATCAGTTATATTGCAATTTAAATCAAGAAAGGTCTTTAAAGTTTGTTTTAAATCCTGTGTAAACTCATCTTTAGGATATGCTAAAGACTTTAATGTATTAGAGATAAAATTATCTAATTGTTCCTTAGGAAGTAAATTTAATAAATCGGAAGTGCTTAATTGACTATAATGTTTAATAAAATCTAACCCTTCCTTAGCCTCGCCAAATTGAATAGCTTCTAGAGCTTCTTGGTAAGATAGTCTAATAGAGTTTATAGACTGAACACTATTACCTATTGAAAAATTAATATCTAGGTCTAGTGTCTTTTTTAAAATCTTTCTATAAGAAATTAATCGATTAATTAGATTATTAACTGGTTTTTGTAACAAGATTATATATCTATAATTTGTTCTATCAGGAAGCAATAGAGAATATTCAATATTTTTATTTAATTTAGTATCAATCCAGTTATATATTAAGATATACCATTCTTCCATAACAGATGTATTATTAGAGAACTTATTCTTATTAGAAATTTCAGCTACTATGATCTGGTAAAAGTTAGAATTAATGAAATTATACTTTTCACCTTTAAAAAGAAGCTGTTGGTCATTTAAAGTTTCATATTTATTAATATTTATTAAATCCTTTAAAAATTCTTCCTTACCAGATAGTGTGCTATAAGATATTCTCAAATTTTTATATAAGGTGAATGCTAATATTAATGTAGCTTGTTTAATAGCCATATGGGATAATGGATATTCCATATTTTGTGCATCAAAAATTATTAAATAATACGGGTAGTAACTAGCCATATTTATAGGGTAGATGGTAGCCATGTTAAAATTAATATGTTTTTCATTGAGTTGGATATCTATAGGTTCATTAGAGTCTGCAGTAAAAGATAATTCTTCAACGATATTTCTTAGGGTGTTTTTAAATATTTTGCTTTTTATATTACTAGAGGTATTAGTTATATTGCCAAATGGATCAACTAAAGCTATAGGTTTTTTTAAATTATGAGATAAATAGCGTATCAATACATCAAGTGGAGCATCTCTTATCATTAAATCAGAAAATTTCTTTTGGATATTTAAAGAGTATAGTAGCTGAGCATTTTCATTCTTCCAAACATGAGATAAAAGTTTTTGAAATATGTCTCCTAATGTAGTATCTAAAGGAATTTGTATTAGTGGGAAATTAAGCTCATTAGCTATTTCAATGACTTCTACATCTAACTTGTCCAAGAATCGACCTAACTTAATTCCTAATCCTGCACAAGGTAAATTGTTTAATTGTCTTATTAGGTTAATTAGGTCTTTTTGATTATCCTTATATACCATTCCTGTAGTAATAAGGAAAGCATGAGGTGTTAGATAAGATGCAATATCTGGTGTTTCGGTAGATTCTATAGTAGAAATCCTTCTATTTAAATCTGCTTGTGAATTCATAAGTTTTAAGTCGGAAAATTTTTCATTATCTAATATATCTTTTATGGTTATCATATTATCACCTATTCTTCTATATTAATAGCTTATTATATATAAAAAATAAGGGGAATACAAACCCTTTTTATATGATTTACACAATATATAAAATAAAATTGTATATTTTAAATAAAGAAACTTTATAAGATAATTATTATCATTATATAGACAAATGATAATAAAAACAATAATAAAAACAATAATAATAAAATAGTAGACTGAAAAGTGAATATAATAAAATGTGTGAACTCTAAACATGGATTTTATTATCTAATATTTTCATAAACTAAGATTACAACCATGCCTCTAAGGGCATATTATATCTATGAACGTGATTTTATCATGATAAAAAAATTTAGGAGGAAAACATATTATGGATAACTTTCTAACAGAGATTGAAAACAATATTGAATGGTTAACAAGTTTTGGAAAAGACCCAAAGGGTGGAATTACCAGATTATTATATACTGATAGCTGGTTAGATGCCCAGAAATCATTAAAAGAAAGATTTGAAGAATTAGGAATGAACACCTATTTTGATGATATAGGTAATTTATTTGGAAGAGTAGAAGGTACAGAATTATCAGATGAAACTATAATGACAGGATCTCATGTTGACACTGTGGTAAATGGTGGGATGTTTGATGGTCAATTAGGAATACTTGGTGGTATGATGGCTGTACAAAATCTAATAAAAAAACATGGAAAGCCTAAAAGAAGTATAGAGGTTATATCTATGGCTGAAGAAGAAGGAAGTAGATTTCCTTATGTATTTTGGGGAAGTAAAAATATATTTGGATTAGCTGATGAAGAAGAAATGAAAGATGTGGAAGATAGTGAAGGGAAAAACTTTGTTGAAGAAATGAAGAGATGTGGATTTGATTTTAATAAAGATAATACTGCTAGAGAAGATATAAAAGCATTTGTAGAACTTCATATAGAACAAGGTAATACTTTAGAAATAGAGGAAAAATCTATAGGAGTAGTAACAGATATAGCAGGACAAAGACGTTATGAGGTAGAATTAAAAGGTGAAGCTAATCATGCAGGTACCACCTTAATGAAATATCGTAAAGATACTGTAGAGGCATTTTCACGTATAGTATCTGAATCTTTAAGAAAGGCTAAGGAAGAAGGAGATCCATTAGTTCTTACCTTTGGGCATGTAGAGCCAAAACCAAATACTGTAAATGTAGTACCAGGAGAAACTATTTTTAGTATTGATTGTAGGCATACTAATATGGAAACATTAAAAAACTTTACTGAAGATATGGAAAAAACTATGGAGAATATCGCAGATGAAATGGGTATAGATATTGAAATAAATAGATGGATGGATGCACCACCAGTACCAATGGATGATAAGGTGATTTCTATAGTTGAAAATGCATGTAAAAATCAAGATTTAAATTATAAAGTTATGCATAGTGGAGCAGGTCATGATGCTCAAATTTTCGGACCTAGAGTTCCAACAGGAATGCTATTTGTACCAAGTATAAAAGGTATAAGTCATAATCCGGCAGAAAAAACTGAAACAAAAGATTTAGCACAGGGTATACGTGCTTTAGAAGCAACATTATATGAATTAGCATATAAGTAAATTTGTATAAATGAAAATTTTAGGAGGGATTGTTTAATGGGTTATTTAAATGGTAAAACGGGTTACAGAGACGACATATTAGCAAACAGATCAATTATTAAGAAAGATAATTTTGCCCTAATTGAACCAGATGGTTTAGTAAAAAATGTAGTTCCAGGCTTTGAAAATTGTGCAATAACTATATTATCTTCACCTAAATTAGGAGCGTCCTTTGTAGACTATTTAGTTACTCTAGAGGAAGATGGAAAAAACCAAAGAGGATTTGGTGAAGAAGGAGTAGAGGTGTTTGTATATGTCTTAGAAGGTAAAATTAAGGCATGGGCAGATAAGGAAGAATTTGAATTAGATCAAGGTGGATATTTGTTCTGTCCAGCTGGAGTAAAGCTATACTTTGAAAATGATAATGGAAGTTCTCAATCAAAGTTATTCTTATATAAGAGACGTTATCAAGAGTTAGAAGGGCATAAAGCTTATGTATATAGTGGAAATTCAAATGATATTGAGTGGATGGAATATGAAGGGATGAAGAATGTTCTAGTTAAAGATTTATTACCAAATGAATTAGGATTTGACATGAACTTCCATATACTATCCTTTGAACCAGGTGGAAGCCATGGATATATTGAAACCCATTTCCAAGAACACGGAGCGTATATATATTCAGGTCAAGGAATGTATAACTTAGATAATGAATGGTATCCAGTTGAAAAAGGTGACTATCTATATATGGGACCATACTCACCACAAGCAGCATATGCAACTGGTCGTGAAGAACCATTAGCTTATCTATATTCTAAAGACGCTAATAGAGATCCTGAAATCTAAAACCTAGATGGCTTAAGCCATCTAGTGTAAATTTAAATGTTCTCAATATAATCAATATAGACGGAGGTATTTATGAGAGTAAAAGAAGAAGATTTACATGAACTAATAAAAAACAAAGTAAATAAAGCAGGTCTATCAGAAGAGCATGCAGATGTTGTGGCAGATTGTTTAGTATGGGCTGATGCTCGGGGTTATCATTCCCATGGTGCAGTTCGAGTAGAATATTATTCAGAAAGAATTGCAAAAGGTGGAATAAATACTGACCCTAAATTTGAATTTAAGGAAACAGGACCAGCTAGTGGTGTGTATGAAGGAGATAATGGTGTAGGCTTTGTAGTGGCTAAAAATGGTATGAAAGAAGCTATAAAGATGGCTAAAGAAAATGGTATAGCAGTTGTAGGTATGAAACACCTTTCCCATAGTGGATCTCTAGGATATTTTGTACGAATGGCAGCTGAGGAGGATCTAGTAGCTTTATCTATATGTCAATCAGATCCTATGGTGGTTCCTTTCGGTGGGAATGAACCTTACTATGGAACAAATCCTATAGCTTTTGGAGCACCATCTAATGATGATAGAAAAATGATTTTTGATATGGCTACAACTGTCCAGGCTTGGGGTAAAGTGTTAGATGCTAGATCTAAAGGTGAATCGATACCTGATACTTGGGCTGTAGATGAAGATGGAAATCCTACTACAGATTCAAGGAAAGTAAATGCATTAGTTCCTATAGCACAAGCTAAGGGATATGGCTTAATGATGATGGTAGATATTCTATCAGGTGTAATGCTCGGATTGCCTTTTGGTAAACATGTAAGTAGTATGTACGAAGACTTAACTAAAGGAAGAGACTTAGGACAATTACACATAGTAATAGATCCTTCTAGATTTACAAAATTAGAAACATTTAAGAAAAATATGTCTCAAACTTTTGATGAATTAAAAGATATTAAGCCAGCAGAAGGTTTCTCAGAAGTAAATTACCCAGGTGAGAGAGCATTAATGAGAAAAGAAAACTATGATAAAGAGGGAATAGAAATAGTAGATAAAATCTATGAATATTTAGTAAGTGACGATGTTCATTATGATAATTATCATGGTAGAAATAAATTTGCAGAATAAGATGGGTAATATATAGACAATAAGAAATAATTAATAATGAAGAAATAGTTTTATAAGAAAGTTTCCTAGAGGAAACTTTTTTATATGAATTTATTATAAATAAATTTTAGAAGTTGGTATAATCTATCAAAAATGGAAGATGATAAAATATAGAATATAGTAAATATTTAAGATACTAGGATTTTTTCAAATCAAAAATTGGCTTGTATTAAGAGGACAAGAGTAAATTTTAAAATGTAGAATCCTACAATTAGATTAAAGTGATCATGGGTAAGAGTAGATTAAAGGGTATTGTTAGGATAGATATATGTTATGAGATATGAACATTTTAATTAAATTACAAGAATAGGAGATGAAGATATGTTAAAGACCATTATTAATAAAGACACCTATCAAGATTCAGTTGTATTAATGTTATTAACCAACGAAATCTCTGAATTAGAAGGTGTTAATAAAGTTTCAATTATGATGGCTACACCAGCAAATAAAGATATTTTTGATAGTAGTGGTTTGAGAACACCAGAACTAGAAGAAGCTACAGCTAATGATATGGCTATCGTAGTAGATGCAGAAAACGATGAAGTAATAGACACTGTATTAGAAGAAGTAGATAGGTTTCTATCTGAACAATCTAAAGGAACAAGTGGTGAAAAGATAGAAAAAACTATAAAATCCTGGGAAGCAGCATTAAAAGAATTACCAGATACAAATTTAGCAGTAGTATCTGTACCAGGAGTATATGCTGCAAGTGTAGCTAATAGAGCTTTAGATGAAGACTTAAATGTATTTATATTTAGTGATAATGTTGAGGTAGAAGATGAATTAAAGATAAAAGAAAAAGCTAGGGAGAAAGGTTTATTATGTATGGGACCAGATAGTGGAACAGGAGTTATTAATAGTGTTCCCATAGCTTTTACAAATGACATAAAAGAAGGGAAAATTGGTATAGTAGGTGCATCTGGAACAGGAATCCAAGAAGTATCGACAATAATAGATAAATTAGGAGAAGGTGTAACAAATGCTATAGGTACAGGCGGTAGAGATTTATCTGAAAAAGTAGGCGGAATAACTATGTTAAGTGGAATAGCAACATTAGCAGAAGATGATGATACAGATGTGATAACCATCATTTCCAAGCCACCAGCAGAATCTGTTAGAAATAAGATAATGAATTATTTACGTACTTTAGATAAACCAGTAGTAACAATATTCTTAGGAGAAAAACCAGAATACCATGAAGAAAACTTATATCATGCTTATACTTTAGAGGAAGCAGCTAGAATCTCTGTAGCTCTAGCGAGAGGAGAAGAAGTAGAAAACTTTAAAGGTGACACATCTATAGAGATAGAGGACAGTAAGGATGGGAAAACTATAAAAGGATATTATTCAGGTGGAACTCTAGGTGGAGAAGCTGCTATGTTAATCAATGACGCCTTAGATAATGATAAAGGTATTGAAAATGTAGAAGGTTTTCTATTTAAAGAAGATGGATTTGAAATAATAGATCTAGGTGATGATGAGTATACGCAAGGTACACCACATCCTATGATAGATCCAACTAATAGAGCAGAGCATATGAAAAAGGCTATGGAAGATGAATCTACATCTGTAATATTATTTGATCTAGTATTAGGATATGGATCCCATGATGATATGGCTAGTGCATTAGCACCAAGTATAGAAAGTTTAAGAGAACAAGCAGAAAAGGAAAATAGGGAAGTACACTTTGTAACTACAATCTGTGGTACAGAAAGAGATCCACAAGGATATGAACAACAAAAACAAATTATGGAAGATGCAGGAGTAATAGTTTGTCAAACTAATAATGCTGCAGTAGAAAAAGCATTAGCTCTAATTGGTAAATCAGTTAATTATCCAGATAAAGAAATAAAATCAAAAGAGAATATTACAGAAAAGGTAGAGGTAGAAGTATCAGAAAATATGAAAGATCTAATTAATTCTGAGCCTAGGATTATTAATATAGGACTAGAAAGTTTTGCTGAAACACTTGATTCATTCCCATGTGAAGTAGTTCAATATAACTGGAAACCAATAGCTGGTGGAGATGTTGAATTAATAAATGTATTAGATTTCTTAAGAAGTTATGAATATTAAATAGATTGAAATAGGAGGAGATAAAATGACTTATAAAACTATAGATGATGCTAATAGAGCAGTTATTGATAAAATTATAGCCTCTTCTCCAGTTTTATTAGATGTTGTTCCTGCAAAAGATGTAATAAAAGAATTAAATGATGAAGATAATCCAACTTTATTACATGCAGGACCACCAATAGAATGGGAGAATATGCCACATCCAGTGCAAGGTTCATGTATAGGAGCAGCAATATTTGAAGGTTGGGCAGATAATGAAGACGAGGCTTTAGAATTATTGTCTTCAGGTGAGGTTAGACTTGTTCCTTGCCATAGTGTAGATGCAGTAGGACCTATGGGTGGAATTACTTCTGCTAATATGCCTGTATTTGTGGCAGAAGATACTTCAGAAGGTAATAGGGCATACTGTATAATGAATGAAGGTATAGGAAAGGTATTAAGGTTTGGTGCTAATTCTCAAGAAGTTATAGATAGATTACATTGGATGACAAATGTATTAGGACCAACCTTGGGTGAGGCTTTAAGAACAATAGAAGGTGGTTTAAGTATAAATCCAATGATAGCTCAAGCTATAGCAATGGGAGATGAATTCCATCAAAGAAATATAGCCGGCTCTTTGGTGTTTCTAAAAGAATTAAGTCCTATTATAGCAGCTTTAGATATGGATGATAAAGATAGAAAAGATGTTATAAACTTCTTAGCAGACACAGACCAATTCTTTTTAAATATTATGATGGCTGCAGCTAAAGTTGTAATGGATAGTGCAGCTAGAATTGAATATGGCACAGTAGTTACAGCTATGGCTAGAAATGGGGAAAATTTTGGAATTAAAATTGCAGGTATGGGAGATGAATGGTTTACAGCTCCAGTAAATACTCCACAGGGATTATACTTTACCGGATATACAGCTGAAGATGCAAATCCAGATATAGGAGATAGTGCTATAACTGAAACTTTTGGAGTAGGTGGAATGGCGATGATAGCTGCTCCAGCAGTTACAAGATTTGTTGGAACTGGTGGATTTGATGATGCGTTAAATACAAGTAATGATATGTTAGAAATATGTGTAGATCAAAACCCTAATTTTATAGTACCGACTTGGGATTTTCAAGGAATATGTTTAGGTATAGATGCTAGAAAGGTAGTTGAAACAGGAATAGAGCCTGTAATTAACACAGGTATAGCTCATAAAATTGCAGGAAAGGGGCAGATTGGAGCAGGAACAGTAAATGCACCAATTAAATGTTTTGAAAAAGCTATAACAGCTTATGCTAAGAAATTAGGTTACGAATCTTAAATATATAGTACAACGCTTGTATGGTAACTACCATACAAGCGTTAAGACTATATGGGGGATTTTAAAATATGAGAAATTATATATATGCTAAATCAATGGCAGTGGATTTATTAAAAGAATTAAAAGATAATAATAAAGTTCATAGTATATTTAATAATGGTATTAATATAGAATCTAAAAATGGTCTTATATTTATAGGATCAGATAAAAATGGAGTACTTCCTTTCGGTATCCATCTAAAAAGGATAGATATTTCCAAAATAACAGATGTAGATATAGGAGATGTATTTATGTTTGATAGAGATAAGAAGCAGTTAATATCAACAGATGGTGGAAAGGTAATAGACTTAAATAAAGCACATTCTTATCCAATAAAGCTTCCTAAAAACAGAAATTTAATTAAAGATGATTCTTTAGAAATTCTTTTAGACAAGGTTTTAGATATGAATCTTAAAACAGGATTAGATGTAATGGTAAACGAAGTATTATCAGGTAAAGAGCCAGTATTAAATGATTTAGAAGAAGTGATTATCTCTAAGGATACCAAATATATAGAGAAAAAATTAAGAAAAGTTATAGGGAGAGGCAAGGGCTTAACCCCATCTGGTGACGATATGCTAATAGGTTTAATATGGCTAAATGATATTAAAGAATTTCTGAGTAAAGAATTTTTACAAACAGTTGAAGAATTAATAATAGGTGAGGAATTAACTACAGATGTAAGTGTTGCTTATTATAAGGAGGCCTTTGAAGGAAAGTATGGTGGTCTTCTAATAGACCTATGTGAAAGTTTGATCAAGGGAGATAAAAAGACTATTGAACAAAATATATCTATTATGATTCAACTTGGACATAGCTCTGGTATAGATACACTAACAGGTATAGTCTTAGGAATAAATAAAATGTTAAATAAATAGGAGGGCGTAAATCTTGAAAATAGTAATAGCATTAGGAGGAAATGCCTTAGGAAATAGTCCCAAGGAACAGTTAGAATTAGTTAAGAAAAATTCATCACCTATAGTTGACCTTGTGGAGGAAGGGCATGAGGTAATTATAGCTCATGGTAATGGCCCGCAGGTAGGAATGATAAATAATGCTTTTGAAGAATCTAAAAAGGTAGATGATAATATGCCAGAAGTACCATTTGCAGAATGTAATGCAATGAGCCAAGGCTATATAGGATATCACTTACAAAATGCAATTAGAGAAGAATTAAGAAAAAGGGATATAAAGAAATCAGTAGCTTCCCTAGTGACTCAAGTTGTAGTAGATAAAGATGACCCGGCATTTGATAATCCTACAAAGCCAATAGGATCTTTCTATACTAAAGAAGAATCTGAAAAAATAACTGAAGAAACTTCTTACACTTTTATAGAAGATGCAGGAAGAGGATATAGAAGAGTAGTAGCATCTCCAATGCCTGTAGATATAGTTGAAACAGATATACTGTCTAGCCTAGTGGAAAATGATCATATAGTAATAGCTGTAGGTGGAGGAGGGATTCCAGTATATGAAAATGGAGCAGAATTAGTAGGTTTAGATGCTGTTATTGATAAGGACTTTGCATCATCTAAATTAGCAGAGCAAGTAAATGCTGATTATTTAATTATATTAACAGCTGTAGACCAGGTAGCTATAAACTTTGGAGAAGAAAATGAAGAATGGCTATCAGAAATGGATATTGGAACTACAGATAAATACATTGAAGAAGGTCATTTTGCTCCTGGTTCTATGCTACCAAAAATAGAAGCGGCTAAAGATTTTGCTTTATCTAAAAAAGGTAGAAAAGCCTTAATAACATCTTTAGAAAAAGCTTCTCAAGGTATAAAAGGAGAAACAGGGACGATAATAGAAGATAAGTAAATAATAATAAAATAGGAGTTGATTTTAATGGCACATAAAAAACGATTTGAAGATATGAATTTTTTTGAAAAGTTAAAATCCACAGGACCTGCTTGGATGTCTGCAGGATTAAATATAGGTGGAGCAACTGTAACAAACTCAGTTATACTAGCTGCCGCCACAGGTTATCTATATGGTTGGGTATTTGCATTTGCAGTTTTAGCATCATATTTTGCAATATTTGCCTGTGTAAGATTAACTATTGTAACAGATGAAAATCCTGTAGCACTTATTAGGGACAAAATAAATCCTGCTTTTGCATGGGTAGTAGCCTTAGCAGTATTAATATCGAATTTAATATTTTTTACTATTCAAATATCATTACTAGGCGATGTCTTAAATACTATAATTCCAAGCTTATCTTTTAGAATAGGGATGATATTATCTTTAGTATTGGCGGCTATTATTATTTCAATTCCTGGGGAATCGGCAAATGCTGCAATCCAGACATCTATACAATGGATGATATATATGCTAGCAGCAAGTTATGTTATATCCTTATTTATAATTGATATAGATTGGGGAGAGTTTTTTAGAGGAATAAGTTCATTCTCACTACCAACGGATAAGAGTGAAGTATTGCTGTTCACCTCTATACTAGGATCCGCCTTACCTATAAATGCTCCATTTATGCAGGCTTATGCAACTAAGAGTAGTGATTATGATTCAGAAGACTTAAGTCTATTTAAGTTTGAAACCTTAATTACGAATTTATTTTTATTATTTGTACAAGTAGCAGTTCTTATAGTAGTGGCCTCTACATTATATGTAAGAGGTTTAGAACCTACAAGTGCTATAGAGGCAGGAGAAGCCTTAGAGCCATTTGCTGGAAGACTTAGTACAATATTATTTTCTTTAGGTATTTTTGGTGCGGCTTTAAGTACTACATTAGCTAATACATCTATTCAAGCTTATATTATGACGGATTTATTAGGATGGGAAGTAGATCCTAAAGATAAAAAGTTTAAAACTATCCAATATATAATGCTATTAATAGGACTTACTATTCCATTGTTCGGGTGGAATGCATATGCAGTGACTAGTTGGGGTGGTGCATTTAACTCCTTATTTATGCCTTTTGGAATTTTAGCATGGCTTATATTAAATAATAAAGATGATTTGATGGGTGAATATAAGACTAGTGGTTTAGCTAATATAGGTATAGTCATAGCCTTATCTATAAGTACTATGACAGCATTAAGATTTATCTATGTCAACTTTTTTTAATAAGAAAATTATTTTGGATAGGGATATCCCTATCCAAAATAAAATAATTATGATTTAAATGGTATGAAAGGATGTGAAATATGGACTTTTTATTAACATTACAAAATGTATCAGTATTGTTTTTATTAATAGTAGTAGGATATATAGTAGGTAAAGTAGGTATTATTACTGAGAAAGGGCAAAGAGAACTTTCAGATCTTGTACTGAAGGTCACCATGCCTGCTACTATAATATTAGCTCTTCAATTAGAATATACACAAGAAAGATTTAATACGGCTTTGAGAATAATGGCGATAGTAGCTGTATCTTATATAGTAATGATAATTTTATCCAAGTTAATTGCTAGAATATATAATGTAAACGAGGGACAAAGGGATATAATAGAAGTAGGTTCTTTACTTCCTAATACTTCTTTCATGGGTTATCCTATAGTATTATCCATTTTAGGAGGAGAAGCCTTGTTTTTTGCGGTTTTAGGTTCAGGCTTGATATTTGAAGTTGTAGCTTGGACATATGGTGTATTTACAATAAGTAAAAATGCGGATCAAGATGTTGAGACTAATTTAGTTAAAGATATATTATTAAGTCCAGGTATATTAGCAATAATTATTGGTTTTATTTTATTTATGTTTTCTATAACTATTCCAGAACCTTTAAGCTCAACTATGGGTCTATTGAGTCAGGCAACTTCGCCATTAGCTATGGTAGTAGTAGGTATATTATTATCTAGATCTAATATTAAAGAATGTGTAACTAGTATTAGGCTATATATTATAGCTTTAGTTAGATTGTTAATTTTCCCATTATTAATATTTTTTGTATTAAGCTTATTAGGTTTCTCAGGTATGGAAATAGTAATACCAGTAATTATGTTAGGAATGCCTACAGCAGCATATGTTGCTATGTTTGCAGCAAACGTTGATAATGATGCAAACCTAGCATCACAAATTGTATTTGTCAGTTCTTTATTATCACTTATTACAATTCCAATATTAGTAATGTTAGTGTCGTAAAATATATATCTTACCTTGCAAGTATTAAAATATTTTGGTAAAATGGATAAATAAGAAGGAAGATATATTCATAAAAGATTGGTTCCAAGTTAGGATGAAGCTATGAAAAAAAACAACAATAATAGAGAAATTTTTAAAAATCTTGCCTTGATTACTCAAGTAGGTATATCTGTGATTACACCTATATTTCTGGCTATGTTTATAGGATGGTTACTAGATAAATTGTTAAAAACTAATAGTATCTTTATGATTATATTTATCGTCCTAGGGACTGGAGCAGGTTTTTTAAACTTACTGAAGATTACTGGGGCTTGGGATAATAAAAGGAAGTGAACAAGTGAATAATGATTTAATTTTAGCCATTTATAAAAGGGTCGCAGTAGTAAGTCTCTTAGTTGTAGTTATCAGTTATCTTTTATTTAGTAATTCTAAACCTATAATTCTAGGCTATATTTTTGGAACTATTATTAGTATGTTAGGTCTAAAGTTAATAGATAACACAGTAAGTAAGTCAGTGAAGATGAGTCCGGCACAAGCTAATAGATATACAGTGTTTCATTATTTCTTAAGATATCTAATTTATTTTATAGTATTGTTTGTGGCGGCTGTTGCTGACTATCTTAATGTCATAGCAGCAGTCCTAGGGCTAATGATTATAAAACTAGTAATAATTATTTCAACAGTCTTAGATAAAGATTTTATGAAATAGTGAAATAGTTATATATAGAATTATTAGAATATATAAATAATATATTCTAATAATCAGGAAAGGAGGAATACTTTGGAACTACTAATAACCATAGGGGGAAATGAAATAGTAATTCATGATACCATCTTTAATCTTTGGATTGTAATTATTGCATTATCTATATTTGCATTTATTGTAAATAAAAAGATTAAGGAAGCAGATGTGAATAAAAAGCCTACAGGATTCTTAAATATAGTAGAAATACTAGTAGAATCTATCCATAATTTAGTCAGAGATACTATGGGGGAAGAAAATATGAAGTTTGCACCATATATTTTCACCATAATGGTTTTTCTAGGAGTGGCTAATTTACTAGGATTAATAGGTTTAACACCACCTACTTCAGATTATAGTGTTACCTTTTCTTTAGCCTTGATTACATTTTTTATGACACAAATTATGGCCTTCAAGACATCAGGAGGATTTGGTGGATATTTAAAAGGATTTACCGAACCTATGGCATTCTTGACTCCAATAAATGTTATAGGAGAGTTTGGTAATTTAATCTCATTATCTTTCCGTTTATTTGGTAATATAATGAGTGGTGGTATAATAATGGCATTATTATATAATGCCTTAGGATATTTTGCGCCATTAGTTACACCAGTTTTACATGGGTATTTCGATGTATTTTCAGGTTTATTACAAACCTTTATTTTTGGAATGTTAACCATGATATTTATAGGTAATGCTACAGAGTAATAAAAAATCAAATATATAAGGAGGAAATAAAATGTTAGAAGGAATTACAAGTGAAGCGTTTATATTAGGATGTTCAGCAATAGGTGCAGGTTTAGCAATGATAGCAGGTATTGGACCTGGAATTGGTCAAGGTCATGCAGCAGCCCGTGCAGCAGCAGCAGTAGGAAGACAGCCAGAAGCAGAAGCTGACATTACAAGAACGATGTTATTAGGTCAAGCAGTTGCTGAGACTACAGGTATCTATGGTTTAGTAATAGCTATAATCTTACTGTTTGTTAGACCACTATTAACAGCTTATATAAGTTTAGGATTATAATTAAGAGTATTTGATCCTAAATTAAGGAGGGTTGCATATGGATATACAAGTATTAGCTCTACCTGAATTAATACCTGTAATCATTACGCTAATATCTGTATTTATTCTTTATTTAATTTTGAATAAATTTTTATATACACCAGTAGTAGGGTTTATTGAAAAGAGAAAAAACAATATTCAAGATGATATAGATGAATCAAAAAAATTAAAAGATGAAGCAATGACTATAAAAGATAATTATGAAACTAAAATTTCTAAATTAGAAGAAGAAGGTCAAGAAATTATAGAAGGTTCTAGACAGAGAGGTAATGAAATTAGGGAAGATATAATAAAGGAAGCAAAACAAGAAGCTCAAGATATAGTAGCAAGAGGGAAAAAGGATGTAGACAGAGAAAAAGAAAGAGCTTACAAAGATATGAACAAGTATACTGGAGAAATGGCCGTTCTTATAGCTTCAAAGATTATGGAGGAAAATATTACTGAAGATAACCAAAAACACTTAATCGATAAATTTATTGATGAGGTAGGTAGTTCAAAATGGGAAAATTAGTGAGTAATAGATATGCTTCATCCTTGTTTGATGCTGGTATAGAGCTAAATAAGATAGAGGATTTTTATAAAGAATTAAGTTTTATTAAAGAAATATTTGAATCAGAAGATAAATTATTTCAGATATTTATTCATCCAAGAATTGCAAAAGATGAGAAAAAGTTTTTAATAGATGAAGTTTTTCAAGATAATATATCTAAAGAAATTTCCAACTTTCTATATATAATAATAGATAAAAGAAGAGAAGATAATATGTTTGGAATAATTGATGAATATAAAGATATATTTAATGATTATAAAGGAATTGTTAAAGTAGTAGCAACAACAGCAGTTCCTATGAAGGACGAATCTAAAGAAAGGCTTAAAGAAAAATTAGAAAACAAATTAAACAAGACTATAGAAATTTCTAATAATATAGATGCTTCAATAATAGGTGGAGTATTACTAAATATAGATGATAAGATAATTGACTCCACATTAACAAGTCAATTACAAGATATGGAAAATTTAATAACTGATATATCATTATAACGAGGTTGAGGTGAGATAATTTGGAGTTAAGACCGGAAGAAATAAGTTCAATAATTAAAGAACAAATTAAAAAGTATGAAGATAAATTAGAACTTGTAGATGTGGGAACTGTTATAGAAGTTGGTGATGGTATTGCTAGACTTCATGGTTTAGAAGGTGCAATGGCTGGAGAACTAATAGAGTTTCCTGACAATGTATTTGGTATGGTATTAAACTTAGAGGAGGATAATGTAGGTTGTGTTCTTTTAGGTTCAGATGCCAATATCAAAGAAGGAGATACTGTAAAGAGAACTGGTAGGATAGTTGAAGTGCCAGTTGGAGATGCTATGGTTGGAAGAGTAGTAAACTCCTTAGGTCAACCAATAGATGGTAAAGGAAGTATAAATACTGAGAATTTTAGACCGATTGAAAGAATAGCACCAGGTGTTATCTCTAGGAAAAGTGTAGACGAACCATTACAAACAGGAATCAAGTCTATAGATGCTCTCTTCCCTATAGGTAGAGGACAAAGAGAGTTAATTATAGGAGATAGACAGACTGGTAAAACTGCTATAGGAATAGATACTATTTTAAATCAAAAAGGTCAAGATGTGACTTGTATTTATGTTGCTGTAGGACAGAAGAGATCTACAGTAGCTCAAATTGTAGATACATTAGAGCAAAATGGTGCAATGGATTATTCTATAGTAGTATCTGCTACAGCTAGTGAATTAGCACCATTACAATATATAGCACCGTATGCCGGAATGGCAATAGCAGAAGAGTTTATGGAAGAAGGAAAAGATGCTTTAGTAATAATTGATGACTTATCTAAACATGCTACTGCATATAGAGCAATGTCATTATTATTAAGAAGACCACCAGGAAGAGAAGCTTTCCCAGGAGATGTATTCTATCTACATTCTAGATTATTAGAGAGGGCTGCTAGATTAAATGAAGATCATGGTGGAGGCTCTATTACAGCCCTACCTATAGTAGAAACTCAAGCAGGAGATATTTCTGCCTATATTCCTACGAATGTTATTTCTATTACAGATGGACAACTATTCTTAGAAACAGATCTATTCTTTGCTGGACAAAGACCGGCTATAAATACTGGTTTATCTGTATCTAGGGTAGGTGGAGATGCACAGATTGCAGCTATGAAAAAGGTAGCAGGAGATTTAAAGTTAGAGCTAGCACAATATCGTGAGTTAGAAGCATTTGCTCAATTTGGATCAGAACTAGATGAAGAGACACAGTCTAGCCTAGAGCAAGGTGAAAGAACTATGGAAGTTCTAAAACAAGCACAATATAGTCCTATGTCAGTAGAACATCAAGTTATAATCCTATATGCAGTTGCAAATAAACATCTATTAGACATAGATGTAGATAAAATAGGATTATTTGAAGAGGAATTGGTTAATTATGTAGATAATAATTATCCTGAGATAATTGAAAGTATAAAAGAAACAAAGGATTTAACAGATGAAAATATAGAGAAAATCGAAAAAGCCATAGAAGAGTTTAAGAAGACCTTCTAGATTAATAAATCGGAGGTGAGCATTTGGCTAAATCAACTCGTGAAATACAAAGACGTATCAAAGGTGTTGGTAACACTAGACAAATAACTAGAGCTATGGAATTGGTATCTTCCGCAAAAATGAGAAAAGCTAGAATTAGACTAGAGGAGTCCCGTCCTTATTATCAGACAGTTCTCAATAGTATATCTAGTATTCTTAATAATGCAAAAGTTAACCACCCAATGCTCCAACCACGTGAGGTTAAAAAATCCTTATATATAGTTATAACTTCAGATAGAGGATTAGCTGGAGGTTATAACTCTAATATAAATAGATTAGTAGATAATAAATTTAAAAATAATAAAGAAGATATTTCTTTAATTACAGTAGGATTAAAAGGTCGGGATTTTTTTAAAAAAAGAGGATATGACGTAATAGACGAATTTATAGGAATATCCGAAGATCCGGAATTTAGTCATGCCAAGGAAATTGGAAAACTTGCTACAGACTTATTTTTAAAAGGTGAGATAGATGAAATAAATTTAGTATATACTGAGTTTATATCTACTATATCTTATAATCCTATGATAAGAAAAATATTACCTGTAGAAGATATTTCACAGGATGATGATGGACCAATCGAAATTATAGAATTTGAGCCTTCAGCTCAGGAAGCCTTAGACTTTTTAATACCTAAATATATGGAAGCAATTATATTTGGTGCTTTAATAGAGTCTTCCTCTAGTGAACAAGGAGCTAGAAGAACTGCTATGCAAGCGGCAACTGAAAATGCTGATGAAATGATAGAAGAATTAAATATGATTTACAATAGAGCTAGACAAACAGCAATTACTATGGAGTTATCAGAGATAGTTGCTGGAGCAGATGCTTTAGAGTAATTAGAAAGGAGTGGGCAAATGAAAAATAACATTGGAAAGATTGTTCAGGTTATTGGCCCAGTTGTAGATATTCGTTTTGATGAAGAAAATCTACCCAATCTATTAAATTCCATTGAAATAAAAAAAGATGAAGAGATTATAATAGTAGAAGTGGCACAACACATTGGTGATGATATTGTCAGATGTATTTCAATGGGATCAACAGACGGCCTTATTAGAGGTATGGAGGCTGAAGACACAGGCGAACCAATAGCCGTTCCTGTAGGTGAAGATACATTGGGAAGGATGTTTAATGTATTAGGGGAAACAATTGATGGTAAAGAAGATGTAAAAGATAAACAATTATCACCAATACACAGACCAGCACCTAGTTTTGAAGAGCAAGAAACATCTGAAGAGATCTTTGAAACAGGTATAAAAGTAGTTGACTTAATAGCACCTTATTCTAAAGGTGGTAAGGTAGGACTATTTGGTGGTGCAGGTGTAGGTAAAACTGTATTAATACAAGAATTAATTAATAATATAGCTACTCAACACGGAGGAATTTCTGTATTCGCAGGAGTAGGAGAGAGAACTAGAGAAGGTAATGACTTATATTATGAAATGATTGAGTCAGGAGTAATTGATAAAACAGCCTTAACTTTTGGTCAGATGAATGAACCACCAGGAGCAAGAATGAGGGTAGCTCTTACAGGCTTAACTATGGCAGAATACTTTAGAGATGAAGCTGGTCAAGACGTTTTATTATTTATAGATAACATATTTAGATTTACACAGGCAGGTTCTGAAGTATCAGCATTGCTAGGAAGGATGCCTTCAGCAGTAGGTTATCAACCTACATTAGCAACAGAGATGGGCCAATTACAAGAGAGAATCACTTCTACTAAGAAAGGTTCTATTACTAGTGTGCAGGCTGTATATGTGCCGGCAGATGACTTAACTGACCCAGCACCAGCTACTACATTTGCACATTTAGATGCTACAACAGTATTGTCTCGTTCAATAGCTGAATTAGGGATTTATCCAGCAGTAGATCCGCTAGACTCTACTTCAAGGATATTATCACCTGAAATTGTTGGAGAAGAACATTATAGAGTAGCGAGAGATGTACAGGAATTACTACAAAGATATGAAGACTTACAAGATATTATAGCTATACTAGGTATGGATGAATTATCTGATGAAGATAGGACAATAGTATCTAGAGCTAGAAAAGTGCAAAGATTCCTGTCTCAACCATTCTATGTAGCAGAAACATTTACAGGAACACCAGGGTCTTATGTTCCGAGAGAAGAAACAGTAAGAGGATTTAAAGAAATTTTAGAAGGTAAACATGACGATATTCCAGAATCAGCTTTCTTTTTAGCAGGGACTATAGATGATGTAATAGAAAAAGCTAAAAAGGCGGATGATTAAAATGGCTCAATTTAATCTTGAAATAGTAACTCCAGATAGAAAATTTTTTGATGATAAGGTAGATATGGTTATAGTTAGAGGTATAGATGGAGATTTAGCAATTTTAAAAGGACGTGCACCTATTGCAACTCCTCTACGAATAGGTAAAGTAAGAGTGTTTCAAGATGATACTGAGAGAATTGGAGCAATTGTAGATGGGTATATTACAGTCTTAAATGATAAAGTTACTATAGTTACTGATGCAGCAGAATGGCCAGATGAAATAGATGTAGAGAGGGCTGAAAAGGCAAAGGAAAGAGCAGAATCTAGGCTAGACAATAAAAAGAAAGATATTGATATTCCTAGAGCAGAAGCTGCATTAAGAAGAGCTATTAATAGATTAAATGTTTCAGAATTTAAATAAATACTTATAAATATTAGGTATAGAAACCACCCTTTCTTGGTAATACTTTTACCATAGGAAAGGGTGCTTTTTTAATTTAATGTTTGTCCCCCTTTACATTATTATAAAAGCATCCTTCCTTAACTTATTTAAGGAGGGTTTTTAATGAAAAAGATTATATCTTTTGCAATTATACTATTTTTAATTTTATCTGGAACTACTAAGGCTGATAATATCTATGATGATTATAATTTACTATTGGATATAGCTAATGATATGGATACGAAAGTAGAAGAAGGGAATATTTCATTTAATGGAATGATTAAAGATGAATTTATGAATGAAAAAGAAATTACTAAATTAGGGGAAGAAATAAGGGAGGATTTAGATATAGAAGGAGAAAAAATAGATCCTTTAATAGATAATGGAAAATTATCTGAAAGCTATTATACTAAAGAAGTAATATTTGATGAAGGTTTTAGTCAAATAACATATATTGGTCATGATACTAGTAATAATAAGATTTCTATAATACTTAGTTCCTATTTAGATTCACAAGGTGTAGAGGCTGAAACATATCTTTATATAAATATCATTAAAGTTGATGATTTTTTAAAAATTAATGATATAATAGATGACATAGATAATATTTACAGAAACTTTAATATATCAGCTGAGATTAACTCATGTTTAATAGGTACAATCTCAGGTAAAGTTAAAGAAGAAGATATGGAAAGCAGGGTAGAGACTATTTTAAAAGATGTAGAAGGAGAAGTAATTAATAAGCATGGAGATGAATTTTATTCATCTTATACTATTTATAGTCCGTTAATAAAAGATTATTTAGAAATTGATAAAAAAAAGATTAACTTAAACCTTGCAATAAGGTATAATGATTATGAGGATAAAACCTATATCATAATAGGTACACCTGTAATAACTATTGGATATTAAAATAGGAGGAGATATTTTGGAAATAATGTTAGTGGAGAAAAGCCCTCCATTAAAAGGGACAGTGAGAGTGAATGGTGCTAAAAACTCAGCCCTGCCTATACTAGCAGCTTCCTTATTAGGTACAGAGGACATAATATTAGAAGATGTACCGAAGCTGAAAGATGTAAAGATAATGTGTGAGGTTTTAAGATCTTTAGGAGCAGAAGTTGAAATGTTAGATGAAAATGTAATAAAGATTAATTCAAAAGATATAAATAATCATATTACTAGATATGATTTGATGAGTAAAATGAGAGCCTCATTGTTAGTTATGGGACCTTTATTAGCTAGACTTGGAAAGACTGTGAATTCTTTACCAGGAGGATGTGCTATAGGTACAAGGCCTGTAGATTTACATCTTAAAGGATTTAGAGCTTTAGGGGCTGAAACAGATACTCAACATGGAAATATAGCAGCTTCTGTAGATAAATTATGTGGGGACAAGATATATTTAGATTTTCCATCTGTTGGAGCCACTGAAAATATTATGATGGCTGCAACATTAGCTGAAGGAGAAACTATAATAGATAATGCGGCTATGGAGCCAGAAATTACAGATTTACAAAATTTCCTAAATAAACTAGGAGCTAAAATAAAAGGAGCAGGAACATCTACTATCAAGATTCAAGGTGTAGAAAAGCTAGGTGGAACCACCCACAGGATTATTCCTGATAGAATAGAAGCAGGAACTTTTCTAGTTGCAGCTGCTATTACAGGTGGAGATGTACTCGTAGATAATGTAATACCGAGTCATATTAAACCAGTTATAGCTAAACTCAAAGAAACAGGAGTAGAAGTTATTGAGAATGAAGATCAAATAAGGGTAATAGGTAATGGTAAATTAAAACCTATTGATGTAAAGACATTACCTTATCCAGGGTTTCCAACTGATATGCAAGCTCAATTTATGGCTATGACTACTTTAGCAGAAGGAACTAGTGTAGTTATTGAAACAGTATTTGAGAATCGTTTTATGCATGCAGATGAATTAAAAAGAATGGGAGCAGATATTCAGATAGATGGTAAATCTGCTATAATCCGAGGAGTAAGTGAGCTGACAGGAGCAAAGGTTGAAGCTTCAGATTTAAGAGCTGGAGCAGCTCTAGTACTAGCAGGTTTAGTGGCAGATGGGACTACAGAAATTGATAATGTGTATCATATAGATAGAGGCTACGATGGAATAGAAGAAAGACTTACAAAACTAGGAGCTAAAATCTATAGAAAGAAAAAGTAATTATAGATGTAAAATCATAATTAAAAAGAGACTTCATAAGAGGTCTCTTTTTAATTTCGGCACTGTAAAGTATAACCAAAAATCGCATAAACATCAAAAAGGCACCGTTTTCCCATTGACATATATAAGCATTGATTATACAATGAAAATAATTAATTACTTATTATGACAAAGGGGGAATATATAATGGACATTAATAATTATCCAGCAGAACCATTTAGAATCAAGGCAGTAGAAACTGTAAAAATGATAAATAAAGAAGAAAGAGAAAAGGTTGTTAAGGAAGGAGGTTATAATACTTTCTTAATAGATTCAGAAGATGTTTATATTGATCTATTAACTGATAGTGGAACTAATGCTATGAGTGATAATCAATGGGCAGGGCTGATGCAAGGTGATGAAGCTTATGCTGGAAGTAGAAACTTCAAACATTTAGAAGAAACAGTAGAAGGATTGTTTGGTTTTCCATACTTAGTTCCTACTCATCAAGGAAGAGGAGCTGAAAATTTATTATCATCTATAGCTATTAAATCTGGACAATATGTCCCGGGAAATATGTATTTTACCACTACTAGATACCATCAGGAAGCAAATGGTGGAATATTTGTAGACGTAATAAGAGAAGAAGCTCATGATGCAGGATTAGATATACCTTTTAAAGGTGATATAGATGTTGAGAAATTAGAAAAGCTTATCGAAGAAAAAGGAGCAGAAAATATTGCTTATGTATGTTTAGCAATTACTGTAAATTTAGCAGGTGGCCAACCAGTATCTATGGCAAATATGAAAGAAGTTAGGGAAGTAACTGAAAAGCATGGGATTAAAGTATTTTATGATGCTACAAGATGTGTAGAAAATGCATATTTTATTAAAGAACAGGAAGAAGGATATGAAAATAAAACTATAAAAGAGATAGTAGTAGAAATGTTTAGCTATTCTGATGGGGCTACTATGAGTGGTAAGAAAGATGGTATAGTAAATATTGGTGGATTTTTAGCATTGAGAGATAAGGACTTGTTTCAAGAAGCTAGAGAATTAGTAGTAGTGTTTGAAGGAATGCCATCATATGGTGGAATGACTGGTAGAGATATGGAAGCTTTAGCTATTGGACTGAAGGAAGCTATGCAGTACGAATATATAGAGCATAGAATATTACAAGTAAGATATCTAGGAGAAAAACTAAAGGAAGCAGGAGTACCAATAGTTGAGCCAGTAGGTGGCCATGCAGTATTTTTAGATGCAAGAAGATTTTGTCCACATTTAGATCAAGAAGAGTTTCCAGCACAATCATTAGCAGCTAATTTATATTTAGAATCAGGGGTTAGATCTATGGAAAGAGGTATAGTTTCTGCTGGTCGTGATATAAATACTGGGAAAAACCATAAACCAAAATTAGAAACAGTTAGACTTACTATTCCTAGAAGGGTTTATACTTACAGACATATGGATTTAGTAGCAGATGCTGTTATTAATTTATATAAACATAAAGAAGATATTAAAGGATTAAAATTTGTTTATGAACCTAAACAATTAAGATTCTTTACAGCAAAATTCGAAGAAATATAAAATAGAATATACTTTACATTTCCTTTATCATAGTATAGACTTAAAGTATCTATATTTACTCTTATTCCTAAGAATATTCTTAGGAATAAGAGTTTTTTAAAATATAAAGGAGAGATAGGTATGGCAAAAAACAAAGGATTCAAATCGAAATGGGGATTTATTTTATCCTGTGTAGGATCAGCTGTCGGTATGGCAAATGTTTGGGGATTTCCATATCAATTAGGTAGTAATGGGGGAGGAGCATTTTTAGTAGTTTACATAATATTTATAGGTATTTTCAGCTATACTGGTCTTTCAGCAGAATATGCAATAGGAAGAAGGGCTAGGACTGGGACCCTAGGTGCTTATGAAAATGCTTGGAAATCTGGTAATAAAAAAGTGATAGGAAAAGTTGTAGGTTGGCTACCTTTAATTGGTTCTATGTGTATAGCTATAGGGTATGCCATAATTATATCCTATGTTCTTAAAGGATTAACCCAATCTATAACTGGTAGCCTAATGACAGTAGATACTGGAATTTGGTTTGATTCATTTGCTCTAGAAAACTATTCTGTAATACCATATCATTTTATAGTAGTAATTGGTACTTTGTTGACATTAATATTAGGTGCAGATAGTATTGAAAAAACAAATAAGATTATGATGCCATTATTTTTTATATTATTTATTATATTAGCTATTCGTGTAGCATTCTTACCAGGAGTAATAGAAGGATATAAATTTATGTTTATTCCAAGATGGTCAGAATTGCTAGATCCTATGGTGTGGATTTGGGCTATGGGTCAAGCTTTCTTTTCCCTATCTGTAACAGGTAGTGGAATGATAGTATATGGGTCATATCTTTCTGATGATGAAGATATAATAAGTGGAGCTAAATATACAGCTATATTTGATGTTATTGCAGCTTTAGTAGCAGCTTTAGTTATTATACCGTCAAGCTTTGCGTATGGTATGGATGTAGACTCTGGCCCAGGACTGTTATTTGTGACATTACCAACTATACTGCAAGATATACCATTTGGTAGAGTTTTTTCTATAATATTATTTATGGCAGTAGTATTTGGAGGAATATCTTCATTACAAAATATGTTTGAAGTAGTAGGAGAATCATTAATGTATAAATTTCCTAAATTAAAACGTGGTCCTATGCTAACCTTATTAGCAATAATTTGTTTTGGAATAGGTATAAATATGGAGTCTATAGTTAAATGGGGGCCTTGGATGGATTTTGTATCTATTTATATAATTCCGATAGGAGCAACTTTAGGTGCGTTTTCTTGGTTTTGGGTTATGAAAAGAGAAGATTTATTAGATGAAATAAATCTTGGAGCAGAAAAAGAGCAAGGAACAATTTGGTATAATCTTGGGAAATATATATATGTACCTTTTTCTATTGTTTTATGTTTGATAGCAATATTAAAAGGAATATCCTTCTAAAATAATATAATTATAAGTATGAATTTTTCATCATATAAATCTTCTAAAATGAATAAGTATATATATACTTACAAAAGACAGGAGGGTTATATGAAGAGAATAGGAGGATATTTATTAACGGTTTTAGTTATAATAGTTTTTATTCCTACAGTCATGGTAAAAACTTTTAATTTTACTTCTGACGATAATTTAGTAGAGGGAAAAGGGTTTGAGGAAAGAGTTATTCCTGAAAAACCTACAAAGTCTAAAAAGAAAAGTAAAAATCAGAAAAAAAATAAAAATAAGAATCAAGATTATATAAAAGTAGTTAATGAAGATAATGGTGAGGTAGAAGAAGTATCATTAGACGAATATGTGAAAGGTGTGGTAGCAGCAGAAATGCCTGCAGAGTTTCATCTGGAAGCATTAAAAGCCCAAGCTATTGCATCTAGAACTTATGCTATAAATAATAATATAGATTATGAGGATGGACATCCAGATCATAAAGAAGCTCCTATATGTTCAGGTGTTCACTGTCAAGCATATTTATCCTCAGATGAATTAAAAGAAATACATGGTAAAGACTGGATAGATAAATATTGGGATAAGATAGAAGAGTCTGTAGAATCTACTGAAGGACTATTATTATATTATCAAGGAGAACTAATAGAACCTTTATATCATTCGACTAGTGGAGGTATGACAGAAGATGCTTCACATGTATTTGCAATGGATTCTCCTTATTTAAAATCTGTAGAGAGTCCTGATGAGGAAGAAGCACCTAAATACAAATCCTCAATAAGTTTAACATCAGAGGAATTTATAAAAAAGATGAATAAAAAATTTCCTAAAGCTAAAATGACTAAAAAAGACTTTCTAAGTAAAATAAAATTAGTAGAAAAAAGTCCTAGTGGAAGAATTAAAAAACTTGGAATCAATGGTGATATAATTGAGGGTCGAGAAATACGAGACTTATTTGAATTGAATTCAACAAATTTCAAAATAAGTTTTGATGAAAACCTAGATTTAATAGAAATTGAAACAACAGGATATGGTCATGGAGTAGGAATGAGCCAATGGGGGGCCAATGGTATGGCTAAGAATGGAAAGGATTACAAGGAGATTTTAAAACACTATTATAGCGGAATAGATATTAAGAAAAAGTAACTTCTAAAGAAGTTGCTTTTTTTTATGTTTTTAGGTATTAAATTTCAAATAATGTAAATAATAGCAGATGGAGGTGGCAACATGAAAAAAAAGTTGTTAAAAACGATTAAGGAAAATGGATTTTTACTATTTCTTTTTACATGTGTATGTTTAGTAGCTTTTAGTACTATTTTTATAATTACCCAAGAAGTGGGTAAACCAGAAAATGATGAAGATTTAATTGTTTTAGAGAAAGAGGAAGAAGATGATTCATCTTCTACTAATAAATCAGAGGACTCAGATGTAGATAAGAATGATTCTGAGGAAGAAGATAAGGATACATTAGAGACGGCTACTAAGGACGATGATACTGAAAAGATAGAAGAAATAGAAGAGGAACAAAAGAAAGAGGAAGAGACAGAAGAACAGGAAGAATCAGAGCAAACAGAATCCCCAGAAAGTCAAGAAGAAACCAACACACAAAATAATCAAGGCTATATTTGGCCTCTATCTGGAGAAGTTATAACTGTATTTACAACGGATAATCTAATCTATTCTGAAACATTAGATGAATGGAGAGGACATGCAGGAATTGATATAGAAGCAGAGCTAGGTACAAAAGTTAAGGCAGTTAAGGATGGAACTGTTAAAAAAGTTGAGGAAGATGATCTATGGGGAATTGCAATTACAATTGATCATGGTAATGATATGGAAACTAAATATGCAAACTTAGGTACTAAAGAAATGGTAGAAGAAGGAATTCAAGTAAAACAAGGAGATCATATTGGAACGGTAGGAGAAACTGCATCTATAGAAATGCTAATAGATAGTCATCTACATTTTGAAGCGAGAAAAGATGGAGAATTAGTGGATCCACGTTCTATTCTAGATTGAAATAACATAAGTATTATATAGAATACCCAAAAAGTAAAAAGGGGGTTACTAAGTGAAAGATTATATAGAAGAAAGGACATTAGAAATAGCACAGTACATATTAAGTGAAGGTGCTACTGTTAGAAAAGCTGCAGGTATATTTGGTGTCAGCAAAAGTACTGTTCACAAAGATGTTACTGAGCGATTACCTAAGATAAACCCTCTTATAGCATCTATGGTAAAAAAAGTACTAGAGACAAACAAGGCTGAGAGACATATTAGAGGAGGAGAAGCAACAAAATTAAAATATCAACAGGATAATCAACAGGATAATAGTGTAAAAGGTAATTAATTATTTTATTAAGACAATCTAAAGTTAATAAACCATAAGATAAATTTTAAAACCATAATTAATCAATTTTGATTATTTATGGTTTTTTAATATTGGTATAATTATTAGCCTACAAATTCCTGATAAACCTATTAAATTATAATATGATAATTACAATAAAGATCATTGACTTGATAGGAGTGAGTGAAAGACTATAGAGCAATAAATAGAAAATACTTATACTCTTATAGATATATATAAATATTTTCTATTGGACTTGAATTCTATTATATAGTAGTCTTAGAAGAGAAATCTATTTTGAACTATAATAAAACATAAATGGAGTGGTTGTCTTTGGAAGAAACTATTAAGAAAATTCCAACACCAATTGTTGGTCTTATGTTAGCTTTAGCTGCATCAGGAAATTTAGTACAATCTTATGGAGAACTATATAGAAATATTTTTGGTATAATATCCGGTATTATTTTAATATTATATTTAGTTAAAATTGTAAAATATCCTAAGAAAGTAAAAGAAGAACTTAAAAATCCAGTAGTTGCTAGTGTTTTTCCTACCTTATCTATGGGGATAATGCTACTATCCACATATATAAAACCTTTTGTTCCATCTTTATCTTTTGGTATATGGATTATAGGATTAGTATTACATGTAGTACTAATTATAAATTTTACTAGCAAGTATATATTGAATTTTAATATTAACCAGGTTTTTACTAGTTGGTTTATTCCCTATGTAGGAATAGTAGTAGCATCTGTAACAGCACCAGTTTTTGAAATGTTATTGTTAGGAAGAATATTATTTTGGTTTGGACTTATATCATACTTTATATTATTACCGATAGTTTTAAAAAGGGTTTTTAAAATAAAAAATATTCCAGAACCAGCACAACCTACTATATCAATATTTGCAGCTCCTGTAGCTCTATGTTTGGCAGGATATATGAATTCCTTCCCAGAAAAAAGTATGTTCTTAGTATGGATATTAGTAGGAATTTCCCAATTTAGTTATTTAATGGTAATACTTCAACTACCAAGATTATTAAAAATAAAATTTTATCCTAGTTATTCAGCTTTTACATTCCCTTTAGTTATTTCAGCAATTTCTATAAAGTTAACTAATGGATTTTTAATGAATAATGGTAGTTCAATATCTATATTAAATTATATTGTAAAGATTGAAGAAGTGATTGGAATTGCAATTGTATTATATGTATTAATTAAATACATAGATTTTGTATTAAAGGAGTCAATAGTAAATAAGCCAAATAAAAAACAAACATACAGTTAACTGTATGTTTGTTTTTTATTTGAGAATTATAGGATGATTGAAAAATGGAACTATAATTGTATATTTAAATTTTAAATGGATAAAATGATTTAAAGGCTAAAATGATCAATTAAAGAGTAATAAAAAAATGATTCAAAGTAATTAATTACTTTGAATCATTTTAATGGTCGGGGTGAGAGGATTTGAACCTCCGGCCCCATGGTCCCAAACCACGTGCGCTACCAAACTGCGCCACACCCCGTTGCCTTTCTGACGACTATTACAGTATAGGACAGAACAAGGTATAATGCAAATAACATTATAGACCTTAATTAGGCAAAGGAGATGATTATCTCAATATAACTTCGCTAATCGTCAATTATCTAACTATATCTAACTATTTTAAGTTTTATATTGAAATCGGCTTATATAACACATCTCCGATACAAGTTATTTAGAATATGAGAGAATTATAAATCCATATTGACAATTTATTTATGGATGTGTTAAAGTGTAGTTAGTGGGTATGAATTATATGACAGATATAATTAACACAAAATAAATTAAAATTTGGGAGGATTAAGATGTCAAATGTACACGATCTAGATTTTTTAAAAGAAAAGATTGAAGAATTAAAAGAAGATGGAATTTATAGAGAGTTACCTGTTTTGGAAACTCCAAATGAGGCAGAGATAACATTAAATGGTAAGAAAGTAATTAACTTATCATCTAACAACTATTTAGGCTTTGCTAACCATCCAAGAATGAAAAAAGCTGCTGTAGAAGCTGTAGAAAAATATGGAGTAGGAGCTGGAGCAGTTAGAACTATAGTAGGAAATATGGATCTACATGAAGAATTAGAAAAAAAGTTAGCTGAATTCAAAAAAGAAGAAGCAGCATTTATATATCAATCAGGATTCAATGCCAATGCCGGTACTATACAGGCTATAACAGAAAAGGGAGACCTTATCATATCAGATGAATTAAATCATGCATCTATAATTGATGGTGTTAGATTATCTAGAGCAGATAAAGCTATATATAAACACTCAGATATGGAAGATTTAGAGAGTATATTAAAAGAAAGAAGAGATGACTACAAAAATGTTCTTATTATAACTGATGGTGTATTTAGTATGGATGGGGACTTAGCTAAACTTCCAGAAATAGTTGAATTAGCAGAGAAATATGAAGCTATGACTTATGTAGACGATGCTCATGGTTCAGGAGTTTTAGGTAAAAGTGGTAGAGGTACAGTAGATCATTTTGGTCTACATGGAAGAGTAGATTTTGTAATGGGTACTTTATCTAAAGGTATAGGTGTAATAGGTGGATATGTAGCAGGATCTAAGACTATGTATGAATGGTTAAGTCATAGAGCCAGACCAGTACTATTTTCTACATCTTTACCACCAGCTGTAGTTGCACCGATTCATGAAGCTATAAATATGCTAATGGAATCTGAAGAATATACAGATAAGTTATGGGAAAACGCTAGATATTTCAAAGAAAAACTAGGAAGATTAGGATTTGATACAGGTAATAGTGAAACTCCTATAACTCCAGTTATTATTGGAGATGAAGCAGAAACTATGGAATTTAGTAAAGAATTACTAAAGAATGGAGTATTCGTATCAGCCATAATATTCCCAACAGTGCCTAAAGGAACAGGTAGGGTAAGATGTATGGTAACAGCTTCACATACTAAAGAACAATTAGACAAAGCTGTTGAAATATTTGAAAAAGTAGGAAAAGAAATGGGTGTACTTGAATAAATAAAGTAGTTTTTAAAACATACGGAGGTGTTCTTGTTGGATAAAATTTTAATAACAGGAGCTTTAGGCCAAATTGGATCTGAGCTAACTGAAAAATTAAGAGATATGCACGGTACAGACAATGTTATAGCAAGTAGTAGAAGAGAAAAAGAAGAACAAAAGGAATTAATAGAGTCTGGACCTTTTGAAATTTTAGATATTAGTAACGGAGAAGCTATATCTGAAATAGTTAAAAAACATAATGTAAAGAAAATTGTTAATCTAGCAGCAATACTATCTGCAGTAGGAGAACAAAATCCTATGGCATGCTGGAATGTAAACATGAATGGATTAATTAATATATTAGAAGTTGGAAAAGATGAAGGATGTCAAGTCTTTACTCCAAGTTCAATAGCAGCATTTGGTCCTAATACTCCAGCAGATAATACTCCACAAGATACTATACAAAGACCAAATACTATGTATGGTGTAACTAAAGTATCTGGAGAATTATTATGTGATTATTACCATAGTAAATTTGGAGTAGATACTAGAGGAGTTAGATTCCCTGGCCTAATTTCCTATAAAACACTACCAGGTGGTGGAACTACAGATTATGCTGTTCATATATATTATGATGCTATTAAACATAAAAAATATGAATCTTTTATAGCAGAAGGAACAAAAATGGATATGATGTATATGCCAGATGCAATAGATTCTATAGTTCAATTAATGAATGCAGATTCTGATAAATTAATTCATAGAAATGCATTTAATGTAACAGCTATGAGTTTTGATCCAGAGACTTTAAAAGAATCTATTCAAAAACATATACCAGAATTTGAACTAACATATGATGTAGACCCAGAAAGACAAGCTATTGCTGATTCTTGGCCTAATTCTCTAGATGATACTGCAGCAAGAGAAGAATGGGGATGGGAACCTAAGTATGATCTAGATAAAATGACTGAAGATATGTTAGAAAAATTAGGAGAAAAACTTAAATAATCTTAAATTTAAAAGATGAATAAATAAAATGAAACCTTCCTTTAATATAAGCTTATATTAAAGGGAGGTTCAAACCTAAATTTAAGATATTGAAAATAGAAGGAGAAATTAAAGTGAAAAAGAAAAAAATTGGTTTATTACCCAAACTGATTATTGCTATTATATTAGGTATTTTAATAGGACAATTTTTACCTCGAAAGGTAATAGAAATAACTGCAACATTTAATGGAATATTTGGAAACTTTTTAGAGTTTGCAATCCCACTTATTATAGTAGGTTTTGTTGCACCAGGGATTGGTGATTTAGGTTTAGGGGCAGGAAAATTACTAGCTATTACAACAGGTATAGCTTATGGTTCAACAGTATTTGCTGGTTCCTTGTCATATTTTGTATCTTCAACAGTATTTCCAAAGTTTTTAGAAGTAGGAAGTTTAGTTGTAGATTCTGTTAATCCAGAGGATGCATTAGTACCGGCAGCGTTTGAAATTGGTATGCCACCAGTATTTGATGTTATGACAGCTCTTTTGATAGCATTTACACTAGGATTAGGTATAGCAGCTATTAAAGGAAATGTATTAAAAAGAGCAGTAGGTGAATTTCAAGAGATTATAGAATTAGTAATAAATAAGATAATAATACCTTTACTACCATTGCATATACTTGGTATATTTGCAAATATGACTTATGCTGGACAAGTAGCAACTATATTGTCAGTATTCTTTAAAGTATTTATTATAATCCTTTTAATGCATTTTGCGATAATATTAATTCAATTTACAATAGCAGGATCTCTTTCTGGAGTAAATCCTTTTGTAGCTATTAAAAATATGGTACCTGCATATTTAACTGCAATAGGAACTCAGTCTTCAGCAGCTACTATCCCAATCACTTTAGAACAAACTAAGAAAAATGGAGTAAGGGATGATATAGCTGATTTCGTTATACCATTAGGAGCAACGATTCACCTATCAGGAAGTACTATAACATTAGTTGCATGTTCTCTAGCACTTATGATGTTAAATGGTATGGACTTTAGTTTTGGTATGTTCTTCCCATTTATAATGATGCTAGGAGTTACTATGGTTGCTGCACCAGGAGTACCTGGAGGTGCTGTTATAGCAGCTTTAGGTTTATTAGAAACTATGCTTGATTTCCCACAACCAATGCTTTCATTAATGATAGCATTATATGTAGCACAAGATAGCTTTGGTACTGCATGTAATATAACTGGAGATGGAGCTATAGCAATGATAATGAATAAGATATCTAAAAAGGATGTAAATCCAGAAGTATAATAATATATATAAATTAAGACAATAAAATATTTTATTGTCTTAATTTTACTTGTTTTGGTATAA
>DATGUA010000054.1:0-49523 GCA_035301545.1 Tissierellaceae bacterium | reverse complement strand
TCTAAAGTATTTACTACAAATATATTAGACTCATCATAATTAGCCTCTATTAATCCTTGATAAATAGGTTTAGTTCTTTTTTCCCCTACTAATATTGCATAGTCACAAACCTCAGCTATATCATTTCCAAATTCCTTATTAGCTTCTTCTTCCATATCTCCTAATTCTATCATTCCTGGAGTTACAATAATCTTTCTACCTTCTTTAAACTGATTTATAACTTTTAAAGCAGCCTTTGTACCTACAGGATTAGAACTAAATGCATCATCTATTACTATAAGTCCCGAACCTGAATCTATAATATTTAATCTGTGAGGTATAGGCTCTATTTTACTTATACCTTGGCTTATTTCTTGAAAAGTTAAACCTAATGTTTTTGCTACACTTGCTCCTGCTAATATATTATATATATTATGTTCTCCTAAAAGTTTAGTAGTACAATCTACCCTATTCCCTTCTTTATCTTTTAAAACAAAGCTTGATCCTAATTCAGATACTACTATATTTTCTGCATATAGATCTACATTTTCTATATCTTTTAGTCCATATAGTCTTTTTTCTTTAAAAGTTTTATCTGCTAATTTCTTAATATCTTCATTATCATAATTAAATATGGCTACTCCATCTGCTGGTAATTCTTCTATTAATTCATATTTCGTTTTTGCAATAGTATCTACATTTCCAAATGTTTCTATATGAACAGGTCCTACAGATGTTATTACTCCTATTTCCGGTTGGCATAGTTCAGCAACTTCTTTTATCTCACCCTGTGTTCTAGCGCCCATTTCTGCTATAAATACTTCATGCTCATCACTTAACTCACTATTTATAACTTTAGATAGTCCCATGGTTGTGTTATATGATTCTGGCGTATTTAATACATTATATTTCTCTTCTAGAATTGTTCCTAATATAAATTTAGTACTAGTTTTACCAAAACTACCTGTTATTCCTACTACTTTTAAATCTTCTCTAGATTTAACTTTTTCTTGTGCTTCTAAGTAGAAACCCATATTTATTCTCTCTTCTACTGGTCTTATTATTATATTTGAATAGGCCATAATATCAGCCTGTTGTCTATATACTACAAAAACTACAATAATAGGTATTAGAATATAACCGTATTGATTTAATATTAAATATGGTATTGATGTTAATAATATTATTATACCGCTTAATGCTAAATTAGTCATATACAGCCTTTTTGCTCTATCAGTAAATACTAAAGGGGACTTAATTGGCTGAGTATCTTTCCCTAAATTATATGCTCTTTCTTTATTATTTTTTACCCATTCCCTATAATTCTCTGTCTTATATTCTTCTAATTGTATCATATGCAGCGCAAACTTAGACTTTTCTGACACAATTAATACAGCTATAATTAATATCCCTAAGGTTATTAAATAATTCATTATATCCCTCCAAAAATACAATTCATCCTTATTAAATTAATATTAATTTAATTTAATAACGCATTAATTACGGCTCTAAATCTATTATAATTATCTAAACTCTTTCTATATTAGCTCCCATCCATGAAGAACTACAATAGGATCTCCTTCCTCTTCAACAATATAATTAATATTTAAACCATCTACTCTTTCTATCACAATGATATCTCCCTATTTTATTCTATACCATATTATGTATTATAATACTAATATTTCCAATAAAATATTATATCATATAAAACTTAATATATACAGTTAAAAAAAATCCCTCAAAAGAGGGATTTCATTAAAATAATAATCCTTTTCCAAATAATCCAGCAAATATTAGTGAAACTATAGTCATAAGCTTAATTAAAATATTTAATGATGGGCCTGAAGTATCTTTAAATGGATCTCCAACTGTATCTCCTGTAACTGCTGCATGATGTGCTTCACTACCTTCTCCACCATGATGACCATCTTCAATATATTTCTTAGCATTATCCCATGCTCCACCTGCATTAGACATAAATATAGCCATTAATACTCCTGTGATTAAAGAACCAGCTAATAATCCACCTAATGCTTCTGAACCTAATAGTATTCCTATTACTACTGGTATAACAACTGCTAATAATCCTGGCACTATCATTTCTCTTAAAGCTGCTTTTGTACTAATATCTACACAAGTACCATATTCTGGAGTTGCTTCTCCTTCCATAATACCTGGAATCTCTTTAAATTGTCTTCTTACTTCTTCAATCATCTCGAATGCTGCCTTACCTACTGCATCCATTGTCATAGCTGCAAATAAGAAAGGTAACATACCACCTATAAAGGCACCTGCGATAACAGATGGTTGGGTTATATCTATTTCTGCTAATCCTACTGTTTGTGTATAGGATGAGAATAAAGCTAAAGCTGTAAGTGCTGCTGATCCTATAGCAAACCCTTTTCCTACAGCTGCTGTAGTATTACCTACTGAGTCTAATGTATCTGTAATATCTCTTACTTCTGAAGGTAATTCACACATTTCTGCAATACCACCAGCATTATCTGCTATTGGTCCATATGCATCTACTGCTATAGTCATTCCTGCTGTAGATAACATACCTACTGCTGCTAATGCAATCCCATATAATCCTTCAGTAACATTAGATGATCCTCCACCTAGATAATATGCAACTAAAATACCTATAGCTATTACAATGATTGGTCCTGCTGTCGACATCATTCCTACTGATAATCCACCAATTATATTAGTAGAAGATCCTGTTTCAGATTCTTCTGCTATTCTTTGAACTGGTTTATGATCTGCTGATGTATAGTATTCTGTCATTCTAGCTATTATTAATCCTACTACTAAACCAGCAACTATAGATATAAATGGCTTAATATTACCTAATATAGATCTACTTAAGAAATAACCTACTACTATAGTAATAAGTGAACTTACTAATGTACCATTGTTTAAAGATTTCTGAGGATCTCCATCTCCTCTTACAAAATATACTCCGATAATAGAAGCTATAATCCCAACAGAAGATAATGCAATTGCAAATAATACTCCGTCATCTCCATACGCTATTATTCCTAGAGTTATAGCTGATATAATTGCTCCAACATATGATTCAAATAAATCTGCTCCCATTCCTGCAACATCGCCAACATTATCTCCAACATTATCAGCGATAACTGCTGGGTTTCTTGGGTCGTCTTCAGGGATTCCTGCTTCTACCTTACCTACTAAGTCAGCTCCTACGTCTGCCGCCTTTGTATATATACCTCCACCTACTCTAGCAAATAATGCTATAGATGAAGCGCCTAATCCAAATCCTGTTATAATACTAGGATCTCTATATATTATATATAGTTGACTTACACCTAAAAGACCTAGTCCAACTACAACCATTCCCATAACTGATCCACCTGAGAATGCTACTTTTAATGCTTGGTTCATTCCCGACTCCATAGCTGCATTAGCTGTTCTAACATTCGCTTTTGTAGCTACTTTCATTCCAACATATCCTGCTATAGCTGAAAATAAAGCCCCTAATAAGAAACTTATTGCAGTAGGTATGCCAAGCACAATTGCTAACACTACAAAAAGTATTCCTACAAAAATAGCTAAAGATCTATACTGTCTAGATAAAAAAGCCATTGCACCGTCTTGGATATGTTTAGCTATTTCTTGCATTCTAGTATTTCCTGGATTAATTTTATCTATACTAGACGCTTTTAGAAAAGCAAACAATAATGCTAAAATCCCTATTATTGGTGCTGAAATTAAAATATAGTCCATTAAATTTTCCCCCTTATTATTTTGCTGCTAATACTAAAGTCGACACTATGAAAATTGCAGCAGATATTGCTGTTATCCTTTGTAATATTACTTGTTTAGATTTACCTCTATTCATCCCAAATAAAGAATCTGATGCGTTTCCACTAATAGCACCTAGACCTCCACCTTCTTCTCCTTCTTGTAATAACACACTAATTATAACTGTCAATGCTGAGGCTAATACTAATATGGAAAACAAAGTCTGCATTGCAACACCTCCCATTTAAAATATAAGTATATTAAAATCCTTTTAGTAACATTAGTATTTTACCATAGGCAATAGATAAAATCAATCATATTGATATATATGCTATTATATGTATAAATTAAAGGCCCTATAACATTATAGGACCTTTAAGCATTCTATTATTTTAAATTATATAAACTATCTATTCCTCTGTATTCTGACAAATCTCCTAATTCATCTTCTATTCTGATTAATTGATTATATTTAGCTACTCTGTCAGTTCTTGAAGGGGCACCAGTTTTTATTTGTCCAGCATTTAATGCTACAGCTAAATCAGCTATTGTAGTATCTTCTGTTTCTCCTGATCTATGAGATATAACTGAAGTATATCCATGTTGTTTAGCTAATTCAATAGCATCTAATGTTTCTGTAATAGTACCTATTTGATTTAATTTAATCAAAATAGAATTAGATATTCCTAACTCTATTCCTTTTTCTAATCTTTTAGTATTAGTTACAAATAGGTCATCTCCTACTAATTGGATTTTATCTCCTAATCTATCTGTTAAAGCTTTCCAGCCATCCCAATCCTCTTCATCTAAACCATCTTCAATAGACGCAATTGGATACTTTTCTACAAGATCTGCATAATAATCTATCATTTCATCTACTGTTAATTCTCTATCTTCACTTTCTAGTTTATAAACTTTTTTATCTTTATCATATATTTCAGTAGCAGCAACATCTAGTGATAAAACTACTTCTTCTCCTGGCTTATATCCAGCCTTTTTAATAGCATCTACTATTGTAGCTAAAGCTTCTTCATTACTAGATAAGTTTGGAGCAAATCCGCCTTCATCACCTACTGATGTATTTAAACCTTTATCTTGTAATTCTTGTTGTAAACTATGGAATATCTCAGAACCTACTCTTACAGCTTCTGTAAAATTTTCAGCACCTACTGGCATTACCATAAATTCTTGGATATCTACATTATTATCTGCATGTTCTCCACCATTTAATATATTCATCATTGGTACAGGTAATACCTTAGCATTTACCCCACCTATATACTCATATAAAGCCATTCCTAATTCATCTGCTGCAGCCCTTGCTACTGCTATAGATACACCTAATATAGCATTAGCTCCTAATTTACCTTTATTATCAGTTCCATCTAAATCTATTAACAATTGATCTATACCTAATTGATCAAATACACTTAATCCAATTACTTCTTCAGCTATAATATCATTTACATTTGATACTGCTTTTAAGACACCTTTTCCTAGGTATCTGTCTTTATCTCCATCTCTTAATTCTACCGCCTCAAAAGCACCAGTAGAAGCACCTGAAGGTACTAAAGCCCTACCAACACTATTCTCAGTCCAAACTTCTACTTCAACAGTAGGATTAGACCTAGAATCTAAAACTTCTCTAGCATAAACATCAATAATAATACTCATAAGAAAATTTCCTCCCTTTGCTTTTTCTTTTTTATTCCTACACTTCATAATTAAAAGTACATACCTAGAAATTTTATTATAAAAATAAGAATCCTATTTTTACGTGTGGTCATACTTCACAAATTCTGAAATTAAGACTAATTTTTTATAATAAAATTTCCATATCATTCCTTAATTATCAAACTTTCCCCAGTCATTTCCTTAGGCTTCTCCAATCCCATTAAATCTAATAATGTAGGGGCTAAATCTCCTAATCTTCCTTCTCTTAATTCTACATCCTTTTTACCATATAAAATAAGAGGAACTTGATTAGTTGTGTGTGCCGTTACTGTATTATTTTCATCATCTAATAACATTTCAGCATTACCATGATCAGCAGTTATTAAGGCTAATCCTTCTTTTTCTTCTAACACTTCAATTACCTCGCCTAGACAGGTATCGACAGTTTCTACTGCTTCAGTTACTGCAGATATTATTCCTGTGTGACCTACCATATCTGGATTAGCAAAGTTTACTATAATTAAATCATATTTATCCATTTTCAATCTTTCAATAAGTTTATCCTTTACTTCATAAGCACTCATTTCAGGTTGTAAATCATAAGTTGCTACTTTAGGAGATTTAATTAATACTCTATCTTCACCTATATAAGGTTCTTCTATACCTCCATTAAAGAAAAAGGTTACATGAGCATATTTTTCTGTTTCTGCAATCTTTAATTGATTCATTCCTTTAGTTCCAATATATTCAGATAATGTATTGATCGGCGGTTCACTCTTATATGCTATATTTACATTAGATATAGTTTTATCGTATTCTGTCATAGTTACATAAAATGTATTTACTGTCTTTTCTCTCTCAAAGCCCTTAAATTCTTCATCTACAAAGGCTCTAGTAATTTGTCTAGCTCTATCAGGTCTAAAATTAAAGAATATTATACTGTCTCCATCTTCTACTGTCGCTACTGGTTGTTTATCTTCTACAATAACTGCTGGTAGCATAAATTCATCAGTAATTTCCTCATTATACGATTTCTCTATTGCTAATATGGGATCTATATTTTTTTCTCCTTCACCTAAAACCATAGCATTATAGGCTAATTCAGTTCTTTCCCATCTCTGATCCCTATCCATAGTATAATATCTTCCTGATACTGTAGCTATTTTACCTACTCCAATTTCTTCGATTTTTTCCTCTAATTCTCTTACCTGTTCCTTACCTACATCAGGGGCAACATCTCTCCCATCTAATATAACATGAATATAAACATCTTCCTGCCCTTCAGCTTTCATAAGTTCTAATAATCCATATAGATGATCTACATGACTATGAACCCCACCATCAGATACTAAACCTACTAAATGTATTTTTGAGTTGTTAAGTTTTGCATCTTGAATTGCTGTTAAAAATTCCTTTTTCTTGAAAAACTCTCCATTTTCTATATCATTAGATATTCTAGGAAGATCTTGAAAAACTATTCTTCCTGCCCCTATATTAAGATGTCCTACTTCTGAATTTCCCATCTGCCCTTCTGGAAGTCCGACATCTTCACCACTTGCTTTTAAAGAACTATTAGGATATTTACTCATTAATTCGTCAAAATTAGGGGTATTAGCTAATTTTATTGCATTTCCCGGGTAATTTTCTCCTATTCCCCATCCATCTAGGATCATTAACATTACTGGTTTTTTTATCATAATCATTCCTCCAGTTAGTAGTTAATAAGTTTAGTAAAATCTTTAGCTTTAAGACTAGCTCCTCCTACTAAAGCTCCATCAACTTCACTTTTCTCCATTAACTCTGTTACATTATCTGGTTTTACACTTCCACCATATTGGATTCTCACTATATCTTTTGCTTTATCATCATAGATCTTTCCTATTACATTTCTAATAAATCCAATCATATTATTAGCATCGTCAGCAGAAGCAGTTTTTCCAGTACCTATAGCCCAAATTGGTTCATAAGCTATAACTATTTTTTCCATATCATCTTTTGAAACATCTTCAAAAGCTTTTCTTACTTGCTCTTCTACTACTTCTTTTTCTTTACCTGCTTCTTTCTCTTCTAAAGTCTCCCCTACACAAACTATAGGTTTTAAATCATGAGACAAAGCAGATTTCATCTTTTTATTTACAGTTTCATCAGTCTCATTAAAATATTGTCTTCTTTCTGAATGGCCTAATATTACATAATCTACCTCTAATTCATTTAACATTAAAGGAGAGATTTCACCTGTAAAAGCACCATCTTCCTCCCAATGCATATTTTGAGCACCTAATTTAATATTGGTGCCTTCAATAGCCTTTTTAGCATCCTTAATATCAGTAAAAGGTACACACACTACAGCATCAACATCCTTATCTAAATCAAAAGACTTAATCTCCTCAATCAAACTAATCGATTCCTCAATATTATTATTCATCTTCCAATTCCCAGCAATTATAGCTCTACGCATCTTAAATCCTCCTCATTATCTTCTCTCATTATTCAACTAACAATTGATTATAATAATCACATAGTGTGATCCAAATATTATTAAAATAGGACTCATATTTGAAAAATTTGATTGAAATATCCACTAGGTAAAAAAATGATTAGAGTTGGGCTGATTGTAGTAACCGTGGTGCAACTCTATTTTTTATGTGTGGTAATACTTCACAAATTCTGGAAGCCAGACTCCTTTTTAATAATTTTACCTTTTATTATAATTAATTACCTATCACTTATGGCCTCTATTCCAGGCAATGCCTTACCTTCTAACAATTCTAAAGAAGCCCCACCACCAGTAGATACATGAGTTATCCTATCTGCATAACCTGCTTTTTCTACTGCAGCAGATGAATCTCCTCCACCTACTATAGTTATAGCATCAGAATCTGCCATTGCTTTAGCTATTCTATAAGTTCCTTTACTAAAGTTTTCCATTTCAAATACTCCAGCTGGTCCATTCCATACTATAGTTTCAGCTTTATTTATTTCATCAACAAATAACTGTAAAGTTTTTTCACCTATATCTAATCCTCCCATATCTTCTGGAATAGAATCTATATCTACAGTTTTATACTCTGTATCATTTTTAAATTCTTTAGCAACTACTACATCAACTGGTAATAAAAGTTTGACATTATTTTCTTCAGCTTCTTCTAATAATTCTTTAGCCAACTCTACTTTATCTTCTTCTAATAATGATTGTCCTACTTCATATCCTTGTGCTTTAAGGAATGTATAGGCCATACCTCCACCTATTAATATAGAGTCTACTTTATTGATTAGACTTTTAATTACACCTATTTTGTCTGAAACCTTTGCTCCACCTAGTATAGCTATAAAAGGTCTTTCTGGATTTTCAATAGCTTTACCCATTACATCAACTTCCTTCTCTACTAAAAATCCTAAAGCTGATGGTAATTGAGAGGATACTCCTACATTGGAAGCATGAGCCCTATGTGAAGTTCCAAATGCATCATTTACAAATATATCAGCTAATGAAGCTAAATCTTTAGCAAAACCTTTTCCATTTTCCGTTTCTTCTTCTCTATATCGAGTATTTTCTAATAAGGCTATTTCTCCATTTTTTAATTCATTTATTGTATCTCTTACATTATCTGACACTATGTTATCATCTTTAGCAAAAACTATATCTTTATTTAATAATTCAGATAGTCTTTTTGCTACTGGTTTTAAACTAAGTTTAGGATCTGCTTTTCCCTTTGGTCTCCCTAAATGAGACATTAGTATTAGCTTTGCTCCCTTATCTATTAGGTAATTTATAGTAGGTAGTGAGCTTACTATTCTATTATCATCAGTAATATTTCCTTCTTCATCCATAGGAACATTAAAATCACATCTTATTAATACCTTTTTATCGTGAAAGTCTAAGTCTTTTAATGTCTTTTTATTTAACATTTAACCACCTCATGTAAATATTAGTAGCCGGGTCATAAATGACCCGACCTTTATTGTTCTTATTTTGTAGCTACTAATTTTGTAAGATCTACTACTCTTTCAGCATATCCCCACTCATTATCATACCAGGAAACTACTTTTACCATATTATCTATTACCATAGTAGATTGGGCATCTACTATAGATGATCTTGAATCTCCTACATAGTCAGATGATACTAATGGTTCTTCTGAATATCCCATTATACCTTTTAATTCATTTTCACTTGCTTCTTTTAGAATTTTATTAACTTCTTCTACTGTAGTATCTTTCTCTATTTCAAATACTACATCTATCATAGATACAGTAGGAACTGGTACTCTTACTGAGAATCCATTCATTTTACCTTCTAATTCTGGTAATACTAAAGCAACTGCTTTTGCTGCTCCTGTAGTTGTAGGAATTATATTTTCTACTGCAGCTCTAGCACGTCTTAAATCCTTATGTCTATTATCTATAATCTTTTGGTCATTAGTATAAGCATGGATTGTAGTCATTAAACCTTTCTTTACACCAAATTTATCTAGCATTACTTTAGCAACAGGTGCCAAACAGTTAGTGGTACAAGATGCATTAGATATTATATGATGATTTTCTGGATCATAGTCTTCTTCATTTACACCTAGTACTACTGTAAAATCTTCACCTTTAGTAGGAGCAGTTATAATAACTTTTTCAGCTCCAGCCTCTATATGTTTTTCTATTCCTTCTCTTTCTCTAAAAGCTCCTGTAGAATCTACTACTAGCTCTACTCCTAATTCTTTCCATGGGATTTGAGATGGGTTTCTTTCTGCAGTTATCTTAACTTCTTTACCATCTATTACAAGTCCATTTTCTACTACTTCTACACTTTTATCAAATTTACCATACATTGTGTCATATTTTAACATATGTGCTAAAGTATCTAAATCACCTGATGCATTTATTGATACTAATTCAAACTCTTCTACTTCATTTTGAAAATATGCCTTAACAAAATCTCTACCTATTCTTCCTAAACCATTTAAACCTACTTTTTTAGTCATAATAAAATCCTCCTCTTGTATTTTATATTTATAGCTAACTTTGTAGCTTATTATACCATATTTAAAATATTTTTTGCTGCTGATTCATCAGTAATTAAAGTCATATTATTATTTAATGTAGCTATTGAAATAATAGCTTCAGCTTTTTCTTCTCCTCCTGCTACACCTATAAGATTTTTTAATGTTTTAAATTTATCTAGGGTTAGTCCTATAGTGCTGTATTCCCAGATTTCCTTACCTTCTATATTAAAATAATGTCCAAAAGCCTCAGCTACTGCTCCACCATCTAACAATCTTTTTATATGAGATTTATCTAAATCTCGTCTTTCTGCCATTGTATCAGCTCTGCCAAGTCCAAATACTAAAGTATCGATATCATTTATCAAATCTATTGATTCTTTAATTTCTTTATTTTTTAGAACTAATTTTAGAGCATCTTCTCCTAATCCATCTGGTATATATAGTAATCTATACATTCCACCTAGTTTATCAGCTAGTTTAGCAGCAATAGAATTAGATTGAGTATTTACATCTTTACCTAATCCTCCCCTTGCTGGTATTATAATTACTTCTCTATGTTTGTCGTCTTTTAGAGCTTCCTTAGCTACAGATGCCATAGTATTTCCACCTGTAATTCCAATTAAACTTTTATTATTTAGATTGTTTTTTAATACTTCAAAAGTAGTTTTTCCCATATCTTTTAAAACTGCTTCATCTTCAGTAGAGTTTCCTGGAACTATGATAACCTTTTTAATATTTAGTTTTTCCCTTAAGTTTTCTTCTAAAGTAGATATCCCAATTAAATCAATATATATATCATGTAATTCTTTTATTAAATTATCTCCTTTATCTGTTATATACATTCCAGTAGGATCTACATTTAAGAATCCTAGCTCTTTCAGTATACCTATATCTTCTCTTATTGTTCTTTCTTTTATTCCAAGATTAACAGATAACTTCCTTCTACCAATAGGTTGATTATAAGAGATATTACGAAGTATAAGATATCTTCTCTCTATAAAATCTATTATTTCTGGAGCTATATTCTTTATTAGATTTATTTTTTCCACTTAAACACCTAATTTCTAAGATCAGTGGGGTATAGCTATTTTTGTCCCATCAATTTATTTCTATCCCACTACATTTAAAAAAATAGTAGAAATAATCTTCTACTATCCTAAGTATAAACTATATAATTGAAATTTGCAAGAGATTAAGCTTAAAATTATTTCCGTACTATCCTCTAACAAGTTTTTTTCTTACCCTATTTGAAAATGCCTCTATTAATAATACAAGTACAACAAGTCCAATTAATAAAGATCCAACCTCATTCCATCTATATGAATTCATTGCAAATATTAAGGGTGCACCTATCCCACCTGCTCCAACAAGACCTAGCACAGAAGCATCTCTTAAATTCATATCAAATCTATAAATAACAATTGAAATAAAATTTGAATAAAGCTGTGGAAGAATACCATATCTAATTTGATCAAATCTATTTAAACCCATAGAAGCCAGAGAATCAATTATATTAACATCTATATCTTCTATAGCATTTATATAAAGTTTAGTTATCATTCCTATAGATATAACTGCCATTGTCAGTACACCAGTGAAAGGTCCTGGACCAGAAACTCTTATAAACATAAGTCCATATACAAGAGATGGAACAGTACGAACAGCCATGGTTAGAATTCTACCTACAAAAGCTACAGGTTTTGGCATTATTTTTTTAGCTGAAATAAATGCAAAAGGAATAGCTAAAATTGAACCTATTATAGTACCTAAAAATGCAATACATATAGTTTCAAATAGAAGATATAATACTCCACCTTCGCCAATATCAAATAAAAAATTTAAATCTGGATTTATTATTCCCTTAATAATTTTAGCTCCTATGACAGAGCTTCCCTCTTCTATTCCATTAAAATTAACAGAAGTAGCAGACCATAAAACTAAAGCTATTACAATAATAGATATAGTTAGTATATATATATGGTTATTTGGTTCAAGATCTAATTGTTTTTTTATTGCTTCTTTTTGCTTCATCACTATTTATTACTCCTCTTAATCTAGTTTTTTCCTAAAATGTTCACTTATACTTTCAATTATAAAAACTGTTACAAGTAAAGATAATAGTATCATTCCTACACTCGGATAGTCTCTCCAGCCAAGTTTCTCATTTAAAATAAGACCTATACCTCCTGCTCCAACATATCCGAGTATAGCTGCATATCTAACATTCCCTTCAAAATTAAATAAGGCAGTAGATAGATATGATGGTAATACTACTGGGAATATAGCATATTTAAAAGCATAAAACTTAGTAAAACCCATTGATTCCATTGCTTCAAATCCACCCATATCTACAGTTTCAATCTGTTCATATAATAATTTCCCAACATAAGAAAGAGAAAATAGAAATATTGCTACAGTTCCTGCCATTGTTCCTAAACCAAATATATAGGTAGCAATTAAAGCAGTTACAAGAGTCGGTAATGTTCTTAAAACACTTAAAAACAACTTTGTAACTGAAGTTATAAACTTATTTGATATTATATTATTTGAAGCTAATATCGCAATTGGAATAGAGACAAGAGCCCCTAATGTTGACCCAAATAAAGACATTTTTATTGTATCAAATAATGGTGTCCAAATATAAGATAAATAGTCCCAATTTGGTGGAGATAATTCACCAAGTATAACAAAAAATTCTTTTCCTCTTCTAAATAGAACTGAAAGATCAAATTCTGTAACTTTAAAAGATATATAGGTAAACACAAGTACTATTAATACAATTATTGGAGTTTTTGATCTAGGTTTTACCGATACTTTGCCATTTGGCAAATCTATATTCTTAGGAGGAAAGATCTTATCGAATATTGACATATTTATTCCCCCTCATTCTCATTTTTTTCAAAATCTTGTTCATATATTTTATCTAATACTTCCTCAGTGACTTCTGAACTTTTACCATCAAATATAATATTACCTTTATTAATTCCGATTATTCTATCTGCATATTCTATAGCCATTTCTACATCATGAATATTTATTAATACAGATATATTTTTATCTTCATTTATTCTTTTAAAATCATCCATAACCCTTACTGATGTTATCGGGTCAAGAGATGCTACTGGCTCATCTGCAAGAATAACTTTAGGATCTTGGGCTAATACTCTTGCTAATGCAACTCTTTGCATTTGCCCACCTGAAAGTTGGTCTACTCTTGTATAAGCTTTATCTAATATATTTACATTATCTAGAGCAGTTAAAGCATCTATTTTATTTTCTTTAGTAAATACACCAAAAAACTTACGAACTCCAGATAATTCTGGAACAAATGCAGTCATAACATTATTTATAACAGTTGAGCGAGTAACTAGATTAAATGATTGAAAAACCATACCTATATCTCTCCGAAAGTTTCTTACTTCTTTTCCTTTTAAGTTTGATACATTTACATTATTAACATATAATTCACCAGAAGTAATTTCATGCATTCTATTTACACAACGAATTAAAGTAGACTTTCCAGAACCAGATAAACCTATAATAGCTACAAATTCACCTTGTTCAATAGTAAGATCTACATTAGATAAAGCTTTTACTCCATTATCATAAATCTTAGTAACATTTTTAAATTCTATCACTTTATTGCAGCTCCCTCATATATATTCCGTAAAAAATATAAAGTGCTAGTTACTTGTCTTTAGCACTTTATATTTTAATTTAAATTAATTCTTATGAAATAATCTATTTTTATTAATTACTCTAGATCCTTTATTAATTCTTGAGCCTTACGTTCATTATCATAATCTGAATCTTTTACTTTTTGGTATCCATTGTGAGAATAAATTTCTATTACTTCTTTACCTTCCTCAGTATCACCAATATTTATAAAGGATTCTTGTATAGCCTCTTTTAATTCATCATCCATTTTGTCTGAAGTCGTACTGACACTTACAGTATCATTATATATTGCAGGTGTTACACCTATTAAATCTGTATCTTCCCATACAGAATCAGTTTGTCCATATTCATCAATCCACTTTTCTTCAAAATCACGTCTAGCATCAGCATAAGCTAATACTATATCAACTTGATCTGCTGCTAATCTTGCAAATGCAGAACCATAGGAATCTGAGATTATAGCATTATCTAAATCTGTTATAGTCTTATCATAATTCTCATCTAACCATAATGCTGGGTAAATATATCCAGCTGGTGAAGATGAAGACATAACACTCCAAGTAGCACTATTTAAATCTTCCCAAGTTAATTCTTCTCCATCATTAACTTTTGCTGCTAATTCTTTACCTTTATCAGAAGGACCAGCAATCATAATAGCTCTATATGAAGTAGTTTGCTCTGATAATCCTTCTGTCGGTTTATTTTCGTTCCATTCCTTTGGATCATCAGAATCATTTGATAAACTATCACGAGTTGCAGCTAATATAACTTCTGCACTATCATCGTATAATACATAAGTTCCACCTGGAATTAGAGCCACATCAATAGTCCCAGCAGATAAACCTTCCCCTACAGCTTCATAGTTAGTTCCAACTGTTATTTCAACTTCATCAACATCATAACCAAATTCCCCTAATTGATCAGTTAACATATCTTTTAAAGGTTCTGTAGCTGTAACTATTTCATCTGGTTCTCTAGATGGTACAAATCCTACTACCAACTTATCTATCTTTTTATTTCCTTCTTCATCACCATTTCCAGTTCCTCCATTATCATTAGAACATCCTACAAATAAAAGTAAAGATAGAGATAAAGATAAAACTAATAATAAAATTCCTTTTCCTTTTTTTAGCATTTTCTGCCTCCTATATATTTTTATTTTCTTGCAAAATCACATATTAATTTTAACTTAATTAATTCATTTTTACAAGCTTTATGACAACTAATTTTCCATTATAAAATTATTTTTATATTATCTTTATGTTCAAATTCTATAGGTTGATTTTCTCTTATATACTTATTCATTACATCTATCATTTCCTCTGTTGATTCATATAGGGTCTCAAGTTCTATAAGCATATTGAAATCTCCTCCACCAGAGGCCCTATAATTATTCATTACAATTTTATATTCTTTGTCTTTTTCAACTGGTACATTATCTATAGTTAGATCTACAATCCTATCCCCTACTGGATTTGATACCTTGATAGTATAATCTATTCCATCAGCCATATCATAATTAAAAATTTGACGTTTAGGTTGTAAAAATGTTGGATTTACTTCTATTTTGCCATCCTTTTCTATCCAGTATTCTGCATTTTGTTCTAAATACTCCTTTAGAACTTTTCCTGTTATAGTTTTTACAACTAAGGTATTTGGGAAGGGAAAATTAGATACTAAATCACGATAAGTTATAGTTTTTTTGAATCCATTAGTTGTATCATAAAGTGAAGAAACAGATATATCTGCCCCTGTAATATCTAATTGTGCTTGATTTACTAACGAAACAAAAGGATGTTTATTTATCTGAGCTTCTATTATATCCTCTATGATTAATTCTTCATCAAGATCTTCTCCAATAGATTCATCTAGCCAATCTTGTAGATTATTATAGATTTCTTGAAAATCTTGTAAGAAGTTCTCATCAATTTCATATTCTCCTGTATCTTTTATACTAACTGTAAATTGACCGTCTACATAAGTTAATTCTATAAACTCAGTTAGAGCATTTGTACATTGAACAACTAAAGTATTATTCACATTGTTTACAAAACTTCTATGCTGATGGCCTGTAATTAGTAGATCTATTCCTTCTATTTCTGTTAGAAGTCTATATCCTATATTTTCTCCGGTTAAAGTTTCTGTTTTTTCTCCTGTGTCTGGATCTCTTTCTAATCCTCCATGATAAAATACTATTAATTGATCTACTTCTTCTCTAATTTTCTTAACTTCTTTTTCTACTGTTTCAAAAACAGATAAAATATCTATATCCGTTAAATTAGATTCTTTTTCCCAATTCTCAATATAGTCTGTCACTACACCTACTAAACCTATATTTAAATCTCGATTTTTGTTTTTTAAGATCTGTGATTGGCCAATAGGCTTGTTATCATATAATATATTAGATGTTATACATTTCCCATTAGTTTCATTTATATAATCCATTAAAAATTTTGAACCGTAATTAAAATCATGATTACCTATATTTATATAGTCATAAGATAATTTATTAAAGGCTTTAGACATTATATTTTCCTTTTCATATTTATTAGTATAAGTTACTAAAGCACTTCCTTGATTTACATCTCCATTATCAATTAAGATAACATCATTTGTCTTTCTTAAATCTTTTAAATAACTAGATAGTCTAGATAATCCCATATTCTCATCATTACCATCTGAAAAATTCGTCGAATATATAGACCCATGTACATCTGTTGTTACTACAATCTTAAATTCTTTTGTGCCCATTTCTTATATCTACCTCCTACTATAATGGCATTATAATTTTAAAACAATGCCCAAATATTATACCCTTGACAAAATTCATTGTCAATAAGTTTAATAATTAGGCATATCTTCTCCTTAAATTTGAAGAGGGTATTTCTAATTCTGCTCTATATTTAGCTACCGTTCGTCTAGATATTTTAGTCCCTTTATCTTTTAAAATATCAGCTATTTTTTGATCACTATAAGGTTTTCTAGAATCTTCATTATCTATTAAGTCTTTTATCATAGTCTTCACACTAGTAGAAGATACATCTGTTGTCTTTCCAGATAAGCCTGTCGTAAAGAAATAACTTAATTCATATAGTCCTTTTGGTGTCTGTACATATTTTCCCTTTGCAGCCCTAGATACTGTTGATTGATGCATTCCAATATCTTCTGCTACATCTTTTAAAGTTAAAGGTACTAAGCCTTCATCTCCTACTTTGAAAAATTCATATTGAAATTTTAATATAGACTGAATTACCTTGTATATAGTTTGTCTTCTTTGCTCTATACTTTTTATAATCCACATGGCAGAATTTAATCTTTCAGATAAAAAGTCAATAGTATCTTTATCAGATTGATTAGTAAGTAATTCTTTATAGAAATTATTAATATTTAGTCTCGGTCCTGTACTTTCATTTACTATAATTTCAAATTCTCCGTCTATCCATCTTATTGTAGCATCAGGCATTATATATTCTACATCATTTGAATTTTCTGTAAATTTTCTGCCAGGTTTAGGTTCTAATCTTTTTATAAAATCACACGCTTTTTGTACTTTTTTTATATCAATATTTAAACTTTGGGATATTTTTTTTATTCTATTATTAGCTATATCATCTAAATGTTTTTCTATTATTTTCTTAACCACAGGATCTATATTCTTGTCTTTTATTTGAATTAATAAACATTCTTTTAAATCTTTTGCTCCTACTCCTAATGGATCTAAGCTTTGAATATCTTTTAATATTCTTTTAACTTTTTCTTCACTAACTTTAAACAAATCAATTACTTCTTCTATTGTGGTATTTAAATATCCATTTTCATCTATACTCTGAACTAAATATTCTCCAATTTCATACTCTTCTATACTTAATTCTATAATATAAAGTTGTCTTAATAAATGTTCTCTTAAAGAAGGTGAATGGCTAACGAAAGATTCAAAACTATATTCATCTTCATTTTTATCAATTTGCGGTCTATAACTTGTATTATCATAATTTTCTACATAGGCTTCCCAGTCTATCTCATCTTCTTGTGTATCTTCTTTTTCTATAGTTTCTTCAGAATTTTCTCTTTCAAGTAAAGGATTTTCTTTCATTTCTTCCTTTATGTAGTCATTTAACTCTATAGTATTAAATTGTAATAATTCAATCGCTTGCCTCAGTTCTTGTGTCATAACTAACTTTTGAGTCTGTTTCAGTTCTAAATTATATCCAAGTTTCATTTACTATCACCTACCTTCTTCTATAATTATATCAAAAGTTTAATAAAGTACAAAAATATAAATAAGAAAAAAAGGAGATCTCTCTCCTTTTTTATCCTTTATATTAATTTTTTTCATATGGTTCACCATTAGCTTTAGGTGCATTTCCTTCCCCTACTACAAATACTAATGTTAATAATGTTATTACATATGGTAGCATAGATAATAATGAAGAAGGTATATCAATACTTGTCCCTCCTAAATATGCTACCAATCCTTGTGCTGCTCCAAATAATAAACATGCCCACATTGCTCCTACTGGTCTCCATTTACCAAATATCATAGCTGCTAATGCAATAAATCCTTGTCCAGATATTAAGGTTTCTCTATAATTAGCAACTACTGCTATACTCATAGCTGCTCCACCAAATCCAGCTAAAATTCCTGATAGGATTACCGATATATATTTGACTCTATATACATTTACTCCTAATGTATCTGCTGCCTTTGGATGTTCTCCTACTGCTCTAATTCTAAGTCCAAAACTTGTCTTATATAGTAAAAACCATACAAGAAATACTAAAATAAAGGCTAAGTATACTGTATCATATTGGTTAAAAGCATGAGACCAAAATGTTCCCTTAGGTAAAATGTTATTCAAACTTCTTGGAATTTTATTGTCTAATGGGATAGGCTTTGTCATAGCTGCACCATCAAAGAATATTCTACTTAAAAACACAGCTATCCCTGGTCCTATAAAATTAATAGCGATTCCTGATATTGTATGATCTGCTGTAAAGCTAACAGTTGCTATAGCATGAAATAATGCTAAAACTCCACTAGCTAATCCAGCTGCTAAGAAAGCTAACCAAGGATTTAAAGTATAAAATCCTACTGCTGCTCCAACAAAAGCTCCTAATGCCATCATTCCTTCAAGTCCTATATTTATTACTCCAGCATTTTCAGAAATAACTCCTCCTAATGCTGTGTATATTAGAGGTGTTGCATACATTAAGGTTATACCTATAATAGTTCCTATATTACTAATAATACTAGTCAATATTCTCACCTCTCTTTTTCCCCTTGAAAATCGAAGTAATAATATTTATTAATTTAGGCATAGCTACAAAAAATATAATAATACCTATAGTTATATCTATTATCTCTGAAGGTGCCTTTATAGCAGAGTTTAGCTTTCCTCCACCATATTGTAAAGCTCCGAATAATAATCCTGCTGGTATAGTAGCTATTGGATTATTAGCTGCTATTAATGATACTCCTATACCATCAAATCCATATCCTTGAGTAGCTGCTAAGATTCCTACTTGATGTTCTACACCTAATACTTGAGTAGCTCCAGCTAAACCAGATATAGCTCCTGCAATAGCTAATGATAATACTATGTTTTTATCTATATTAATTCCACCGTATTCAGCTGCATCTCTATTATAGCCTACAGCTTTTAATTGATATCCTAAAGTAGTATTTTTTAATATATACCATACTCCTATAGCTGTTAATATCGCTAAAATAAATCCATAATTAATAGGAGGATTTAGTATATCTTTTAATATTTCCTTATTTGCTAAAAATTCTCTTCCTGATTCAGATAATTTCCACTCACCTAATATATTTATCTTTGCTGTATCTAGGATTTTAAAAGATGAATCTGAATTCGGTCTCCTAAAACTCGATAATGTTAAGAAATAATTATTAAGATATAAGGCTATCCAATTTAACATAATAGAGGATATAACTTCATGGACGCCAAATTTTGCTTTTAAAACCCCTACTATTCCACCCCATATTGCACCAGCTAGAACTCCTATTAATATAGCAACTATAATATGAAGTACTGGAGGTAATTTTAAAAAGTATCCTGCCATTGTAGCAAATATAGTCCCCATAATAAATTGTCCTTCTGCACCTATATTAAATAATCCTGTTTTGAAAGCAAAAGCTACAGAAATTCCAGTTAATATTATAGGAGTAGATCTTATTATAGTCCAAGAAATATATTTAGGCTTACTAAATACACCTTTTATCATAACTGTATATGCTTCTATAGGATTAAATCCACCAATTAATAATATAATAGCCCCAAATATTAATCCCATAAGAATGGAAATAAGGGTAACTACTAATTTATTTTTTTCTTTCATCAGAAGCACCTCCTGCCATCAAGAATCCTAATTTCTTCTCATTAGCATCCTTTGCATCTAAAACATCTACAATCTTTCCATTATAGATTACTGCTATTCTATCTGATACATTTAATATTTCATCTAGTTCAAAAGACAATAATAAAACTGCTTTACCATTATCTCTTTGATTAACTAAGAAATTATGAACATACTCAATAGCACCTACATCTAAACCTCTTGTCGGTTGGGCTGCTATTAATAATTCTGGATCATTAGTTATTTCCCTAGAAATAATAACCTTTTGTTGATTCCCACCAGAAAGCTCCTTAGCTAAGTATTTAGGTCTTCTAGGTCTTACATCAAATTTCTCCATTAAATCCTCGGTAAATCTTGTGATTTCATTATGATTAAGTATACCCTTTGATGAAAAAGGCTCTCTATGATGATTTTCTAATATCATATTTTCTGCAATAGTAAAATCTAATACTAGTCCTCTTCTCTGTCTATCTTCTGGAATTGTGCCTATGCCAGAATTTATTATTTCAAAAGGACTATAATTAGTAATGTTTTCTCCACTTTTTTTAATACTTCCAGATTCTATATTTCTAAGTCCAGTAATTCCTTCTATAAGTTCAGACTGACCATTACCATCTATCCCTGCAATCCCTAGTATTTCTCCAGAGTAAACTTCTAAGGATAATTCTTTTACTATATCTAAATCTCTATTATCTTTTATTACTACATCTTTTATATCTAGTACCTTTTGTCCTTTTTCCATAGGTTTTTTATCTACAGAAAAGCTTACCTCTCTACCTACCATCTTTTCTGCTAATTCTTGTTCAGTTGTTCCTTCTACTTTAACTGTATCTATCTTTTTACCACGTCTTATAATAGTACAATAATCTGCAGATGACTTTATTTCTTTTAATTTATGAGTTATTATTATTATTGTTTTCCCTTGTTCTGCTAAATTCATCATTATTTCCATTAATTCATCTATTTCTTGCGGTGTTAGTACTGCTGTAGGCTCGTCTAATATAAGTATATCTGCTCCCCTATATAAAGATTTTAATATCTCTACCCTTTGCTGCATACCTACAGATACATCACGAATAAGTGCGTCTGGATCTACATATAATCCATATTTATCAGATAATTCCTTTACTTCTTTTCTTGCTTTTGTAATATCTAAAGTAATTCCTTTAGTAGTTTCCATTCCTAATATTATATTTTCAACTACTGTAAAAGTTTCTATTAACATAAAATGTTGATGGACCATTCCTATACCTTGTTCTATAGCTATATTAGGACTATCTATATCTACTTCTTTCCCATTTATAAGAATTTCTCCTGAAGTAGGTTGTAGTAATCCATATAGTATATTCATTAATGTACTTTTCCCTGCCCCATTTTCTCCTAAAAGTGCATGGATTTCACCTTTATGAACTGTTAAATCTATGTTTTCATTTGCAGTAAAGTCACCAAACTTCTTTGTTATACTTTTCATTTCTATTACTTTAGCTTTGTTTGTTTTATCATACATAGGTGTCCTCCTATCTAAATTAAGCAGCTTAAGAAGTTCTTAAGCTGCTTAATAAAATTATTATTCTAATTCATTTAGAAAATCTTCAAAATCTTCTTCATTAGATGGTACTTCTATTTCTCCATCTGCTATTTCTTTTTTAATTTCCTCTACCTCATCTAATATTTCAGATGGAACGTTTTCATCTGATGTTGGTGCTATATCTACTGCTCCTTCATCTTCTACACCATATACTATAGTTTCTCCAGCTGGGAAATTTCCATCTATTAATTCTTCTACTACATTATAGATAGCTACATCTACTCTCTTCATAGCTGATGTTAATACATTATCTGGAGCCATATGATGTTGGTCCATATCTACACCTATTACCCATTTATCTTCTTCTTTTGCTGCTTCTATAACTCCATCTCCAACTGCACCTGCTGCATGAAATACTACATCTCTACCTTGTTGGTACATATTAGTTGCTATAGATTTACCTTTACCTGAGTCTGAGAATGAGTCAGCGTATTGAACTAATACATCAATATCCTTATCTAGTTCCTTAGCTGCATATGCTACTCCAGCTCTATATCCATGTTCAAAAGCACCAATTACATCTCCTTTTTCCCCACCAACAAATCCTACTTGGTCAGTTTCAGTCATTTTACCAGCTATATAACCTACTAGGAATGAAGATTGTTCATCTTTAAATAGGACTCCTACTAAATTTTCTGGAGTTCCTTCTGGAAAATCATCATTGTCCTCATATGAAAAATCTACTATACCATATAAAGTATCTGGATTATTAGTTGCCGCTTCATAAGCTGCATCTGCTAATTTATATCCTACACCCCAGATTAAATCTGATTCTGCATCTAATAAAGTTTCAAAATTAGGTTCGAAGTCTGCTACTTGATTTGATTCTTGATACTCTACTTCTACTCCTAAGTCCTCTTCTAAATCTAATAGTCCTTCATGTGCTGATTGGTTAAAAGATTGGTCATTTACTCCCCCTTCATCTGTAACCATAGTAACTTTAAAATCTTCTCCAGATGATGCGTCTTCTCCAGATGATGTGTCATCTCCCTCTGGCTCTTCTACTTCTGGTTCTGGTGATTGACTTTCTCCATCATCACTACCACCACATGCTACTAAAGTAAACATTAGTACTAATGCTAGACCTAGTGCTAACCACTTCTTATTCATGATAAATCCTCCTTTTTTTATTATTAGAATAATATATTAAATTTGTACTCTAATTAAGGTTTATTATCTACAATTTTATTATAATCTATTTACTACATTATTTCAATATAAAAACACCTTGACTATCTTAAGAGAATCAAGGTGTTTTTTCTAATATTAGTTTTAGTCTTCCGCTACATCGTATCCAGCTTTAGCTAAAGCTTTAGTTGCTTCCTCTAACTTTGCTTCATTTACCATTACTATAGGACCAGTACATCCCATTCCCGATTCTGCATAGATATTATTTTTCCACAGTTCCTCTACTGCGTCATCTAATTCCATAATATCTATACCATCAATAGTTGCTGTTACTGTTTCTTCCGGTGGTGCTACTACTTCTTCAGCGTCTTCAGTCTTTTTAGACTCTTTATTTAATTCTTCAAGTATAGATTTTAATCCTGCTTTATTTACTTTATCAAATTCTTCTTTAATTACAGATTTTATATTTCCTTTTACTAAATCTCCTGCATAAGATATTGCATTAGCTACTACTGGAGTACCAGATGCTCTTGATAATATAAGAACAACCCTATCATATCCTTCACCAATACCAGGACCATATCCATATCCTTGGGATTCATAACTTCCTCCTGTAGTATATGAAGAGAATACTTTCATTAATATATTTCCTGTTAATGAATCATTTACCATAATATCTGGTGTACCTGATAATACGTCATTTCCTCTCATAGCATGACCACCATCTGCTCTACCAGATTCTGCTAAATTGATTGGGTAACCATTATCATCTAACTCTTTAAAAATTCTTTCTACTTGTTTAACTCCATCTATATTTAAGATCCCTACTGAAGGGTCTTCAATTCCCATAGCTTTAGCTGCAATAATACCATTAATCCCATTTTTAACCATAGCCTCTACTCTATTAGTAGCAGTTGTACCAGTAGTAGTAGCTACAAACATGTCTTTACCTTTTCCAGGTGTAGTCATTCGACCAACAGTAGATACACCTATAGGGAAATTGTAGTGCATAGTTACACATGCTTCAATTTCTCCACTATCTAATAATTCTTCCATCTTTTTATCTACTTCTTCTTCAGTATCTGCTGTTACTTGCTCTAATTCAGAATCTACATTAGGTCCAATTAAAACAACTTCCAAGGAACTATCTCTTTGTTGGGCAATTTCTGCACCTTTTACTACATTGTCAGTTCCTAATTCGCTACCTAGTGTAGTGATTCCTACTCTTGTTTTACTTCCGAATTGACCTGTTTTCATTCCTTCAGCTATATCATCAAATACTTTACCGATCATTTGCTTAACATTATTTTCAGCCACATAATCACCTCTAATCTTCTAATAGATGAGTAGCAAAGTCTTTCATAGCATCAGCTACTAAACCTCTAACTTGTTCTTCAGAGATTCCTTTATCTTCATCTGTCTTTCCAGAATTCTTTTCGATTACTATAGAAATACCATCGAAAAGATTAGTCATTCTACCTAGGAATAAACTTCCTTTTCCTACGATCATAGCTCTTTTAGTAGTTCCTTCTAACATTTCATCTCTTGCAAATCCTACATAAGGTACTCCTGAAGGTATATGTCCTTGAGTTGGTGCCCAACCTTCCATACCATGATTCTCTATGAAATCAATTATTCCAGTTCTCTCTAATTCTCCTCGTTTTACTCCTAATGCACCGATCATCTTGTAGTTTGCCTCTGGCACATTACCGGCACCTGCTGGTACAGTAATATCTGGATTTTGTAGTTCTGTAGCATATTTATCTATATCTGTTATTTTTAAATCATTTTTATCTAATGGTTTTGTCACTAAAGATGTAATAACAGCTTGTGGTGATGAACCTGTTCCTACTGTATGTCTACCTACTACATCAGTTCTTAATACTGGATTTTTTCCATCATTTTCTGATATAATTAAACCAAAACCAGCTACAACATCTTCTAAGATAGGCATACCTTTTTTAACGTGTTCTTTACCATTCATACCTAATTTTGCAGTAGAGCCACCTGCTATTACCAGAACATTTTTAAATGTTCCTGCTTTAACTAATGAAGATGCAAATGTTAAAGCATGTGCTGGTGCTGCACAGAATCCTCTAGTATCTGAGCCTGTAGCATTTGTTAAGCCTGAATACTCTGCAATAGATTTAGCAAAGTTTCCTCCACCTCTTTGATTCATATCTCCACAAGCTTCTTCAGAACATTCTACTACATAATCTATGTCTTCTGGGTCTATATTATTTTTGTCTAACAGATTTAAAGCCGTAACCACTGCTGATGCTTTAGATACTAAATTTTCTAATAGTATATCTGCTGCTAAGTTAGTATCTATATCGTGAGCCTTTACTACACAACCTATTAATTCATCATTATTGTATAAAGGTGCTGCTCCCTTTTCTTCTACACGTGTTTCTATATCTGTAGCTTCTTCTCCTTCTTTAAGTCTAGCTATATGTTCATCTGGAATTAAAGGATGATTTGATAATTTTTCTTTTACATCTGCTGTAAACTCTTTATTAAGTTTAACTAAGTCAAATACGTCTACTATCTTTATCATTCCTATAAATTCATCCTGAGGCATTATCTCCCCAAATTTACCTTGTCTTTCACCAGCTGGTGTATCTTTATCATACCAAGGTTTATCGTATTCTTTTAAAACAGATGGTTTCATATTCCCTATATATACTTGATTTGGTAAATAATTTACTACTTCTTCATAAGATCTAAGACTATCTTTAAGATTTTTTAAATACTCTGAATCAGGATTTCCTATTCTTTCTGTAGTCTGTGTAGTTCCATTGTGAATAACCATATCTCGTCCATGCATCAGACTATATCCTGCTGCTTTTACAACTGAATAATTCATCAGTACACCTCCAAAATTTGATATAAATAGGTGATTAAAAAATTCAATCACCTATTTATATTATTTATTAAATTATTCTTCTTCAAATACAGTTTGACCTTCTACTGGTGTTGCTAATGAGTTTACTGCTCTTTCCACTAATCTCCTTCTTAGATTCTTTTCTTCTTGTTCATCTAATTCTGGATTTCCTAATGGATGAGGTATTGCTACAGCTGGTGTAATTCTATTAGCACCTACTGTTAATGATATTGGAACTACAGTACATATGTGAGCTACTGCCATTCCAGCTCTTTCTACTTCTTTTACCATTGTTGCACCGCAACGTGTACAGGTACCTCACGTAGAAGTCAAGATAACTCCGTCAACTCCATCTTTCACTAACTCTTTACTAAATTCTTCAGCGTACTTCTTTGAATTAGCAACTGATGTACCATTTCCTACTGTTGAGTAGTAATAGTCATGTAGCTTACCTATTTTGCCTTCTTTCTCCATATCCCTTAAAACATCTACAGGGATAACTCTATCTGGATCCTCGTTAGCGTAAACAGGGTCATGGCCACCATGAGCTGTTTCATGAGTTTCGCTAGTTAAATCATCTAATCCTTCTATACTGTATTTACCATATTTAGATGCTGAAGATGATTCTATATGATCTGGATTACCTTTCGGTACTATTCCTCCAGAAGTTACTATAGCGATAGTAGCCTTGCTTAAATCAGCAATAGCTTCACTTGGATCTACTCTATCAAAATCTGGCATTGGATATTCAGTTTTAAACTCTTCATCTTTTAGCTTTTTGATCAGCATATCTACTGCTCTTTCTGATCCTCGCTTATCAGTAAAGAAGTTTTGTCTAATTCCTTTTTCCATATATCCTTCCTCTTCAGGTGTTCCAAGTTCTTCGCCTTTAGCTATTTTTAATCCTAAAGGAGCCATCTTAGCAACAGCGTCCCTCATACCTACTGCACTATCTCTTGTAGCAACTACATAAACTGATTTCTTAAACATATCTGCTCCTGGGTTTTCTTCATACATTCCAGTAAGTGCAGGTATATCTAATTCTTCTTGTACAGCGTCAGCCATAGTTCCGCAAGCAAATCCGTATCTACCAGCATTAAAGGCAGGTCCAGCTATAAATAGATCTGGGTCATATTTTTTAACCATTTCTAGAAGTTCTTCTTTAGCTTCTTCAGTATTTTCACTGAAATATGAGTCACCACAGATCACTGTCGCTACTATTTCAGCTTCACCTCCAAAGCCTCCATTTAAAGCCATACCTGGTCCTACTGCAGATTCACGTACTTCTGGTTTATGGTCCGCTTTCTCTTCTCCACCAATTCCAGCAAAGAATTGGTTTATATAGTGTACAACCTTTATTTTACTCATGTAATTCCCTCCCTTCACTTTCTCTGATTATTTATAATTACTCGTTATATTTTCCATGTTCTTTTCTAATTGTGCTTACTTCTTCTACAATTGCATCTACATCTAGTACCATTTCCATCATACCAATTTGATCTTCATATACATCTGAATCAACATTGTCTTTGAATTCTGGTTCTACTGCATGATATACTTGAAGCCCTAACTGAGCTGCTGTCAATGGACCTGCATAGGTAGGATCTCCTGCTGTTACAGTTTCTGCAGCTAAACCTGCAGCTTCTGCTTCTGCTCCACCTATTACAACTACGGTATTTTCAGCACCGTATTTTTCACTTAAATCTTTTACTCTTTGTTGATTTTCCAAATCCATTGTTCCTGCAGCCGTTCACACAAAACACTCTGTTGAAGAGAATACAATTTCTGCTTCTGTGCTTTTTAGACATTCTTCTATAGCTGGTCCAGGAATACCATCTCTATCTCCAATAATAATCACTTTTTTATTATCTCCAAATATTGCCATTTTGCCACATCCTTTCATAAATATCTATACTACGATTTATAACATTCTAGCGGACATTTTGTTAAATCCTAATTCGTTTGTCGCACCAGTAATAGCTTGAATTTCAACTGTAATAGTTCCATCTGAATCTAAACTTCCGTCAAATCCACCTGCTATTATATCAGTATAATCTAATGTTCCTATTACTTTATCCATCTTTGGTAGTACTACTACCTCATTTGCATTTCCGCCTGTAACTACTGCATCTGCAGCTGGATCAGCATCTGCTAAAGATTGACTTTCTCCATCTCTACCAGCATATTCATCTGTAATAATTACAGTTTTAACACCTTTGCTTTCAATTTTTTTACTATTCATAATAAGGTCAGTATCTGGATTACCAAATCCTTCTTGAGATACTACTACTCCATCTAAACCTAAATACTCAACCATTTTAGCTGTCCAGTTAGATGATCTTTCCTTGTCAGCAAGATAAACATTCTCATTAGTAATAATTACTCCTAAGAAATTAATTTCTTTTCCATGTTTTTCATATAAATCATGAACTACTGGATTATTTAAATGATGATATGTCGTGTTTTTATCACAAGCAGATACACAGTTACCACTTATGATCGCTCCATCCATTATTTCTGTTGGATATAGAATTGTCGGTACTATTTCCTTTACATCCACTCCATATACATATGTGTCATGAAGTAATCCTTGTGATTGAAGCATTTGAACATAAGCCACTTTTGGTAGATCTGGATATTGATCTATCCCTTCTAGTAGTGGTAGAGTCTCATATTCTTCTACTTCATCAGGTGTAAGTTCCTTAGCTGCTTCAGCTAAATATGAAGCTGCTTTTAATCCTGCTAATCTTACAGCCTCTTCATGCATATGCTGTTTTAATCCTTCTACTGGTTCACATGTTAACACAACATTGTTCAGTTTTGAGAATGGTGTGTATTCAGCTCCAGGACCAGTCATATCCACAATCCCTTCTTGGAAACCTACGATTTTACCTGTAGTCACTACAGCGGCACCTTTCAATACATTGGTTCTTCCACTACCTACAGTTTCAACCTTAGATACTACTCCAGGAAATATACCACTAGCTCCTTCTACTTTCACTCTAGGTTCTATGACGTCTTTTACAGGTGTAATTCTTACACTCTCACCAGGTCTTGCAAGTTCAACATCTACTGCATCTAGATGTTCATCTTCTTTTATTAAATCTATTAACTCTTCTTTGTTTACATATAATACTCCATCTTCAACTTTGGTGTCATCACCAAATTGAACATCCTTAATAAAAATATGACCTAATTCTAAACGCATAATTTCACCTCCTTAAATATTTGTGTATCTTAACTTTGGACTAAGGACCGCCCACAGTCCAAAGGTTAAAATTTAATTTACCCTATGCATATTTTTTAACTAATTCTGTTACAGACCCTTCTGTTACTTTATCCCCTACTAAGGATTCAATCTTTTCTCCATCTTTATATATTACAATAGTAGGCAGACCTGTAACTTTTTGATTAATAGCTAGCCTTCTAGCTTTACTAGTATTAAGAATAGTAAACTTTAGTTTGTCTCCATACTTTTTATCTAATTTTTCAATATGGGGCATCAATTTTAAACATGAATTACAATTTGATCCCCAATAATCTACTAGTACATATCTATCTGCCTTTAATACCTCATTCTCAAAATTATCCTTACTTAATTCTACCATAATATCACTCCAAAGTATTTATAATTATACTATAACATAATCTGCAGTTACAATTACTATTAATTTAAAAATTTCCTCTTTGCAATCTCTGCAACAAATACTTTTGAAATATAGGTTTTATTTATTGATTTCCTCTATAATTATTGTAACTTTTCCTACTAATTTAGTCAAGTATACAGGATAATTAACAACTGTATCTTCCTTGATTATCTTTCCCTAATCTAACAATAATCATTTATACATTCGTTTAACTACACTATACTATAAATACATTATTTTACAACCTTTTTTCTTGTTTTTTTAATGTTTTTTAATTCTTTATACAAAATTATATAAAAAAGGACAAAGAAAAATAGACTAGCTATTATTCTCTGTCCCTTAACCTGAGAGATTCCCCTTCTACAGGATTGCTCCTTCGGTGCATATGCTTTCCAGAGTTTTGTCAAAATACGGTTCTTTTACCTGAAAGTGTCCTTATGTTTTTGCTTTAAACATAGATTGCTCCTTCGGTGCTATCTAAATAGACTCTCCCGTACTCATCATCCAAAATGTATGTTATTAATTTATCACTGTAAGTATATTATAATCTATAACTGGAAAAATTGCAAGTTAAATTTAAAATTTCTATTGATATGTTAAATACATATTATTAATTAATATATAGATGATTTTATTTCTTCATTTTCCTTTTCTGGTACTAATTTTTCTGCCGCCTTAACTAATAAATCTGCAAAGGGTAATTGAATTAATACATTTATTATATTAAATAATGAATGGGCATTAGCAATTTGAGATTGAATATTATTAGGTGATATAGCCATTACCATTAACTCTACCGGATATCTGAGTATAGACATAAAAATAATTGTACCTATTAAATTAAATAAAAAGTGTACTATTGCTACCCTTTTGGCAGTGACATTTGCTCCTATAGTAGATAATAAACCAGTAGTAGTAGTACCTATATTTTCTCCAAATAAGATTGGAAAGGTAATACTCATAGATAATAAACCTTCACCTGCTAATGCTTGTAATAGTCCTATAGCTGCACTACTACTTTGAAGTATTGTTGTTAGTACTGCTCCTGCTATTACTCCAAGTATTGGATTATTAAGATTTGATATTGCACTTATAAATACAGGATTATTAGATAAGGGACTAAGTCCTAAACTCATCATATCTATTCCTAGAAAAAGCACTCCAAATCCTACAAGTACTTCAGCAATATTTTTCATCTTCCCTTTAGAATAAATAGACCAAAATCCTACCCCTATCCCTACAGCTATTGGTCCATAATCATTTAAATCTAATGCTATCATCTGTGCTGTTATTGTTGTACCAATATTTGCTCCCATTATCAAACCTACTGCTTGTGTCAATGTCATCAGCCCAGCATTTACAAAGCCTATAACCATTACAGTTGTAGCACTACTACTTTGCATTATCATTGTCACTACAGCACCTACTAATGTTGCTCTAAATCTATTAGTAGTTAATATTCCTATTAATCGGTTTAATCTTCTCCCAGCAGACTTCTCTAAACCTCTTGCCATAATATTCATTCCGTATAAAAATAATCCTAAACCACCAATTACGGATAAAGCTATACCCACAATATACCTCCTTACACCCTTCATGCTCTAGCATATTGTTGATATAAAAATATTATTCCAGTAGGGAAATTCCAAATTACTATATATTACTTTTTAAATTTATCTAAAACATACTTTGTTATATTTACTGAATGATCAGAAACCCTTTCTAGATTGCTTATTGTATCTAGAAATATTATTCCTGGTTCAGTTTGACACTCCATACTATTAAGTCTTTTTAAATGTTCTTCTCTATATTTACTTTCTAGTATATTTATATTCTCTTCTATTTTTAATACTTTATTAACTAATACCTTATCATCAAATTTAAATGCTTCTATAGCATTTAAAAATGCTTTCTCACTTTTATCAAACATTTCATAAAGCTCATTTTTAGCTTCTTGGGAAAATCTTACATTCTTATCTAGTTTTTCTTGAGATAATTCTATAATATTATCAACATGATCTCCTACTCTTTCAATATCATTTATAGCATATAATAAATTATTTAATTCTTTATGTTGAACATCTGATAATGGGGTATTAGATAGTCTAATTAAATATTCCGTTATCTCTCTTTCAATTGTATTAATCATTTGTTCTCTGTCCAAAGCTTCATCTATTCCATCAAAATGATTATCTAATAATATCTTTTCGGATAAATTTAGATTTTCCATAACTAAATCTGCCATACGTGATACTTCCTTATTAGCCTGTCCTAATGCTATGGAAGGTGTTTCTAATATTCTTGAATCAAGATATATAGATGCTTCTAATTCTGAAGTTGCTGTTCCAGGTATAAGAGTCTCTACTAATTTTACTAGTAAATTAGCAAAAGGAATTTGAATTAAAACATTCATAATATTAAATATTGTATGAGCATTAGCTATTTGAGCCTGAATATTATTAGGAGATATAGTAGTTACTACCCAGTGTAAGGGATATCTAAGTCCTATCATAAAAATAAGTGTACCTACTAAATTAAACAAAAAATGCATTAATGCAGCTCTTTTTGCAGTTATATTAGCACCTATACTAGATATTAACGCTGTAGTAGTAGTACCTATATTTTCTCCAAGTAATACTGGAAGAGCTATATTCATACTTAATATACCCTCACCAGCTAATGCCTGTAATAATCCTATAGAAGCACTACTACTCTGAACTATCGTAGTTAATAATATTCCTGCTAATACTCCTAATAAGGGATTATTTAACTTTCCAATCATATTTATAAAAATTGAATGATTAGCTAAGGGTTTTAATCCAGTACTCATCATATCCATTCCTATAAATAATATTCCAAAGCCTATTAATATTTCTGAAATATTCTTCGCCTTCTTTTTAGAAGTAAAGGTCCATAATGCTACACCTATAGCTACTGCTATCGGAGCATAATCTGTTAAATTTAATGCTATCATTTGAGCAGTTATGGTAGTACCTATATTGGCTCCCATAATTACACCTACTGCTTGATATAATGTCATAAGACCAGCATTAACAAATCCTATAACCATTACGGTAGTTGCACTACTGCTCTGCACTACCATAGTTACAAGAGCACCTACTAATACCCCTCTAAATCTATTAGTAGTTAAAACTTCTACTAATCTATTAAGCCTTCTACCAGCTACTTTTTCTAAGCCAGATCCCATAATATTCATTCCATACAGAAATAATCCTAACCCTCCCATTACAGGTAAAGCTATGTCCATAAAATACCTCCTAAATTTTTCATTTGTTTATAAATTTATTTTAGTAAGAAAATATCATTCTAATAAAGGAAAATTTAATTGTCTTAATGCTTCATATAAAATAATATTGACAGAATTAGATAAATTTAAAGATCTTCCTATTTTAGATTTCATAGGAATTTTTATAGTATGATCTATATTGCTGTAAATTAAATCTTCTGGTAATCCCTTAGTTTCTTTTCCAAATACAAAAAAAGAGTTATCCTTATATTTAAAATCTGTATAATTATTTTTAGCTTTAGTAGTACCATAATAAAAATTACCATAAGAATATTTATTTACCACTTCAGCAAAATTGTTATAATAATGTATTTTTAATAAATTCCAGTAGTCTAAACCTGCCCTTTTTAAATATTTATCCTCAACAGAGAATCCTAGAGGTTTTACTAGATGCAATTCAGTATTTGTTAAAGCGCATGTTCTAGCTATATTACCTGTATTATGAGGAATTTCAGGCTCTACTAATACTATATTTAATGACATTTATATATCCTCTCCTATTTTAAGTACATATTTATCTATTATTTCTGCAACTCCATCCTCATCATTATCCAATGTTATAATATCAGCTATTTCCTTCACTTCCTCCTCTGCATTCCCCATTGCTACACCCATTCCAGCATAATTTAACATAGATATATCATTTTCATTATCTCCTATAGTAATAACTTCTTCTGGTAAAATATTTAACTCTTTACATAGATTTTTTAAACTAGTTCCTTTTGAAACCTCCCTTCCCATCACTTCTATATTATTATTCCAAGAACTACATACATTTATTTCGCCTACATTATTTAGTTCATCTCTTAATAGATTTAATTTATATATATCTTCATCTAAAAATAAAAACTTATATATATTAAGATCTTTGTTTTCTATTATCTCTTGTTTTTCTTCAAATATATTAAATTTTATTCTATTCTCTTCTTTAGTATCTCTATTCTCGTAGAATTGTATAACTTCTTCTATATAAACATTTGAATAAAAAGTATCTTCATCATAAAAATGATAATAAATATTATTCCTTTCCCCTATATCCATAACCTTTTCTACTATATTCATATTTATAGATCCTTCATAGAGCTTATTTCTGTCTTCATCTATCATTACAGCACCATTACTAGCTATTATAGGTTTTCTTAGTCCTAATATCTCAGAATAATTGATTGCAGATCTTAAAAGCCGCCCAGTTGCTAATACAATCTTAACACCTGCATTACTAGCCTTCTCTATGGTTTCTTTAGTTCTTTGACTAATTTCATTTCTACTATTTAATAAAGTCCCATCCATATCGATTGCCATTAATTTAACATCCAAATTACCAGCCTCCATTTTATTTGTATAAGCTAAATGTATCATATTATACCACATATTTAAACATAAATTTAAAGGACTATTTAGCAAAAAGGTCCTTTACAAATATTAATAATATTAATTTTTATTTTAAATATTTAATGGAGTTAAATATATTGTATCAGTATATTTGTTTCTATCTATTGCTACCTCCATATTATAAGCTTCTTTTATATTTTCAACAGTTATTACTGTTTCTGGAATTCCCTCTCCTAGTATTTCTCCATTATTCAATAAGATTATTTCGTCAGAATATTGTGCTGCAAGATTTATATCATGCATAACTAATATTACTGTAGTTTTTTCTTCTTCATTTAATTTCTTCAATAAATTTAATATTTCTATTTGATGATTGATATCTAAATTTGACGTAGGCTCATCTAATAATATTATAGAAGGATTTTGTACTAAAGCTTTTGCTATAATTACTCTCTGTCTTTCTCCACCAGATATTTCTGTAATTAGTCTCTCTCTCAATTCAGTAGTATTTGTCATATTTAAAGCTTCATCTATAATTTTATAATCATTATCATCTTCTTTTTCAAATCTACCTTTATAGGGGTATCTACCCATCATTACTATATCTTCTACTACAAACTCATAATCTATATTAGTATCTTGTGGAACTAAGGCTAGTTCCTTTGCTAACTCTTTACTTTTATAGTTTTTTATATTCTTTTTTTTAACTAATATTTCTCCTTTATTAGGACTGTACAAATTGTTTAAAGTTTTTAATAAGGTAGATTTTCCCGATCCATTTGGTCCAATAATACTTAGGAATTTTCCCTTTTCCACATTGAAAGAAATATCCTTTAGTACTGGAGTACCCCTATATCCAAATTCTATTTTTTTAACTTCTAATGAATACATATATTTCACTACCTTTGAATATTTTTCTTTCTTGATCTTAATAAATATATAAAGAAAGGTCCACCAAATAATGCTGTTATTATTCCAACAGGGATTTCTACTGGTGAAATTATAGTTCTAGCAATAGTATCTGTAAATATCATGAAAACTCCACCTAATAAAGCAGAAGCTGGTAATAAAATTCTATGATCTGGTCCTAATAATAATCTTACTATATGAGGTATAATTAAACCTACAAATCCAATTATTCCACTTATAGATACTGCTAAAGATGTAATCAATGTTCCTAAAAGCAATATATACCTTTTGGTCTTTTCTATATCTACTCCAAGACTTTTTGCTGATTCTTCACCTGTTAACATGATATTTAGGTCTTTAGCAAAAAAATTAATAACTATCATAGAAAGAATTAAAGGGATAGAGGTCTTAATTATAGGATCCCAGCCCTTCCCAGACAAACTACCTAAAGTCCAGTATATTATTTTTGTCATAGCTCTATCGTCTAACATCATTAAAAAAGACATAATAGCTGTAAAAAATTGGCCAACAGCTATTCCTGCTAATAACAGTGTAGTAACTGGTACTTGATTTCTAATTCTAGCAATATTATAAACAAGTATAACTGCTATTAAGCCTCCTATAAATGCAAATATAGAAATACTAGATATTCCAGGAATTTTAAAACTAATATTTAATACTATAGCAAGACTGGCTCCTAAAGCTGCACCTGAGGATACACCTATTACATAAGGATCTGCCATAGGATTCTTTAACATTCCTTGAAAAGCAGCGCCAGCCATAGACAGGCTGGCACCTACTAATACACCTAATAAAACTCTCGGTATTCTTATATTCCATATAATAGTTTTAGCAGAATTCGGTATATGATCTATAGATACATACCTTTTAATTAACGGTATTTTAGAACCTACTATTTTAAAAGTATCTAATATATTTATTTTCGCTGTTCCAATCGTTGAGAATAATCCAATAGAAAATATTAATATTAGAAATAAAACCATAATTATAAATTTATAGATGGTCTTATCTGTTCTTATTTTCATTTAAATCCCAACTTTATTCAAATATTTCTGGATGAATAGCTTCTGCAACTAATTCTAATGCTTCAACTATTCTAGGTCCTGGTCTTGAAGATATATCATCATCTAATAGATAAATATTTTCTTCTTTTACAGCTGTAATTTCTTCATATCCAGGTCTCTCAGCTATATCTTCAATAGTTTTTTCCCCATCATCAGCAGCTAAATATACTTCTGGATCTTTTTCAACTAATTGTTCTAAATCATATTCTGCATATGCCTCTTTAGCATCTTTAGCTACATTTTCTCCACCTGCTAAAGTAATCAACTCATCCATAAATGAACCTGGACCTGCTGCCTGTAATGGTTCATGCCAAATTTCATAAAAGACTTTTACATCTTCTACATCTTTAACCTTTTCTACTATTTCTTCTTTTTTTGATAGCATATCATCTGTAACTGTGTTAGCTTCTTCTACAGAGTCTGTTGCTTTACCTATCTCTTTTATTACTTCTATTGTTTCATCTATTGATCCTGGTTCATATGAAATAACAGCTATGTCTGCTTCCTCTAATCTTTCTATATCTTCTTCATCACTTAAGCCAGAACTTACTACTAAATCTGGTTCTAATTCAAGTACCTTTTCAATATTAAACTCACTTACACTACCTATCTCTTCTTTCTCTAATGCTTCCTCTGGATAATTATCAAAAGATGTTACTCCTACTATCTTTTCATCTAATCCTAAGGCAAATAATATTTCCGTATTACTTGGTGCTAGAGAAATTATTCTTTCTGGTGCTTCTTCTATATTTACTTTTCTTCCAAAACCATCCTCAATCTCTATAGGAAATTCTACTTCTTCTACTTCTTCTACTTCTTCTACTTCTTCATTTTGTTCTGTATCTTGTTCTACATCTGTATTGTTACTTTCATCATTTGTAGCTGTATCTCCACATGCTACTATAGATACTAGCATCAACATAATAGCTAATATAAGCGAGATCCTTTTTATCTTTTTCATTTTATTCCTCCTAATGTTTTATCTTTATAAAAAGCAAAAACTTATACCAAAATGGGATAAGTTTTATACACTCTTACCCTCCCTCCGAGATTATTATATCTAGGTCGTGTCCTGACTTATGGATTATCCTAATCCCAATGCCTTCCCAGTTTCCCAGTGGCAAATATTGGTTTCGTACCATTTACAGTAGCGGGGCTGTAGTGGATTTTAACCACTTTCCATTTTCCTATTTGGAATGCCTAAATATTTTATTTAATTAACCATTATAATCATATCAAATTTTGTATTTTTCCTCAATCAAATCTATATATACTATAATTACTTCTTAACCTTTGTTGTGTCTCCATATATATATAAATAAACTTCATCATTTTTTACCTTTGATTTTATATATACAGGAAAATCATAATCATTTTTAAATTTTAAATCTAAATAGTCTCCTGCTACCGCCGCATCTTTTCCCTTTTCTATATAATTTGGTGGTATAGAATGAGGATGCCTTTCAACTATAGTTAAATCTGCTAATAATGCTGCATTATATAATGTAGTAGAAGTCTGACATATACCTCCACCTACACCTGGAGTATATTCTCCATCTATTATAACAGGAGCTTCTTTATATCCTACCTCTTTATTTATAGGACCTGTGGTTTTATTATAGGAAAGGGTTTCTCCTGAATGTAGTAATACACCATTAAATTCTTTTGCAGATAGTTCAATATTTTTCTTTCTACCTGGGCTACTATTTTTAAATTTAGTTGAAAACTGACTTATTATTCCGTTTATCTTTAAATAGTATTCTTCAGTATATTTAGGTTTTATCTTATCAACAGGAATTTCAATATCTTCTAATCCCTTTATATTACTTTCTATTAATTTTACTAATTTTTCATCATCTACCTTTCGCCCGACCCTTTCTTTTTCAACATTCATATTTCCATTATTAAAATGAAATACTGCATCTTTACTATCTAAATATAATTCATCTGCAATTTCAGAAGTTATATCTTCTATCTTTGAATGATCATATTTAGATTCTAAAGATATAGTTTCACTATTTTCCTCTAAATCCTTTATTTTTTTGTATCTTTCAAACACTTTACCTTCCCTACCTAATTGATAGGCCTTATCGACAGCAGCTTCATAATCATATCTATATCCGATATCTTTAAGTCCTATATCGTAGGTATTATCCTTGTATTCTAATTTCATAAACTTTTCATTAATTTCTTTAGTTCTTGATTCTTTAATATAATCTAATGCTTCCTCTTTTACCATCTCTCCAACATTAAATTCCTCTATCTTTATACCAGAATATATAGTATCTATATTTATCTCGGTATCATAGACATGATAGACCCAAAAACCTCCCCCACCTATTATTAACAGAATTAAAATTAATAATATTTTTTTCTTCACTAATCTCTCCTACCTTTATAATATTAATTTATAAAAGACTTACCCTATATCTCTTATAATAATTCTATATTAGAGTCTATTATTTCTATCCTACTATCAGCATCAATAAATCGTAAAACTTTAGAGATTGTCTCATTAGCATGTTTAGTATTATTAGTTACGCAAGCAAATCCTATCATAGCTATCTGCCAATTATCATGTAAATCCATTTCAGCTACAGATATATTAAATCTTGATTTTAATCGTCCTATTACACTTTTTATCACTTGTCTCTTTTCCTTTAGGGAAAATGTTTCAAATATTCTTAATTTAATGGAACAAGTCCCAACTATCACACTAATCACCTCAGATAATTATTATGTTACTTTATCTATATGCCTTATTTAATTATTTAATCGTTAATCTTATTAATCGACCATTTAATATATTCATTTAAAGATTTAATATCTTTTTTCTCTTCTTCATATAGAAATTCTAGATTTTCTTTACTCTTCATATTTCCTAAGGTAATTATAGCATTTCTTTTTAAAGTATTTTTACCTCTCCAGCTTCCAGCCATATCTCCATACTTTTCTCTAAATTCTCTATTAGACATAGATAATAATTCTTTAATATCAATAATCCCTTTAGTTTTTTGGGGAATGAATTCTTTATTCTTAGAATATTTGATTCCTTTGTTTTTAGGACATACTTCTTGACAAGTATCACATCCATATATCCTATTACCCATTTTATGCCTTAATTCCTCAGGTATTATTTCTTTTGTTTGGGTCAAATAAGAGATACACTTATTAGAATTTATATGATATTTAGATTCTAATGCTCCAGTTGGACATGCTCTCAAACAAAGGGTACAATCTCCACATTCCTCCTCCCTATATACTTTTTCTATATCTATTTCTAAACTAGTCAATATATATCCTAAAAATATAAAAGAACCATATTCTTTATTTATAATAGAACAATTCTTACCATAATACCCAATTCCAGCTTTTTTTGCTAATTCTCTATCTACTAAAGGTCCTGTATCTGTAAAAATCTTATATTCAAATTCATGATCCTCTTCCAATAGTTTTACCAATTTTTCCATTTTATTCCTTAAGACTCTATGATAATCTATACCCCAGGAAGATTTAGATAATCTTCCTTTAAGCTTTATATTATTATCTTTAATATTATAATCTACATTGTAGGATATACCTACAACTATTATAGACTGACAATTTGGAAGTGTTTGCTTTGGGTCTATTCTTTTTTCAATATCTTTTTCTTCGAAAGTAGTATATTTCCCTAATTCTCTTTTATATATTAGATAGTCTTTAATGTTTAATAAAGGGTCTCCATCTGTAAATCCTATAATATCTATTCCTATTTCTTGAGATTTATTTCTAATATAATCCCTAATATTTATCATTTATAGTTCCTTCTTAACACTTCAATCTCTTTTTTTAATCCTTCTCCTATATCTAAAGCATTAAAGGCTGCTTTATAATATCTATCTAATATTAATAAATGGGAACCAATCTTTAACATATAACCACTCCTTGTTTAAATTATATCATATTGAGTACATATTTTCTCCAGTTGTATATAAAAATATGTTATAATGAAACTGATAATATTGAAAGGAAGTTTTATATGTTGAATTTCAAGAAAAAGTCTTTTAAACGATTTGATCTCGTTATATTTATTACTGTACTAGCTTTATCTATCTATGGATTAATTATTATAAAATCCGCTACCTTAAATCGTAATCCTACAAGATACTTAAAACAACAGGGAATATCTATAATCATTGGAATAATTATAATCTTTCTCCTCACTATGATGGATTATAGGATACTAGGAAAATTATATATGCCTATATATATAGTATCTAATATTATGTTAATCATCGTACTATTAATTGGTGTTGGAGGTGCTGGAGCCGAAGAATTTGGAGCTAGATGGATAGAAATAGGTGGATTTAGATTTCAACCATCAGAATTTGTAAAGATTGGAATAATTATTTCTTTAGCTAAATTTATAGATAAGAACAAATCTAGAATAAATCAACCTTTTACCTTACTTAAAATATTAGCTTTTGCTGGATTGCCAATTCTTTTAATAGCAGCCCAACCAGATGCAGGTACAGCTCTAGTATTTGTGTTTTTTACAGCTATGATGTTATTTGTAGCTGGAATAGAGTGGAAATATATAGGTTATGCACTAGGGGCCGGGCTAATCTCTTTACCGGTAATCTGGATGAATTTAAAGTCCCATCAAAAAAATCGTATATTTGATTTTCTTAATCCAGAAAGAGATCCTACTGGTACAGGATATCAAGCTATTGAAGCTAAGATAGCTATAGGATCAGGCAAAATATTTGGCCGTGGTTTATATCAAGGTGTACAAACCCAATATAATTTCCTACCAGAGAAACATACAGACTTTATATTTGCTGTATTAATGGAAGAATTAGGTTTTATTGGAGGTATGGGTCTTATAATTCTATACATTATTCTTTTAATACGATTTATTCGAGTAGCTCAAAATAGTAAAGATTTATTTGGTTCATTAGTAGTAGTAGGGATTACATCTATGTTTATATTCCATATATTCCAAAATATAGGTATGACTATTGGATTAATGCCCATAACAGGAATTCCCCTTCCTTTTTTAAGCTATGGTGGTACATTTATGCTTGTAAACATGATATCTGTAGGGTTAATACTAAGTATAGGTATTCATAGAGAAGGATTAAACTTTTAAAATTAAAATAATTATTATATAAAAACACTCCATTTTCAAAATGGAGTGTTTTTATTGCTATTTTTGTTTCTATTTATCTTGCTTTTCTTTTTAAGATAAATCCTGCTATTATTGATACTACTCCTAATACATATAAGGCTATAAACATATTAGTATTAGTACCTGTCTTTGGAAGTCCTGGTTTGCCAGAGCCTTCTGGCCCTTTTGGATCTTCTGGTCCTTTTGGCCCTTTTGGATCTTCTAGGTCTTCTGGGTCTTCCGGATCTTCTGGGTCTTCCGGATCTTCTGGGTCTTCTGGACCTTCTGGATCTTCCGGATCTTCTGGATCTTCCGGATCCTCTGGGTCTTCTGGATCTTCTGGGTCTTCTGGATCTTCCGGATCTTCTGGATCTTCTGGATCTTCTGGATCTTCTTCTTCTATTTCTGTATTCGTTACAGTAAATCCTTCTTTTTGGTCTCCTGTAATCTCTACTTCATATCCCTCTATCCCTACTTCTTCTACTGTATACTCTATTACTTCTTCATCTTCTATATCCTCTACTACTGGTAGATCCTTAAAAGTATGTTTCCAGTCGTTCTCTTTAGATAATTCTATTGAATCTACTTCTTTACCATTTGCTAATAATTTAATTGTTACTTTATCTTGTTTCTTACCTTTCCATACTTTCTCTACATCTACTTTTGTTTTTCCTGGTTCGATCGATGTCCATTCCATAGTATTTGTTATGGTAAATCCATCTTCTACATTACCTTTAACATCTGTTACATATCCATCTACTTTTACCTCTTCTACTGTATATTTATACCCTTCACCATTTTTATCTGTTAGATCTAAATCAGTAAAGGTATGTGCCCAGTCATTTTCTTTAGTAATTGTAGCTGCATCAATTTCTTTATCATTTCGAAGTAATTTAACTTCTATTTCATCAGGTCTATTACTTTCTTCTATATCAATCCATTTCTTATCTACTTCTATATCTGTCTTTTGACTTACCCTTGTATTTTCTACCTCTTTGCTTATTTCTTTATTATCTTTATCTAATTCTATCTCTATTACTTCATCCAATAATACATAACCTTCTGGTGCTTCTATCTCTTTCAGATAATAAGTTCTAAATGGTAAATTACCATATTGAATCTTACCATCTTCCGTTACTTGAGCTTCCCCGGTTACAATTTGCTTCTCACCATTTAGGAGGTAATAAAGTTCAAATGTCGCTGGACTTTCAATTGGCTCTTCTGTTTCTGAGTCAACTTTGATAATCTCAATTTGACCTCTATCTTTACCTGAACCTGTTCCCCATGATGACTGTCTTGCTTCATACTCTTTCTTACCTGAGTTTCCAAGCTCTTCTTCTCCACCGAATAAGGAGGCTTCATTGCTAATCTTTCCTTCTGTAGCAACAACAACTGTCTTATAGGTTATAAAATATCTACTTTCCTCAATGTCACCTAGATTGATTGATAGTTCTGTACCACCTGCATCATTAGGTTTAATTGTGATAGCATCTTCAGCTAAATCAACTTTTTTATCTTCAGCGATAGAATCTTCGTAAACTTTAATACTATCATTTACTAAGATTAATCCTTCACTGATTGTATCTTTAAATACAGCATTTTTAATGTCTGATAAGCTTTCATTTAAGCTTATTTCCCACTCAATTTCGTCATCTGTATAAGTTATATCTCCATCAATATTTGTAGTTTCTTTGTTTATAAACTTATTATGTTTGTCATATCTAACTTCACCATCATACGTTTTTTCTTCCTCTGTAATATCTGTAACTCTTGCTTGGTTTTTGTACCATTCTTCAGATATTCCGTTGATTTTAGAGCTAAACTCTACTAAAACTGGCTTATCTACTCCATCTTCAAAGGTTAGAGTAAAGCCATCCTTTTCTTCCTTATAAGCTAGATTAAAGCCTTCAGTAATTTCATCACCTTTGATGAAGTCACCATCTTTTCCAAGGCTAAATTCATAAACCTTTACGTCCTCGTTTAAGGTCTGGTCGCCTTGAGTTAGTCTATCTGTTATAACAAATGGTCCGCCTGTTAGGTTTTGACCTGTCGCATTAGCAAATATCTCCCAATCAATTGTTCGATTTTCTCTGTCTAAAGAACCAGACTTCTTACCGCCATTAACATATTCTTCATTTTTCCAATAGTTTGCTTCCCGTTCTTCCTTAAAATCTTTTTCATTTCCTTCTACATCTTTCGTTTTACCTGTATAGGTGACAGTATTTTTGTATTCACTTCCTGGATTTAATTCCCCTCCAGCATCTAAAACTTCATTTCGATCAAAAGATGTTTTAAAGTAAATTTCATATTTTGCTCTTTCTAATGGTTTGTGTTCTCCGATGAATTCAAGTTCAAAACCATCTACACCCTTGTCTATTAGAGTATAATCTATATTTTCTACTAGAATATCCTCTCCTACAAGAACTCTTAAGGAATCAGCAATAAATTTCATTGATTTCTCTAGTTCAAAAGAATCGGTAATCTTAAGTTCAGTAATTTCTTCTTTGATAGCATCAACTGTTAGCTTCCAACTCATTGTTTTCTCAGTATAGTTTAAACCATCATAGCTTATATCATCTTCTATAACCTTCCAATGTTCGTTTTCTTTCTTATAATCATTAGCTTTATCTGGTTTTACAGTAGGTTCTTTTGTAGTGTCATCCTCTCCTACACCGTCACCTTCTAAACCATCACCTTCTAAATCTACCTTATTCTTATATCCTTCTTGGCCTTCAGGTAGATTTTCTGTGATTTTAGTATCATATTCGATTCTATATTCACTATCAATATCACCAAGATTGATTGTAAAACCATCATCAGTAATTTCTAACCTATCTTCAATATCTACTGATTGGTTATTACTATCGAAAACTTTGATTGTATCTTCGATTAGTTCTAAACCTTGGCCTATCGTATCTTTTATTACTGCATTTTTAACCGGATGCTTCGCTTTGTTTACATGTATTTTCCAAGAAATCTTAGAATCGCCATAATCAGTAGATTCCCATCCCTCTTTTTCAAGAAGTGATTCTCTTTCTACTTTAACAGTAGCATCATCTTTATCTACTTCTTTACCATCTACTTCAAGTTTCGCTTCATTTAAGAAATCAAGTTCTTTTGTATATTCTTCAAAAGAATCGTAATCAATATCTGTAATTACTTCAATTCTATAAGCACCGTCAATATCACCAAGGTCAACTGGGAATGTCTTAAAGTCGCCTTCTAACTCCTTACCATAACCCCAGTCGTTACCTGCTTTGTTTAGTTCCCAAACTCTAATACTATCTACAGTTAATCCTTCTGGTATCTCATCTAGAACTTTTACATTCTTCAAACTAGACTCAGACTTATTTACATTAATCTGCCAGATAATCTGATCTTTATTTTGATTATTTATCCATCCTTCTTTTTCTATTGAGGATCCTCTTTCAAGACCAGTTACTGTATATTCATCTTTAGCCTTTTCTTTACCCTTATCTTTAAGAACTGTATCATTGGTAAATTCACTCTTAAATTCAGTTATATCTGTTTTATATTTGATTCTGTATGCTTTATCTGTTTCTCCTAAATCAACTGCAAATCCTGAATCTGTTTCAGTTATGTTTAAACCATCTATTTTATTCCCTTCAGTAAGCTTACCTTCATATCCTACTGTAAGCTCATAAACTTCAATACTATCAATGTCTAATTCTAATCCTTCTGGTATAATATCTTCTACTGTTGCATTTGTTAGATTTTCTAATTTTGTATTTACATCAATGGTCCAGTTAAGATATTCTGGGTTAATGTTTTCATTTGCTGCCCCAAACTTCTTAATATCATGAACCTCTCCACCTGGTTTAGCTTTAATAATAAATTCTTTATTAATTGGTTCTTCAAATTTTATGCTTTGATTAACATCATCTTCAAATTTTGTTACATCAAATTCTAATAAGAAGCCTACCTTTCCAGATCGGTCACTTTTTTCTGTTAGCTCATCATTAAACTCAACTCTTAAATAGCCATCTTCTGTGAGTTCATAGGTTCCCACCTCTACTCCATTTTCAAGTAAAGGACCAGTCGTTTGACCAGGTATACCATGTAATTGATCTGGTAGTTTCATTTGAGCCCAGTCTCCCGCATTTAAATCAAGATCATCAGATAGTTCCCAATCAAAAGTAAATCCCAATTGTAAGCCATCTGTTATTTCTATTTCTGTAGTACCTTCTTCTAACTCTTGACCATTCATTTCTATTTTTACATCTGTAAAGATACTACTACCTAAATCTTTCCCTTCCTCAGCCAAAGGTTTGATTTCTTCTTTATCTTTTGCTTCATCATCTTCTTGTTTCTTATTCTGTTCTTTAACTTTCTTATCTGTTTTTTTATCTTCTTTATTCTCTACTTTGTTTTCTTTATTCTCTACTTTGTTTTCTTTTTTATCTTCAACTACTTCATTATCTTCTGTCTTTTCGGCTTTATCTTCATTTTCTTGTTCATCTGTTTTTTCAGCATTTTTTTCTTCATTTTCTTCCTCTTCCTTGATTTCTTCTACCTCCACCTCCTCTTGGTCATTAATCTCCTCATTATTATCAGCATAGACTTCTACTACAGGTCCTGCTATTTGCATAAATAATGCAAAGATTAATAATAATATTACACTTATCTTAGTTTGCTTTGATCCAAGTTTCACTTAATCCTCCTCCTTGTATTTTAATATTTTACCTTATTGTAACCAATATATTCCACTTCTTCTATATTATACTTGTTGTTTCATAGTATATATATTGTTATTTTCTATATTTCTTAGTAAAATAGTATATTTTAAACTACTAACAGTTTTAACCTATCGATATACAGATTTTACATACCTCCATTTATTTCCTTTATCAGTATGTCCATCTCATATATAAATAATCAAAATATAAAATTAAAAAATCCTGATTCGATTTAAATCGAGTCAGGACTTTTATCGTTAAATAATCTTATTAATTGTTATTAATTCTATACCATGTACTGGTATACATATTTTATTATTATATTCCTCATCTATTTTTACTTCTTCTATACTTATTTTAGGTTTAGATATTCCTTCTAGATATCTAATTTCTTCTCCAGTCATATTTTCTGGAGCTCCTAATCCTACCCATTCATCATAAACTGATCCATTATCTTGATTTAATTTATATTTTCTTATCTTATAATTACCATTCAGTCCTAGTATATCCAGATTTATTTCTCTTGAAGGTACTTTTTCAAATATATTATATCTTTCTTTATGATCTAATGCTGACGTATCTCCACTTAGAAACAATTTATCAAAATAAGCAAAATTATAAACTAGGATTTGTATATCTTCATTATTTCTTGTTACTATATATCCATCTCTTTGTTCTATTATAGTATTACCTAATTTATTTAATAAATAATAGGCATAATAAGACGGTTTTTTAAGTCCATCTTTATTTATTAGACCAAATCCACCATGAAAATGAGACACCCCTAATTTATTTTCTTCAAATATATCAGTTAATGCCCAATATCCTAAAGACTCCACTTTTCCTATTGAATCTAATATATTTTTTGTTATATAGCTTGACACATATACTGTATCGTGGATTAGATTGCCGAATTGTGATGATGTGTTCCATTCTGTTATATGAATTTCTGGTATTAGTCCTAATATTTCTTGACTTTTATCATTTATATACCTTATGGTAGTCTGTGTATGGTCTTTATCATGATAAATAGTTGATTCTTCTATTGAAATTTGATTTTGTCTTTCTTGTTTAAGTAATTCTTCTACTTCATGAGTTTCTTCTGTAGGTATATATTCTGGGTAAATATGTGCAGATATAAAGTCTAAAGTAATATTATTCTTTTTAGTATATTTTAAGAAATCTACTAACCATGTACTATTCATTATAATACCAGGGCTTACTGCTGGTCCACTTATTTTTAATTCTTTAGCTATGGATTTTACAGCTAGAACTGTGTCTTTAAAAAACTGAAAGTATTCTTCTTTAGTACCTGCCCAAAATACATATTCAAGTTCTGGTTCATTCCACACTTCAAAATACCAAGTCTTTACTTCTTCTATTCCATATCTATTTATACAATGTTTTACAAATTCTTTAACTAGATCTGTCCACAAATTAATATTTTTTGGCGGAGATATATTTCCTTTCCACCAATATACTGTTTCATCTGAACGTTTTAATTCAGATGGCATAAATCCTAATCCTATGAAAGGTTTTATATTTATTTCCATAAAAAAGTCAAATAGCTCATCTACATAAGTCCAATTATATGATACTTTTCCCTCTTCATTTATATTATATATCATCATTTCATCCGAAAATATTCCATGAAATCTTATATAATTAAATGAAATTTCTCTTTGTACTTCTCTAATATGTCTTTGCACACTTAATCTTAATCCCTCAGAGGCTCTTCCAAAACATATTAAATTTTTCCAATAGGGATTGTATTTCTTTTCTTCACTTTTATTAATATCTATAATTATATTTTCTTTAACAGTATTTATAGAGTATCTAGTTTCAGCTTTAATATTAGAAGGCGAAAGATTTAAGTACTTAAATAAGCTTTCAAATACTGACACTCTATCTACATCTAGATAGGATTTACTCTTCTTATTTATATAATTTGTATTTTGACTTTCTCCATTCCTATTATCCCTTCTATATTCTGTAGGTGTACAATTATAATATTCTCTAAATACTCTGTTAAAATAATTTGTACTAGAAAATCCGGTTTGAAATACAATATCTATAATATTATTATCCGTACTTAATAATAAATTTACAGCCTTATCTAATCTTTTAATATTTAAATATTGTTGAAATGATATACCTATATTTTTTCTAAAGAAGTGAGATAAATAGTATGAGCTTATACCTTCATATTCTGATACTTCTTTCAATGTTATTTTTCTTTCTATATTATAATCTATATATTTTAGTATACTTTCTATTCTTTCTATATCTCTAGTCAGAACCCTATCATTATCACCTTTAATTATGTCGTTATCAAAATTATTAATAAGATGACTAACTAGATTATTTAGGCCATTAGCTATTGTAAGCCTATAACCATCAACTTTCTTATTAAGTTCCCAAAAGATTTTTGCTACTATATGTCTGATTAAATCATATTTCCCTACATTGTTTTTATTTTCATAGAAAGAATTACAATTAAATCTTATATGTGAAAATTCCGGATAAAAATATCTATAATAATCTGGATGGATCTGTAAAGCTAGAACCATGTTCTCTTCATTCGTTTTTTCTGTACTATGAATTTCCTTACTATTAATAAGGATCAAATCATTTTGTTTTAATATGTATAGATTTTCTCCTATTCTAATCTTTATGGATCCTTTTAGTACTAGGACTACTTCTAACTCTTCATGCCAATGCATACCAAATTTTCTAATGCCATGAACAATTGCTTTCACAGGTGCTGCATCTTCAGTTATAACTACTTCATAAAAACTAGACATACAAATAACACCTCATATTCAATATTTAATATGTTTTATATTCATTAGATCTCAGACCTAGATTATATTAGATTATACTATTGTACTTATATCCATGCAAGGTATATAATGGACAATGTCGAAAATTGATTTTTTGGAGGTAGTATTATGATAAAATCTAGACATTTAAAATTATATCTTTCTATTTTTAGAATTACATTTTCTATTAGTGCCTTTACTTTTGGTGGAGGATATATAGTTATTCCTATGATGAGAAAATATTTTGTTAATGATTTAGAATTAATTAGTGAACAAGAATTATTAAATATATTTTATCTCAAATTTTCCAATAAAAATATCCTCTTCATTAAAAAGAGGATATTTTTAGATCCTATTCTTTTATAATCCTTTTACTTTTTCTGCTGTTTCATAATCATAACCCATCAACACTCTAATATATCCATTAAACATCTTATTAACTTCTTCATTTCCTGTATCTACTAAAAGAGGTCTACCTTCTAAAGCTTGAAGCTTATTTTT